>CAKKRZ010000144.1:0-3127 GCA_919902925.1 Acidiferrobacterales bacterium | reverse complement strand
TTCAGGATGCGTGAATGCCGCAAGAGCGGCCAGCATTTAACCAACCGACGAGGTGACGTGATGAGCAAGCAGCCAGAATCAGGACAGAAGCCCGGCCATGAATCGCAGGCCGATTCTTCGCGCCGGCAGTTTCTGAAGGCCAGCCTGGCCGCCGGTGTCGGCGCCGCCGGCCTCATGGGTCTGGTTCCCGCCGGCGTCCGGCAGGCGGCCTATGCCGCCGGCAGCGATGCACCCGAAAAGCCCGCCGTCAGAATCGGCTTCATCCCGCTCACCGACTGCGCCAGCGTGGTGATCGCCTCGGAGATGGGTTTCGACAAGAAATACGGCCTCAAGATCACCCCGTCCAAGGAGGCAAGCTGGGCGGCGGTGCGCGACAAGCTGGTCAACGCCGAGCTTGACGCGGCGCACGTGCTTTACGGACTCATCTACGGCGTGCAACTCGGCATTGGCGGGCCGAAGAAGGACATGGCCATTCTAATGAACCTGAACCACAACGGCCAGGCCATCACGTTGTCGAACAAGCTCAGGGAGAGGGGCGTCACCGATGGCGCCACGCTCAAGAAGCTGATTAGCGCCGAGAAGCGCGAGTACACCTTCGCCCATACCTTCCCGACCGGGACCCACGCCATGTGGATCTATTACTGGCTGGCGGCGCATGGCATCAATCCGTTCACCGACGTCAAGACCATCACCGTGCCGCCGCCGCAGATGGTCGCCAACATGCGTGTCGGCAACATGGACGGTTTCTGTGTGGGTGAGCCGTGGAATGCGCGCGCCATTCACGACAAGATCGGTTTTACCGCCGTCACCACCCAGGATATCTGGAAGGACCATCCGGAGAAGGTGCTCGGCACGCGCCTGGAGTTCGTGCAGAAGTATCCGAACACGGCGCGCGCCATGACGGCCGCGATTCTGGAGGCCTCGAAGTATATCGATACCATGGTCAACCGACCGAAGGTCTCGCAGATCATCGCCCAGAAGTCGTACGTCAATACCGAGGCGGGCGTGATCGAGGGCCGCATGAAAGGCGAGTACGACAACGGCATCGGCCGGAAGTGGAAGGACGCCAACTACATGAAGTTCTACAACGGTGGCAAGGTGAACTTCCCGTACCTGTCGGACGGCATGTGGTTCCTGACCCAGCATCGTCGCTGGGGCCTGCTCAAGCAGGATCCGGACTACCTGGCCGTGGCCAAACAGGTGAATCAGATCGAGATCTACAAACAGGCGGCGGCGATGGCCAAGGTACCGTTGCCCGCCAGCCCGATGCGCAGCACCACGCTGGTCGATGGCGTGGCCTGGAATGGCGCCAATCCGAAGGCCTATGCCGCCGGCTTCAAGATCTAAGGTCTGACCAGGAGGAAAATCATGAGCGTGACTCCAATGATGAAAACCGCGACGACGCCCGTCATCCCGAGGCTGGTCCTGGCCGCCGGGGCGGCAATAATAGCGGCGGAGGCCGGCCGCCGCGAACGTGTCGTGCAGGCCATTGCCGACACCGCGCGTGTCGTGGTTCCGCCGCTACTCGGGTTTCTGGCCCTGCTGCTGATCTGGTCGCAGGTGGCCAGGACCAGTGGTATCCCTGGCCCCGAGGTGACCTGGGATGCCGCGGTGAAGCTGTTCAGCGACCCGTTTCACACTCGCGGGCCGAACGATCAGGGTATCGGCTGGAATATCCTGCACTCGCTGTCGCGCGTCGGCATGGGTTTTGGTCTGGCGGCGCTGATCGGCATTCCGCTGGGCTTTCTCATCGGGCGCTTCATGTTTCTGCATCGCATGACGTCTCCGATCATCAGCTTGCTGCGGCCGGTATCGCCGCTCGCCTGGCTGCCGATCGGCCTGTACGTGTTCAAGGAGGCGCAACCGGCGGCCATTTGGGTGATTTTCATCTCCAGCATCTGGCCGATGATCATCAACACCTCGGTCGGGGTCACGCGCGTGCCCCAGGATTACCTGAACGTGGCCAAGGTGCTGAACCTGTCGGAATGGAAGGTGTTCACCAGGATACTGTTCCCGGCGGTCCTGCCCTACACCCTGACCGGGGTGCGGCTGGCGGTGGGTGTTGCCTGGCTGGTGATCGTGGCCGCCGAAATGCTCACCGGCGGTGTCGGTATCGGCTTCTGGGTGTGGGATGAGTGGAACAATCTCAACGTCGCGCACATCATCGTCGCCATCTTCGTGGTCGGGATCGTGGGCCTGATTTTGGAACAATCGCTGATGCTGCTCGCCAAACGTTTCGAATACTAGGAGCCGGACATGGAACGCTACGTATCGCTGGAAAAAGTGCAAAAGGTCTTCACGACCAAGAAGGGAAAATTCGTCGCGCTGCGCGACATCGACCTCAGCGTCCGCCAGGGCGAATTCGTCTCGATCATCGGCCATTCCGGTTGCGGCAAGTCGACGCTGCTTAACCTGGTCGCCGGACTGTCCGACGCCAGCGACGGCGTACTGTTGTGCAACAACCGCGAGATTGCCGGTCCCGGGCCGGACCGGGCGGTGGTGTTCCAGAACCACTCGCTGCTGCCGTGGATGAGTTGCTTCGAGAACGTCTATCTCGCCGTCGAGCGGGTGTTCGCTAGCAAGGAGAAGAAGGTGGCCATGGTGAAACGCACCGAGGCGGCGCTCGAACTGGTCGGTCTCAGCCACGCCATGCACCGCATGCCGCACGAGATCTCCGGCGGCATGAAACAGCGCGTCGGCATCGCCCGGGCGCTGTCCATGGAACCCAAGGTGCTGTTGCTGGATGAACCGCTTGGGGCGCTGGATGCGCTGACCCGTGCCCACCTGCAGGACGAGATCATGCGCATCGTCGCGATCAAGGGCACGACCACGGTGATGGTCACTCACGACGTGGACGAGGCGGTGCTGCTCTCGGACCGTATTGTCATGATGACCAACGGTCCGGCTGCCACGATCGGCGACATTCTGGATGTGAGACTGCCGCGTCCGCGCGACCGGCTTGTGCTGGCTGAACGGCCCGAGTATAGGCAGGCCCGGGCGGCTGTGCACAAGTTTCTCTACCAGCGCCAGAACAGGACGGCGGCTTGACTCAAGTCAAAGATTTATCGTATTGGCTTTAGAAGACTGTGTACAAACTTAACATCAACATAGGGAGTGATTCGTGATG
>CAKKRZ010000143.1 GCA_919902925.1 Acidiferrobacterales bacterium | reverse complement strand
TGCGCGTCCGGCTTGAGGGCCACCGGCGGTTTCACCGCCGTGCCGGCAAAACGTTTCGTGTACTCGGCCGCGATCGCGCGCCGGCCGGCGAGGTCGCGATCGATGGTGCGCAGTTTCAGGCGCAACACCGCCGCCTGGATCTCGTCGAGACGCGAATTCATGCCGATCTCGACGTGCATGAACGGCTTGGCGGCGCCGTGGTTGCGCAGCCGGCGGACATGATCATGCAAATCGTCACGGTTGGTGGTAATCATTCCACCGTCGCCGTATCCGCCCAGCACCTTGGTCGGATAGAAACTGAACGAACCGGCGTCGCCGATCGAACCGGTGACCTTGCCGCCCCAGCGTGCCCCATACGATTGCGCGCAGTCTTCCAGCACCGCGAGCTTACGGTCCTTGGCAATCTGCATGATCGCGTCCATGTCGCAGGCATGGCCGAAGATGTGCACCGGCAGGATCGCCTTGGTTTTCGGGCTGAGCCGTTTGACGATGCTGTCCGGATCGATGCAGAAAGTGTCCGGCCGGATATCGACGAACACCGGCGTGGCGCCGACCATGCTCACCGACTCGGCGCTGGCGAAGAAGGTCCACGGCGTGGTGATGACCTCGTCGCCCGGGCCGATGCCCAGCGCGCGCAGCGATAGATAGAGCGAGTCCGTGCCATTAGCCACGCCGATGGCGTGCTTCACGCCGACCGCCTCGGCGAATTCCTTCTCGAAGGCCTGGGTGTGCGGGCCGAGAATAAAACTGCCGCGGCTACCGGTTTCGCGTATGGCGTCCAGCCACTCGCGCTCCAGCGTCCGGAACTGGGCGGACAGGTCGAGAAAGGGAACCGGTTTCAGGTCTGACATCGGGAAATATTCTCCTGCACCTGGTGCGCCACGCGCAGGGCTTCCAGGGCGACACGACCGGTGACCAGCGGCGGCGTGCCGGATCGTACCGAGTCGACAAAAAAACGCAGCTCGGTGTCGAGCGGCGGGCGCGGGGTGATGTTGACGGTTTCGGTGACCAGCTTCGGCCATTTGCTGCCAGCCTCCTCCGGGATCGCTTGGGTCACCTCAAGGGTCTGGTCGATATAGTTCAATCCGTAGTAATGCCGGTCGCCGAACACGCGGATGCGACGCAGGCGCTTGTTCGATACCCGGCTGGCCGTGAAATTGGCGACCGCACCATTTTCGAATTCGATGCGGGCGTTGGCGATGTCGACGTGATCGGTAATGACCCGCGCGCCGTTGGCGGCAATGGAGCGAATCGAGGAATTCACCAGCGACAGGACGATATCGATGTCGTGGATCATGAGATCGGTGACCACGTCGACATCGGTAGCGCGCTCGACAAACGGTCCGAGGCGATGCACTTCGATGAAGCGCGGATTCCGGCAATGTTCCGACAAGGCCATGATGCCGGCATTGAAGCGTTCCAGATGGCCGACCTGAAAGATCACGCCGGCCGCCTCGGCCTGCGCGACGATGACCTGCGCCTCCGCCACCGTCGGCGCCAGCGGCTTTTCCATCAGCATGTGCACGCCCGCCGCCAGGAACGGCGCGGCCACCTCGCGATGAAAAACGGTCGGCACCACGATGCTGACGGCGTCGACCTTGCCGAGCAAATCGCCCGCGTCCCGGTAGGCGGCGCAGCCGTGCTGGGCCGCCACTTCGCGCGCCGCCGCTTCGTCGACGTCGGCCACGCCGACCAGCTCGACATCCGGCATCTGCGCATAGATCTTGGCGTGGATGCGGCCAAGGTAACCGACGCCGGCGACACCGACGCGCAGACGTTCAACGGGCGTTGGAGAAGATTTGGTCATCGTGACGCACGAAGGATGCCGATAAGAATATTCAGTTCGGGAAAGACAAGGCCGGGATTTCCCCGGCCGACACGAATTATATAGGACACGGTCACGCTTTCGTAGGCCTAACCGCCCTGCCAGGCCCTGGATTCCACGAACACCTCGTAGAGCGGCCGGTCGATCTTCCCGGTCTGGGCCTCCTTGGCCAGAATATCCAGCGCCTTGTCGGGCGGCAGGCCGCGCTTGTAGGGTCGGTCCGGGGCCGTCAGGGCGTCGTAGATGTCCGAAATGGTCAGCATGCGCGACTGCAGCGGAATCTCTCCGCCCGGCAGGCGGCGCGGGTAGCCGCTGCCGTCGAGCTTCTCGTGGTGGGCATAGGCATAGAGCGGCAGGTTGGCCAGGTTGCGGGTCCAGGGGATCAGGCTCAGGAACCGGTAGGTGTGGGTAACGTGCGATTCGATCTCGGAACGCTCCTCCGAGTTGAGGCTGCCCTTGGCCAGCGACAGATCGGCGAACTCGAAAGGCTCCAGCAGCGGCAGATCCTCGCTGTCCTCGCCCGGGAAACGGAAGGCGGCCACTGCGTCGAGTTCGTTCGATACTTCCTGGGCCGTCACGTTGGGTTCGTTCACGCGCAGCACGAACTCCATGTGGCGGTCGAGTTCCTCGCGGCGGGCCGCCAGCTGCTGCTCGATGTTCCGGCGCGCCTCGGCAAACTCGGCGGCGGTCACCTTGCGATCATTGAGCGTGAGCAAGGCTCGCAGCGCATGCCGTTCCAGCGAGACGCGTGCGTAGCGAAAGCGATTCTTGACCAGCTCCAGCTGGTGCGGTTGCAGCTTCTTGGCCTTGGCCAGCACGTACTCGCGCACGCCGACCTTGCCGAAATCGTGCAGCAGCGCGGCGTAGCGAAGTTCACGCAGTTCGTCCCTGCTGAAGCGGATGTCGCGCAGCCCGGCGCGGTCGATACGATCGACCGCGATCGCCAGGCGCTCGGAAAAACCGGCGACGCGGAAGGAATGGCCGGCGGTGATCGGATCGCGCGCCTCGATGGCCTGCACCGAGGCGCGGATGAAACCTTCGAACAACTTCTCGATATCGGCATAGAGGATGCTGTTCTCCAAGGCCACGCCGGCCTGTCCGGCCAGCGCCATGGCCACGCGCTGATCCTGGGCATCGAAGGGTCGTACGTGCAAGTCCACCGTTTTCTGGTCCGTCAACCGCACCTGCGCATCGTCCTTGCGGTTGATGAGCTGGAGCACACCGACGACTTCATCAGCCTTGTTGGTCAGCGGCAGGGTCAGCAACGAGCGCGTGTGATAACCACTGGAGCGGTCGAAACCCGGATTGAACTGGTAAGGAGCGCGCGGGTCGATGGCGTAGACATCGTCGATGACCAGGACCTCGCCGCTACGGGCGACATAGCCGGCGACGCTGTGCTCGCCGGCGGGTATCTTTTGCGGATCCTTGGCATCGCCTGTGGTCGCATTCTGCCAAAGACGGAAATACAACGTCCCGCCGGCATCGCGTGTGTAGATGGAAGCGCCATCGGCATTCGTCAGCGCCCGGGCATGGGTGAGGATCAGCCCAAACAGGGTGTCGAGATCCTTCTCCGAAGCCAGCGCGCGCCCGACTTCCAGCACACGCTCGAGCATCTGGCCGGCACGGTCACTGTCCGCAGCCGACCTCGCCAGGGCCGCGGTTAAGGTGGTGCGTACGGTCTCATCGGCGCTACCGGCATCCAGGGCGCCGACCACCTGGGGATGAACCAAGCGTCCCTGACCTTGCGGAGCCCAGAGAATGATGGGCGCCGTTACGCCCTGAGCGAGCGCCGCTTGCGCATCGGCAACCGTCAGCAACATGACCAGGGGCGAGGACCCGATCTCGGCGCCGGGCTGCCACTGTTGACCGCGCCAATCAGGATTGATCCCGCTGAGGCGGGGGGCCAGGGGAATAGCGGCACTGAAATAGACGGTGGGCTTGGCCACGTTCTTCGTTCGCCTTGGAGATGATGTCATTGTAAGCTATTGACCCGGCACGTTTGTAGTTAATTGGAGACGCGACGGACCAGTTTCCCGGCAGAGACCGATTTCACGGATGTGCCGGGTCAATAGCGAAAATCATTATGAATTTCGTTATTACGGCGGCACGACCGCTCTTCCCCTTGGGCGCGGAAATATCGCTTTGCGCCGTGCTTTCAGATGGGTTCGTGCCGCCGTAATAAACTGACCGGCCCGACACGCAACCACATGCACTCCGCCAGCATCCTGATCACCGGCTGTTCCTCCGGCATCGGCTACCACACCGCCCACGGCCTGCGCCGGCGCGGTTACCGTGTGTTCGCCACCGCCCGTCGCGATGAGGACGTACAGCGACTGGCCAGCGAAGAGCTGGAAAGCCTCGCGCTCGATCTGGACTCCAGTAAATCCATCCGCCGTGCCGTCGACACCGTGTTGGAGCGCACCGGCGGCCGCATTTACGCATTGATCAACAACGGCGCCTTCGGTCTGCCC
>CAKKRZ010000142.1:6022-16520 GCA_919902925.1 Acidiferrobacterales bacterium | reverse complement strand
AGGCGCGTTAGCGGCTTCAGCCTCCAGGTACAGCACCTGCCCAAGGATGCCGGTCTCCCAGAATAGCTGGCGGTACGCCCACGGCGCCGGAGTGAGGCTCGTTTCGTATTCGGCCAACATGCCGAGGCTGAAGGCGCCGTCGGCGGCGATGTCCTGGTGACAGGACAGGGTGCGGGCCGCCGCCCGGGCATCGCCTGTCGCCAGCTGGAAGAGTCGCAGATGCGCGGGACAGCCTTCCACGCGCGTCCATTCCAATTCGGAAGACACCGCCGCGCGCAGCGTGGTTTCAATCCGGTCGTTGCGCAGAAACAGATACAGCCCGGGCGTGAGGCCCTCTACGCGATGCACGAACAGCGCCAGATGCACGCGCGGTTCCCAGTTGATCGCATCCCAGGGCGCCATGGCCGGGCGTGGCAGTGTCATGTCCAGCATTCGATAGAAGGTGTTGGCCGCAATGGTCGAAATGCCATCGAACGCCTGGGCGCTGCGGCGCTGTTTGATGATGGTGACGGCGCTGAGCTGGCTGTCGTTGGTGAGCGGCTCGGGCAGCACGTCTGCATGCCATAGGGTTTCCGTAGTCGACGGTTTTTTGCAGGCCAGCGCCACCTCATCGATCACCGGCCAATCATGCCCATGTTGTGATGAGAGCACGTTGGCTCGTCCTTGCCATTGGCCGCTCTTTACTGCACCGATGCACGTATCCGCTGCGAATTCGTCGTCCGCGAAGCCGGTTTGGCGAGCCGTGACCAGCAACATGGCGTCAGGGTGTTCGCGTTCGGCCGTGCCGAAGTCATTGTCACGGTCGAGCCCCAGGATCGTGCCAATATCCGCGTCGCTCCAGGACGTCAGCAGCCGCGCCTGCCAACCCAGGGTGGCCGCCGCATAGCGTACGGTGGCGATGGCATGGCCGGCATCGTGCTGGCAATAGCGGTAGGCACGTTCGCCGTATTTCCAGGCCTCGCGCCAATGGATCGAGGTGAGGCCCACCAGAAAGGAATCGGGTGGCAGGACGGGTTCATCGTCGCTGGGTGCCGTGCCAAGCTGGCAGCGGTGTTCGAGCAGGTGATCGCGGCTCAGGTAGTGGTGCACGCCGTTCTCGATACCCGGAATGCCCGCGACCACCACATAGGCCTCGGTGGGGTGCAGGTTGCCGCTGGAAGGATTGCAACGCAGGAACCAGCGCTCGCCACCATGTTGCTTCCAGGCGGACAGGCCAAAGGCGAGTTCCAGCAGGGCGGCGACGTGGTTCAACGTTAACGCTAGCGGCGCGATCGCCAGCGGTTGGTAAAGATCGACGTAACGAGGCTGCGCGGACTCGGTCAGTAACGGCAGTTCCCGCGGCGGGCTGCCGGCAAAATGGCGGAACGGGTCGGGCTGGTTTTTCCAGTCCATGCCGCCGGGCCCCGCGGCGTAGCGATGCAGATGGTGCTTGGTGCGCTGGTGATAGGCCAGGACGACCTCGAGGGCAGTGGTCATGGCGTCGTTATACCTCTACTCAAAATTCCGGTGAGCGGACGGAGTGACGAAGAGCACTCGCCCGGCGATCTGTCGATCGATATGAATGGCATCAAGCGCGTGTGCGGAACCAGCCGGTGACGGCAAATCGCGGGCGTCGGGCCGGCAGCACTTCGTGCCAGTAACGATCGCTGAGAAACAGCGCCAGGGTGCCGAGGCGCGGCAGCACGTCGCGATAGTCTCCCGCCGGCACATCGCCGATTGGATCAAGGCGAGGGCTGCGCGCCAGGGAAGGCGCGTTTGCGGCTTCGCCCAGGTATAACCGCAGCGCGCCGCCGTCATCCGCCGTCCAGGCGTCGTTGAGATAGAACACCGCGGACAACGCGCGCCGGCTGTCGTGCTGGAAGCGGTCGAGGTGCGGCCGGTAATAACCGCCCGGGGCGTAACAGGCGTAGTGACACTCGATGTCGAAAAGACCGAGTGTCAGCCGGCTGTTGATGGCCTGCCGCAGGTTCTCCATTGCGACGAGATAGGCACCCTGGATGCTGGAGGCTGCGGGATCGAGCCAGTGGATGTGATCGGTGCGGGTGGACTCATGCCGCTCGCGGGTCTGGCCGCCACCGACCCCTGCCGGTTGGAAGACGCCTTCACTGTGCAGCGCGCTGGCTTCGTGGCGCAGCGATTCAGCCAGCGAGCGGTCGACGAGGAAATCGCTGATCGCGTAACCGTCGCGTTCCAGCGCATCCAGCACTGCCGACAAATCACTCATGCCGGAACGGTTTCGGGCCGCCAGCGGCCATCCTGTTCCACCAGCCGGTGGAGCTGCCACGGTTGTTTGCCATTCCGGCAGGCGCCGTAGCGGAACGGCATGGTCCGGCCGGCGAGACGGAAGCGAATGTCCTGGAACCACACGCAGGTGAGATCGGCATTGCGCTCGATGCGTTCGACGGCCGGGAACTGCACAAAACTCCGGTAACGGGCCAGCGCCGGGTGTTGCCAGGCATCGCGCACCAGTGGCACATCGGCGGTTGCTTCGCCGTAGCGCGTGACGGTGGCCCAGCGCGCGCGTTCACGCGGCTGATAGGACGCCGCCACCTGCCACAGCCAGTGACGATCCGCCGCCGGCGACGGGACCGGTTCGCTCCGCAACAGGCTGATGTGGCTGATTCGGTATTCGGTCGGGGAATTCACCACCACCATCCAGTGAAACGGCGAGAACGGCTGCGGCTGGGCGCTGACGGTCGCGCCGGTCAGTTTTTGCTGCGCGACGTACTGTTCACCGAAGGCCAGGGCGCGCTCGCGCAGGATGCCCTGAAAACCGACGTACATCGTCAGCGCCACCAATCCGATCACGGCCGGCTTGCGCGTGGCCGGCATGAACATGGAGGCCACCAGCCCGGCGATGATGATGAAGGTGAAATAAGGATCGATGATGAAGGTCACCGGCCACTGCGCGCGCCAGTCGGTGAGCGGCGCGAACACCATGGTGCCGAAGGCGGTGATGACATCGCCGAGGATGTGGATGCCGATGCCAATCCCGATCACGATGGCGATGTCACGGTAGCTGTAACGCCTGCGCGTCAGCCACCAGACCGCCAGGCCCAGCGCCGCCGCCCACAGCGGCAACATCACCACCGAATGGGTGACGCCACGATGGGTGGTGATATAAATGAACGGATCGAGGAAACGAACGATGAAGTCGCTGTCCGGAAAGGCCGCCGCCCAGAAGCCGAGCCACAGGCGCGCGCGGCGCGGCAGCAGTTTCCCGCCGGCTTCACCGGGTTCGGCGGCACGCGCCGCGAGTGCGCCGGACAGGGCGTGGGTCAGGGTGTCCATAGTGCTTCAGAGTATGCCGGCGGGCGGCAAGTTCAAGCGGGTTTGGCCCGGCTGGCGTACAAATAGTACAACAAGGGGATCACGAACAGCGTCAGCACCGTCGAGGCGAAAGTGCCGAAGATCAGCGAAACGGCCAGTCCGCCGAACACCGGGTCGAAGGCCATGATGGTGGTGCCGAGAATGATGGCCATGGCGGTCAGCAGGATCGGGCGCAGGCGCACCACGCCGGCCTGCAAGACGGCGTCGTACAGCGCATGGCCGCTGTTGCGGTAGTCGAGAATAAAGTCGATCAGCAGCAGCGAGTTGCGCACCACGATGCCGGCCAGCGCGATTACGCCGATCATCGAGGTGGCGGTGAAGTACTGGCCGAGGATGGCGTGGCCCGGGAGCACGCCGATGATGGTCAGCGGGATTGCCCCCATGACGATCAGGGGGATGGCGAAGGAACGGTAGTAGCCGACCAGCACCAGATAGATGAGCAGAATGGCGACCGCAAACGCGCTGCCGAGATCGCGAAACACGTCCAGCGTCAAGCGCATTTCGCCGTCCCAGCGCAGCGAGTAGCCGGCCGCCGGTGGCGCCGCCATGAAATACTGGTCGAGCTTCACGCCCGAGGGCAGCGGTTGTTGCAACGCGCGCCACATGCCGAGCACGGCGTAGACCTGGCTGGTGCTGGCCAGATCGCCTTCCACGTACACCACGCGCCGCTGGTCCTTGTGCAGGATCGGCTTGGCCGTTGGCACGCGCTCGATGCGCGCGATGTCGGTCAGCGGGATCGCGCGGCCCTGCGGGGTCACGCAGAACAGGCGGTTCAGGTCGGGTGGTCCGGTGCGGTCGGCCTGCGGCAGGCGGAAACTGATCGGCACCGGTTCCTTTTCGTGTTCGATGTGCACGCTGCCGGCATCGATACCGGCCAGCGCCGTGCGCAGGGTGTCCAGTACCTGCGCCGGCAGGATGCCGGCCAGCGCGGCCTTTTCCTTGTCGACGATAATGCGGTACTCCGTCGTGTCGTGCGTCACCGAATCGTCGATGTCCACGACGTCGCGGGTGCGCGCAAACACCTGCGTGCGCACTTCGCGCGCGAGCGCGCGCAGGCGCTCGTAGGCGGTGTCCGACGATTCGGCATCGGCCGCGCCTGGCTTCACCGGCTTTTCTTCCGGGCCGTAGAGTTCCGCCAGGATCGTGGCGCGCACCGGCGGGCCGGGCGGGTCTTCGACGACCTTGATGTTGGCGCCCGTTTCCGCCGCCAGTTTCGCGAGCGGCTCGCGCAGCGCCAGCGCGATGTCGATCGACGACGTCCAGCGGTCGTGCTTGTCGCGCAGATTGACGCGCACCTCGGCCACGTGCGGACCCTGGCGCAGGTTGGTCCCGCGCAACAGGCCGTTGAAATCCACCACCCCGGGTTCGCCGACGCTGGTCTCGTAACTGGCCACGTGCGGGTGTTGGCGCACGATGTCGCCGACCAGGCGCGCGACCCGGTCGGTGTCCTCCAGCGCCGTGCCTTCCGGCATACCGATGGTGAGGTTGATGGTGTTGGTGTTGTTTTTCGGCAGCATCCTGAACTGCACCAGCTGCAAGGCCGGCAGGGCCATCACCAGCACCATGGCCCCGACCACGCCCCAGGCGAACAGGCGGCGCGGACGGCCACCGTCGAGCAGCAGGCGCATCAGGCGTTCATAGCCGCGCTCCAGCCGTCCCGGCGCATGCGTGTCAGCCGCGTGTTTCGCGGTGTCTCGCGCGTTCATGCGCAGCCAGCGGTAGGCGGCCCACGGCGCGACGGTGTAGGCGATCACCAGCGAGACGATCATCGCGACCGTCACGTTGAACGGGATCGGCGCCATGTACGGGCCCATCATGCCGGTGACCCAGAACATCGGCACGAAGGCGATGATGACCGTGAGGGTGGCGAGGTTGGTGGGTTTGCCGATTTCGTTGACCGCCTGCACGGCGTGTTTCAGCCGGTCGACCGACTGGCGCGAGTAGTGGCGGAAGATGTTCTCGATCACGACGATCGAATCGTCCACCAGCAGGCCGAGCGACAGGATCAGCGCAAACAGCGTAATGCGGTTAATGCTCTGGCCGGCGATCAGGCCGATGGTCAGCGTGATGAATAGGATCAGCGGGATGGTGATGGTGACAATGCCGGCCGCGCGCCAGCCGAGGAAGATGATCAGCAGCACCACCACCGTGCCGACGGCGATCGCCAGGTGCTCCATGAGCGTATTGACGGCATCGTTGGCACGCGCACCGTCGTTGCGCGTGACGGTCACGCGAACCTGCTCGGGGATCAGCTGCGGCCGTACCTGCTCCAGTTTGCGCAGCACCGCATCGGCGACGGTGACGGCATTGGCGCCGGAGCGCTTGGCGACGGTGATGGTCACGGCCGGAATTTCGTAGTCGGGCGGGTGCGCGCCGCGATGCGCGGGTCCGAAGCCCAGACGATGAATCTTGTCGATCTCGCCCGGCCCATCGACGATGGTGGCGACGTCGCGCAGATACACCGGCCGGTGGGCCTGCAAGCCGACGACCAGGTTGCCGACGTCGGTCGCGGTCTTGAGCATGCCGCCGGTCTGCACCGCCATCACGCGGTTGGCGTTGACCAGCATGCCGGCGCGGCTGTCGACGCTCGCCGCCTCCACCGCGCGACGCAGCTCCAGCAGCGACAGGTTGAAGTGGCGCAGGCGCCGCAGGTCGAGGTAGACGTTAATCTGGCGCGGGCGCCCGCCGTGCACGTAGGCGAGCGCGGTATCGTTCACCTGGCGCAGGTGATCCAGCACCTGGTTGGCGATGCGCCGCAGCTGGCAGTCCGTCAGGTCTGCACAAGCCAGTGAAATGGTCAGGATCGGCACGTCGTCCACGTCGACCGGTTTGACCAGCGGTTGCCGGGTGCCGGGCGGCAGGCGGTCGATATTCGACATGATGCGGTCGTAGAGCTTGACCAGCGAATCCTCCTTGTCCTGCCCGACCTTGAACTGCACGGTCACGACACCCAGCGAGTTGGTCGCGAGCCCGTAGGTGTGGTCGATGCCGGACAGTCCCTGCAGGATGGCTTCCAGCGGCCGTACCACCAGCTCCTCGACCTCCGTGGGGCTGGCGCCGGGCTTGCTGACGATGATCATGGCCGCCGGCACGACGATGCGCGGATTTTCCTCGCGCGGCGTGACCAGGAAGGAAAACACGCCGGCGATAAAGGCGAACACCAGAATCAGCACCGTCAGGCGGTTGTCGACGAAGTAGCTCGCGACCCGCCCGGCGAGATTCAATTTGTGATTATTTTTGTCCATACGATTTCTGGAACGCAGATGGACGCAGATTTATATGTTAAGGATGAACGCAGATGAATCCGATGCATTTCACAATATCTGCGTTTATCAATATAAAGGATCATCGGCGTTTATCTGCGGTTTCAACCGGTTTTACCGGACTGCCGTCGCGCACGCCGCGCAGGTCGCCCAGCACCAGCGTTTCGTTCCCATGCAGGCCGGCGAGGATGATCAGGCGATCGCCGTCGGCATGACCGGGGCGGACCATGCGGAAGCGTGCCTCGCCGATCGAATCGAGCACGAACACGCCCGGGATGCCGCCACGTTCCACCAGCGCCGCACGCGGAATCCGCAGTTGCTCCGGGTTTGCCTGCAACGCGAGCGTCGGCCGTTCCAGTGTCGGCAGGGCCGGTCGCGTCGTGACAGGCGCGCGCCCGCAGGAGGTGACGACGAGCGTTGTCAGAAGCAGGGCAGGCAACCACAGATATCTCATGGTTTCGCTCCATCGCCAGGGGGCGTGCCCTTGCCTGTGGCCAGGTCGAGCTCGGCCCAGCCGAGGAGCACCTGCACGCGCGCCGTCAGTTCCTCCTGCCGCGCTTCCAGCAGCGCGCGCTCGGCCTGCAGCAGGTCGATGAGGATCGTGCGGCCCTGTCCGTACCGTTCGCGTACCAACCGGACATTTTCGCGGGCCCGTTCCACGTTGCCCTGGCTCAGGGCATGTCGCCGGATCGCGCCCGACAGCGCGGCATGGGCGCTGCGGACTTCGTGGCGGATCGCCTGTTCGAGCGCGCGCACCTGCCATTGCGCCGCCTGGGCCTCGGCCGTGGCCGCATCGATCCCGGCGCTGTGACGCCGCCCGCTGTAGAGGTCGATGGACAGGACGCCCATGATGGTGGTCGACGAGGCCGTGGCCTCGCGATCGTCGAAGTGGTTGCGCGCGGCGATCACATCGAAGCGTGGGCGGTGCGCCGCGCGGGCACCGGACAGTTCCGCGCCGGAGGCGCGCGCTTGGGCGTGGGCCGCGGCAAGGTCCGTGCGCCGGGCGATGGCGACGGTTTCCAGTTCCGTCAGCACTGGCAACGGTGTGTTGGGGACCGCGGCGGGCAGAGGCGCCGCCTCGACCGCGGTGCCGTCGGTGAGCCCCAGGGTCAGGCGCAAGGCGCTGCGCGCCTGCTCCAGCCGGGTGATGCCCTGTTCGTGTTGGGATTCCATGGCCGACTGGTAGACCTCGGCGGTCAGCCGGTCGGATACGACCGTGCGCCCGGTGCGGGCCAGCGCGCCCGTGGTTCGGGCATGGTCGCGCGCGGCGTTGGCGGTTTCCAGGCCGATCGTCACCGCCTGCTCGGCCTGTTGCACTTGCCGGTAGGCCTGGTGAGTCTGGAAGATGACGAGTTCGCGGGTGCGTTCGTAGTGGCGCTCGTGGGCACTGGCATTTTCCGCCGCCGCGGTCGAGCGTGCGGTCAGTTGTCCGCCGCGGTAAACCGGCACGCGCAACGCCAGTTGCGCGTGGTAAATGTCCTGGCGATTCGGGTCATTGAGCCGCGCCGGGTCGAAATCGCCCGCCGTCACACGGCGGGTATTGAGTTTCGATCCGAAAACTTCGAGGGGATTGTCGGTGCTGACCGCCGACAGCGACAGGCCGAGTTCGGGATGATGCGCGCCGCGCGCCGCCTCGCGCCGTGCCGCGGCCGCCTCCACGCCGCTTTTTCGCGCCGCCAGCACCGGGTTGTGCGCGAGCGCGTGTTCGATGGCCTGCTCCAGGGTGAAAAGCCCGGCATGGCCGGTCGCGCTGGCGAGCGCAGCGGCCAGCAGCAGGAATGTGCGGATGAAAAACCGATTGTTCATACAATGTTGCTGGTATTGGTCGGAAACACGCTTGCAGGCTAGGGGTAACACCGGCCGTCGGCCTTGACCGGCATCAACCCGGTTTGAGCACCGCCAGCAGGACCACGGCAATCAGGATCACCACCGGAAACTCGTTGAACCAGCGGTACCAGACGTGACCGTGGCGGTTGCGATTGCGCCGGAGATCGATCATCAGCTTGCCGCACCAGACGTGATAGGCCACCAGCACCGCCACCAGCGCCAGCTTGGCGAAGATCCAGACGCCGCTGACCGGGACGGCCGACCATAACCACCATCCGAACGCGATGGTCAGCACGCCGCCCGGGGTCATGATGCCCCAGAACAGTTTGCGCTCCATGATCTTGAAGCGCTCGCGCGAGGGCGCGTCGTCCGACAGGGCGTGATAGACGAACAGGCGCGGCAGGTAGAAGAGGCCCGCGAACCAGGTGACCATGAAGATGAGGTGCAGGGCCTTGACCCAGAGCATGGCGTCAGCCGGGGTCGAGCATGGATTCAATCAGGCGCCGGACCCGCGGGGTGTCGAGGCGGCCGGTTTGCTGCCAGGCGATGCGGCCGTCGCGGTCGATCAGGACGGCACTCGGGATGGCGGGAATGCCAAAGGCGCGGGCCGCGTGGCCCGGCACGTCGATGGCGACCGCGTAGGGCAGCTGGCGCTCGCGGGCGAAATCGCGCACCACCACCGGCGGGTCGTAGGGCATGGCCACCGCGATCAGCATCAGCCCGCGCGACGACAGCGATTCGTGGAGTTTCACCAGGTCGGGAATCTCGTCAATGCAGGGCGGGCAGCTGGTGGCCCAGAAGACCAGCAGTACCGGCCGGCCGCGCAGGTCCGTGACGCTGGCCCGGTTGCCATCGAGCAGGCCGAACTCCACGGCCGGCGCTGCAATCCGCTTGAGACCCGGCAGCACCCACACGATCAGCGCGGCGAGCAGCGCCACCGACAGCAGCACGGCGAACATGGAGGCGCGACGGCGGGCGATGGGCATGCCGACATTGTATGCCGGCCCCGGTTTTCGCGTCGAACGGTTCGTGCCATGATGTGCCATGCGCCCAACCTTCCTGATCCTCGGCCTGCTGTTGGCCACCCCGGCCAGCGCCGATCTTGGCGACTGGCTGCGCGATAAACTCAAGACCACCGGCGCCAAGCCGGATGCGCAGGCCTCGGCCGGCGCCATCAAGGACGCCTTGCGCCAGGGCACCGAGCGGGCCGTGGGCGAGTTGGGCCGCGAGAATGGTTTTGCCCTGCACCCGCAGTACCGTATCCCCATGCCCGAGCAACTGGTGCGCGTGGACAAAACCCTGCGCAAGCTCGGCCGCAGCAAGGACGTCGATGCCTTCCTGCTCAGCCTTAACCGCGCCGCCGAAGCGGCGGCGCCACAGGCACGCGAGGTGTTCGTGGATACCGTGCGCGGCATGACCATCAACGACGCCGTCAACATCGTGCGCGGCGGCGAGGACGCCGGCACCCGCTATTTCCGCGATCACACCCACGCCGAGCTGGTGCGTCGCTTCACGCCGATCGTGCGCGACGCCACCGATCGGGTCGGGGCCACGCGCAATTTCAAGCAGTTGCTGGTGCGTGCCGGTCCGGTCGCGCGCCTGGCCGGTGTGAGCGATTTCGATCTCGATGCCTATGTCACCGCCCGCGCGCTCGACGCGCTGTTCGCCTTGATCGGCGAAGAGGAAAAACGCATCCGCCGCGATCCGGTGGCGCGCACCACCGAACTGCTCAAGCAAGTGTTCGGGAAGAACTAGCCGGCGCGCCGGCCGGCGGCAGAAATTCCACCAGCAGATCGTTCAGGAAGCGGGCGCCGTGTTCGCTCGGGCGAATGCCGTGGGCGTCGCGGATCAGCAATCCCCGTGCGAGCGCGCGCTCAATCGATGGGCGGATCAGTTCCAGATCGAGCCCCGCGCGTTCGCGGAACAGTTGATCGGTGAAGCCCTCGTTCAGGCGCAGGGCATTGAGCAGGAACTCGAACGCCAGCTCGCGGCCCGCCGGCCGGGTTTCGCCACCGATGGCCGCGGCCGTGCCGACGGTCGCCAGATAAGCATCCGGATGTTTGACCTTCCAGCGCCGG
>CAKKRZ010000142.1:0-5922 GCA_919902925.1 Acidiferrobacterales bacterium | reverse complement strand
GGCGCGATTGCGGCTTCGGCGGCGCCGGGGTTGGCTTCCAGGGTGATTTCCGCGTCGGTGTGCAGGTCGGCGCGCTCGCGGATACCTCTGATCAGGCGCGCGATGGATTCCGGTGAAAACAGGCTCGGCGTTCCGCCGCCGAGGAAAATCGTTTCGATCGGCCGCCCTCCGCTGTTGGGCCATTCCTGTTCGAGATCGCGCAGCAGGGCGGTGACATAGTCGTCCTCCGGCAGCGCCGCCCGCGCCGCGTGCGAATTAAAATCGCAGTACGGGCATTTGCGTACGCACCAGGGCAGGTGCACGTACAGCGTCAGCGGAGGTCGCGTGGACATGGGTGACGGCTTGAGCCGGCCGGCCGTCAGTGCCGCGACAGGGCGGCCAGCAGGGCACGCAGGGCCTGGCCGCGGTGGGAGAGAGCATTTTTGACTTCGGCCGGCAGTTCAGCCGACGAGCAGCCGTGGCTCGGAACGTAAAACACCGGATCGTAGCCGAAGCCGTTTATTCCGCGCGGCGCCGTGAGAATGCGCCCCTCCCAGGTGCCCTGGCAGATCAGCGGCGTGGGATCGAGTTCGTGACGCAGATAGACCAGCAGGCACTGGAAGCGCGCGCTCCGCTGATCCTCGGGGAGGCCTTCCAGATCGGCCAGCAGTTTCACCAGGTTCTGCTCGTCGCTCGCCCCTTTCCCGGCGAAGCGCGCCGAATAGATGCCCGGCGCGCCGTTCAGGACGTCCACTTCCAGTCCGGAATCGTCGGCCAGCGCCGGCAGATCGGTGTGCCGGCTGGCCTGGCGGGCTTTGAGCAGCGCGTTCTCGATGAAGGTCTGACCGGTTTCATCGGCTTCGGGGACACCGTAGTCGGACTGGGGCACGACCTCGATGTCGATCCCGCCGAGCAGGGCGTTGAACTCGCGCAGCTTGCCGCGGTTGCCCGAGGCCAGCACGATTCGTTTGCTCATGAAAAGATCATCCGCCGATGAACGCAGATATTTCGATTGATTAACGCGGATGACGCCGGGTTATCCTGCACACATCTGCGTCCATCGTTTAAATGAATCCGCGTTCATCCGCGGAAGAAATTAGATACCCAGCGCCTGACGCTGGCCGGCGATCAACTTGGCGATGCCGGCGCGGGCGAGCGCCGTCATCGCCAGCAGATGTTCCTGCGTGAACGGCGCGCCTTCGGCGGTGCCCTGGATCTCGATAAAGCCGCCGTGCTCATCCATGACCACGTTCATGTCGGTCTCGGCGCCGGAATCCTCGGCGTAGTCGAGGTCGAGCACCGGCGTGCCCTGCCAGACGCCCACCGATACCGACGCCACCAGTGCGCGCAGCGGCGATTGCGCCAGCAGGCCGCGTTCGCGCAGGTGCGACAGGGCGTCGACCAGCGCCACGCAGCCGCCGGTGATCGAGGCGGTGCGTGTGCCGCCATCGGCCTGCAACACATCGCAGTCGATGGTGATGCTGCGCTCGCCGAGGCGCTTGAGGTCGACGGCGGTGCGCAGGCTGCGACCGATCAGGCGCTGAATTTCCATCGTGCGGCCGCCCTGTTTGCCGGTGGCCGCCTCGCGCCCGGTGCGCGTATTGGTGGCGCGCGGCAGCATGCCGTACTCGGCGGTCACCCAGCCCTGGCCCTTGCCCTTCAGGAACGACGGTACTTTTTCGTCGACGCTGGCCGTGCACAGCACGCGCGTGTCGCCGAACTCGACCAGCACGGAGCCTTCGGCGTGCTTGGTGTAACGGCGGGTGAAACGGATCGGGCGAAGTTGATCGGGGGTACGGCCACTGGGTCGCATCAAGATAATTTCCGGGTTATTAAGGTTTGTGAGATTTGGGTTCGATGGTGCGCAGATAGCTTTCCAGTTCGCTGATGCCTTCCTCGATCGAGCCGCGCCGGTCGGTGGGTTTTTCCGCGCGCTGATCGTCGCGCGCCTGCTGGGCGCGGTTGACGCCCATCCACTGATGCGCGTCTTTCCACATCCGTTCCTGGTCGATCTGCACCATTTCGTTGCCTTGCAGCGGCAGGCTGCGCGTAATCGCATCCTCCCAGCGGAAGGCCACGGCGCTGATGTTGTCGCAACCGGCCTTCATCTTGCGCTGGGTGGCGAGCAGGATTTCCTCGATGTCTTCCTCCAGGTCCTCACCGGCCAGAAATTTTGCCAGTTCCTCTGGCCCGTGAGCCTCCCAGACGCCGTCGGAGCACAGCAGCAGCACGTCGCCGCGCATGAGCCGCGTCTCCTCACCGAGGCTGATCACCGGCTTGCTTGGCCCGCCCACGCACTTGAGCAGCCGGCTTTTGTACGGGTGACCGGCGACCTCTTCGTCGGAGATCAGCCCGTCCTGGCGCAGTTGTTCGACGCTGGTGTGATCCTGGGTGCGGGTCAGCAACTGGCCGTCACGGAAATGATAAAGCCGCGAGTCGCCGACATGCGCCCAATAGGCATAGCCGCCCTGCACCAGACACAGCACGCAGGTGGTGCGCGGTTCCAGCGGCGGTACGTTCTGTCGGCCGATACGCACGATGGTGTTGTGCGCCTGCAAGATGGACAGCGCCAGAAACGCCGAGGGTCGCTGGATGAGCGGCTGGCGCACGGCCTGGAAGGCGTGGCCCACGGATCGTACGCAGGTCTCGGCCGCCAGTTCGCCGCCGTGGTGGCCGCCGAGTCCGTCGGCCACCACCAGCAGCGCCGCGTTGTGACGCTCGACCACCGCCGTGCGGTCCTGGTTGGTCGGGCGCGCGCCGCGCAGGCTGTGATGCGAGACCCGGTAGCGCATCTATTTTTTCCCCCACGGCAGGCGCAGGCCGAATCGGCCCAGCAGCGTCGTCTCATCCTCCGGCGCGCCGGCCGCCGGCGGGGGCAGTGCCGCGAAGGCCGATTGCAGGTCATCCACCCGCTGCGGCCGATGCACCTGATCCATCAGCAGGCACCAGTCGACGATTTCGAGCAGCTCTTTCGTGTAGCGGCGCTCGAAGGCGATAACCGCGGGTTTGTAGGTATCGTGTTCGGCGCGCACCAGCGCCGGCGGCGGCGCCCGGCCGGCCATGCAGGCGTACATGGTGGCCCCGAACGCGTACAGATCGGTCCACGCCCCGATGTGGCCGCGCTGGTGTTGTTCCAGCGGCGCGAAGCCGGGGGTCAGGGTATGCGGTCCGAGCGGTTTGTTATTGGCGTAGGCGGCCTGGGCGGCGCCGAAGTCGAGCAGCAGCGGTTTTCCGCCGGGCCGCATCAGCACATTGGCCGGCTTGATGTCGAGGTGCAGCAGGTTGAGCGCGTGCAGCGCGCCCAGCCCTTCCAGCAGCGGCGGGAATACCGTACGGATGAATTTTTCGGAAAGTTGCCCGCCGTACTTTTTGATGTGCCAGCGCAGGTCCTTGCCTTCCTCGTGCAGCATGACGAGGTAAATGGTGTTGTTCTCGCGGAAGAAGTCGACGACCCGGACGATATTGGGGTGGTTGACCTTGGACAGCGCCGCCGCCTCGTCGAAAAAACGCTTCATGCCCTGGCGGAAGGTGTTGGAGGCCTCCAGGGAAATGCTTTCGACCGATTCGTCCGGCAGGCGCATGGCCTGGCTGCTGGGCAGGTATTCCTTGATGACCACGCGCATGCGCGCCTTGGTGTCGACGGCGAGGTAGACGATGCTGAAGCCGCCGCCCCCGAGCGTTTGCTCGATGCGGTAGTGGTGAAGCATGGCCCCGTGGGGCAGGGCGTGTTCGAGCTTGACGGGCACGGGGCTGTTGTTCCGGATCGTTTCGGCCGTGGAGGCGAAGCCCCAACGGCAATACTTATATAAGTATACATGCAGCCCGAATACCCTCACCCTCATTCCCTCTCCCGCTGATGCGGGAGAGGGAGGCGAGCCGAATGCGCTTCGCGCATCCCACGTACGATTGGGCGGTTCCCGCCCCCGGCGAATGCGGGTACCATGCCGCGAACACGCCGGACTTGCCCATGATCCACAGCATGACCGCCTTTGCCCGCGAACAGGCCGACGCCGCCGGGGGCCGCCTGACCTGGGAGTTGCGCTCGGTCAATCACCGCTATCTGGACATCAGCCTGCGCCTGCCTGAGGAGCTGCGCGGGCAGGAGACGGCCGTGCGCGAGGCCA
Organism: Acidiferrobacterales bacterium; assembly: GCA_919902925.1. Classification (GTDB taxonomy): domain Bacteria; phylum Pseudomonadota; class Gammaproteobacteria; order Acidiferrobacterales; family Sulfurifustaceae; genus CAKKRZ01. Next base: position 1,819 of record CAKKRZ010000142.1, on the reverse strand, counting down.
TCGGCGCCCGCCTTGGCCGCGGCAAGGTCGAGGCCGGGCTGCGCCTGGAAACCCCCATCGCCCCGGACAGCCTCGACATCGACGAATCCCTGGCCCGCCGGGTGATCAGTGCCGCCGTGCGCCTGAAGGAAATCGACACGCAACTGGCGCCATTGTCCGTCGCCGAACTGTTGCGTTGGCCCGGGGTGCTCCAGAGCACTACCGCCGAAGCCGAGACCCTCGCGGCCGAGTCCATTGCCCTGCTCAATCGCGCGCTCGACACCTTTGTCGCCACGCGGGCGCGCGAGGGTGCGCGCTTGCGGGAATTTCTGCTGGCGCGGCTGACGGCGGCCGCGCGCGTCGCGGACGAGGCGCGCGTGTTGTTGCCACAGGTGATCGATGCCCAGCGCGAACGCCTGAAGGCACGGCTGGCGGAGTGCCAGGCGGCGTTCGATCCATCGCGCCTGGAACAGGAAATGGTGATGTTCGTCACGCGCATCGACGTGGCCGAGGAACTCGACCGGCTGGAGGCGCACCTGGCCGAGATCCGTCGCCTGCTCGATCAGGGCGGGGCGATCGGCCGGCGGCTCGATTTTCTCATGCAGGAACTCAACCGCGAGGCCAACACCCTTGGCTCGAAGGCCGCCGACCTGCGTTTTACCAACGCCTCGGTTGAGCTCAAGGTGCTGATCGACCAGATGCGCGAACAGATTCAGAATATCGAATAGCGGTTGGTTCCGGAGGAGATGACATGCGACGCTGGATGATTATTGGACTGTTGTTGGTGCTGGCGCTGCCAGCCGGGTGCGCGTCGTTCAGCGACAGCGCGCGCATGGGAGTGTTCGAGGCCACTGCCCGCTCCTACGAGCGGGCCATTCGCTGGTCGGAGTTCGAGAACGCCTACGGTTTCGTGCGCGCCCCGGCCGGCGCCGCGGTGCCGGACTTCGAGCAGCTCAAGAACATCCGCGTCACCAATTACGACGAGATCGGGGCGAAGCTGCTGCCCGACGGCAAGACGGTCGAGCAGATCATCCGCGTCCAGTACGTGCGCACCGACCGCATGGCCGTGCGCACCCTGACGGTCATCCAGCGCTGGCAGTATGACGACAAGGAAAAGCGCTGGTTCCTGCAAAAGGGCCTGCCCGAGTTCCGCTGAGCCTTAGGCGCCGTGGCGAGTCCGCCCTCGCCAGACAATTTCATCGGATACAATTCGCCCGTGTCCATCGGCCGCCTCTTCATCCTCTCCGCCCCGTCCGGCGCCGGCAAGACCAGCCTGGCCAACGCGCTGGTGGAGTCCAGCCCCGACGTCGAGTTTTCGGTCTCGCACACCACGCGCGCGCCGCGCCCGGGCGAGCGCGACGGCATGCATTACCATTTCGTGAGCGCGCCGGAGTTCGAGCGCCTGATCGGCGCGGGTGAGTTTCTCGAACACGCGCAGGTGTTCGGCAACCGCTACGGCACCTCGCGCCGGGCCGTTGAGGCCCTGCTGCGGGCCGGCAAGTCCGTCGTGCTCGACATCGACTGGCAGGGCGCGCGCGCCGTCAAGGCGCAGATGCCGGAGGCGGTCAGTGTCTTTGTCCTGCCGCCCTCGCGCGAGGCCTTGCGGGAACGACTCATCCGCCGCGGCCAGGACAGCGCGGAGGTGGTCGAGCGACGCATGCGCGAGGCCACCGCCGAGATGTCCCATTTCCACGAATTCGATCACGTCATCGTGAACGACGCGTTCGAAGCGGCCTTGGCCGACCTGCGCGCGGTCGTGGACGGGTCCGGGCGACCGCGACCGCTGGCCTTCGACCCTTCGGCCCTGTTGCAGGAGGGGAGTTACTGAGCCCCTTCTCCC
>CAKKRZ010000141.1 GCA_919902925.1 Acidiferrobacterales bacterium | reverse complement strand
GCGAGTTTGTCTTCATCCACCTCGCGTCCGCCCAGCGCCACCAGCGCCTGCAACAATGCGAGCGGTTTCTGGTGACTCGGGGAACGGGGCAAGGGCTTGTCGTCCAGCGTCACGGTGAAGCGGCCGAGGGTATGGAGCTTGACGGGATAGGGCCAGGTGTCGAGATGAGACGGGATGGCGGCCGGGGTCAACCAGCTGCGTCGTATACAGTCACGCACATACGCGGTTTCGACATCCTGCTCCAACGCTTTCACATATAACGCGGTCATCAACTCCGGTCGATAGTAGTGAGGATGCGGTATACCAATCTGCCGACTGCGCCCAAGACACTCGCGCAATCGCAACAACCCTTCGTCATTCCGGTTCTGGTTGAACAGGTACGCGGCTTCGAGCGCATCGCAGTAGAACTGGATCAACGGCATGGTCTTCGCGCCCCGGGCCAGCGTCAGCTCGCGCATCGCCTCCTCGCCACGCCCTAGCTCCACCAAGGTATGGGCCAAGCCGTAGTGGCACAGGGCGATCGGATATGCCGCACCCACCTGCGTGGCCAAGTCGAGCGCGATACACGCCGCTTCATGACTACGGAGTGGATCGCCGCCGAGCATGAATCGCCAGGACTGCAAGAAGTGGAGGTGCGCCGTATCGAGATTGCGTCCGCCCGCGGCCAACGCTTGCCCCATCCCTTCGAGATACCGGTCCGCTTCGGACAACAAGCCGGTGGTCAGGGTGTTGTAGCAACCGACACCGAGCAGCGCGGATTGCATTACCTTGATGCCGGTCTGCTCGGCCAACTCGATCCCGCGCATGGCATACTCCAGGCTTTGTTCATGGTCGCCGGTGAAGTAACGCATGTATGCGCCCATCAATATCAACATAATCTCGCACAGGGGTTCAGGCGCGGTATGACGGCACAAGCGCTCGTGCGCTTCTTGCAGGGCAATGCCCTTGCGCACTTCGGCATACCAGAGGAACTGAACGCTGAGGCTGACACCCAGTTGAATACGAAGATTTTCGTCGGCGGTCCGCTCCCACAGCTCCATGCCTCGTTGCAACCACGCCGGTGCCCGTGGGTGGTCAGGACACCGATAGAACATGGCCCGGATCATCGTGGCGAACAGGCGCACCTCGATCTCCTGTGCGGGAACATCGGGAAATGCGGCGCTGAGCACTTCGAATCTCTCGAATAAGGGATCGAACTGCTTAAAGTCGTTTTGGGCGTAATAGATCGCTTCAAACAGCCCCGCGAGAGAGAGATACATCCCGGCGACATCCTGTGCCGCCTCGAACTGTGATAACGCATCCGAAAAGTCCTTCTGGCTGGACAAGGGGTTTGTCCCAAGCTTGCTTATGCCCACCCAGTAGAGCAACCACGGCGAATGGCTCGCGATGTCTTGCGGTATGCCGGCGATCAGCTGCGAGAGCGGTCCGGTACGACCTTGTGCGCACAGGACCGGGGCATGAGCGACAATCAGCCGGCTCGCGTTTTCCCAATCGAGGGTTTGTTGGTGCAGTGCCACCGCCGCCTCGATTTCGCCGTGCGCCTCCAGGATTTCGGCCGCACTTCTCCGTAGCTCGTTGAGTTGGTCCGCGCGGTAACGTCCTTCCGCCTCCTTCAGCAGGAACTCCCGGAACAACGGATGATACTGGTAGGTATCCCCCGCCGGGCCGGTGTGCCGCACCGTGAAGTAATTGCGCCGGGTGAGGTCGTCGAGGATTTTCTGGGCGTCATCGATGCCGGTGAGGGCGCGGGCGGCGTCGGTGCCGAACTTCGGGAACAACGCGGTCTTGAGGAGGAACTCCCGCACGAGGGGATCGCTGCGGTTCAGGATTTCCCCGGCGAAGTAGTCGAACAGCAGTTTCTGGCCGGTGGGCAGTTTGGAGGTGTCGAGGGTCTCACCGCTCTGGCTCTGTTCCAGCATCAATACTACCCCGGCGGCCCAGCCTTGGGTGCGGGTGTGCAACTGGGTGAGGGTGTCGGGGTCGAGTGGGCGGTCGCCGCTGCGGACTGTGCTGATGCCTTCGGTCTCCTCGGGGGTCAATTGCAGCTTGTCCCAGTCGAGGCAGGCGGCGTGGTCGCACAGGCGCAGCCGGGCCAAGACGGACGGGGGTTCGACGCGCGAGAGCACGAGCAGGTTGAGCCCTTCGGGCACCTCACCCATGGCGGTGTGCAGCACATCGTGCAGGGGTGAGTCTTCGGGGGCGTCCTGGTAGTTGTCGAGGACGATCACGCCGTGCCGGGGCAACCGCCGGTAGAGCTCGCGGAAGAAGTTGCGGGTGAAGGTCGGAACGTCGGCCAGGTACTCGGGCGTGAGGTGCGGCAGCGGCTTCTTGTGGCGAGGCGCCGCGTGTTGGACGGCGAGACCCATATAGTAGAAGAACGAGGCGATGTCCCCGTCGCCGGCATCCACCTGATACCACAACACCGGCAGCTTGCGGGCCTGAAGATAACTCGTCGCAAGCGAGGTCTTGCCGGCCCCGCCGGGGGCGCTGACCCAGATGACGCGGTGATCCTCCCGCGTCCGGTCGAGCAGATCGAACAGGCGTTGGCGGGGGAAGACGCGGGTGGGACGGGGGGCGGTTAGCTTGGAGGGTGTTAACAGAGGCGTGCGATGAGATGCTTTCGACGCTTTCGCCTTTTGAGAGCGGTGCTTGGTGCGGACCTTCATAGGCATGGACGCTCCCTGTAGTTCACCCCCCTCCCTGTACCGGCGCGCTGGTCAACCTGTGATCCGCGCAGCGGATACCGCCGCCTCCCCATTCTGCCACCAGAAAAGAAGGATAGGAAATTCAATTTCCCTTCTCGCTCCAATCCGACCATCTGTCGGTCGCCGGGTGTTTGTTCTCCTTCCCCCGGCCCTCACCCTCATTCCCTCTCCCGCAGGGGGAGAGGGAGGCGAGCCGGGTGCTGCGCACAATGTCGTTCACTCGGGGAAGGTGGGGATGGGGGGGGTGAGAACTCACCGCTGGCATCGACAATCAATGCTGCACCCCCACCCTCGCCCTCCCCCTTACAGGGGGAGGGGAATGTATGAGGTGTTTTTCCCTGCTCGGTCAGGAACCCGGAACAACGGCCGGTGGAGCCGGCCTTTGATCCGAGTAACGTCGCCGGTCGGGATCGGGGTGCACGCGCCGGATATATATCGCCTCCACCCGCTCCGGGAAACGGGTGCGGATGTCGTGGTAGATCTCCGGATCCTTTTCGCCGTCGTCGCCGATCAGGATGAAGCGCAGCCCCGGCAGTTCGCGCAGCAGGACCTCGATACGCGTGGTCTTGTAGCGAACCTGATCGGTCAGCGGATCGCTGCTCTTATCATCGGTCACTTTCTTGGCCAGCAATACCCCGCGCGGATAACCGTTCTGGTCCAGGAAGGACTGGATCGACGATTGCAGCTGACGGGGCGAGGCGGAAAGGTAAAACACCGGCGCCGCCGCGGGTTGCGGGTTGCGTGCGGCGAGACCGCGCAGGAACGCCGCCATGCCCGGCGCCGCCTGGCGCTGGACGGGATTTTTCATCAGGCTCAGCTTTAGGAGTTTCGATTTGTCAGTGACGTTGGAAATGATCAGGGTGTCGTCGAAATCGGAGATCACGCCGAGGCGATTGGCGAGTGGAACGATCAACACCGAGGCGCGCGCGGACAGCTCGCCACCGGGCGTACCGACCTCGACCGGGTTCCATCCCGGTTTGGCCGCAGCCGGAGTCGCGGCGCGGACGCTGAAATACCCTTCCCGGTCCGTGCGCGTCTCGAAGCCCTGACCGGCCAGGGTGATCCGCAGCGGCAGCTTGCCCTGTTCGTCATTGACCAGCAGCCGCAGGTTGCGCCACAGATTCCGCCAGCGTGAATCGTCGGCGCTCGGTGCGCGGCCGCTGCGCTTCTCGACCACCCGACCCTCGATCACAAAATTCTTCGCTGTGCCGTAACCGTGCTGGATCTGGATCACCAGTTCGTCATCGGCCAGCACCACGGCGGCCGGCCACAGGAACATCGAGGCAATCACAACACTAATGACGCGCACGCCAGACCTCCCGGAAATTGAACACCGTGGGCAGGAAGCCGTAGGCCAGCGCCACGGCCAGAATCATGGCGATGGCCAGGGGCTGCTCGCCGAAGGTACCGAGCAGGAACAACAACAGGCCACCGAGCACCGTGAACACCAGCACCAGACGGTGGGCGGCCATCAGCCGGCCGAGGTGGCGATAGCGGCTGTCGAAGGTCACCATCAGCGCACAGGCAATACCGACCATGAAACCGAGCAGGGCCGGTTGGTGACGGAACAGAAACGCCGATGACAACACCACGATTCCGCCGACCGTGCTGGGCACGCCGCGGAAATACTCGGGATCGCCGGACTTCTTGTTCAGGGTAAAAAAGACCAGGCGGCTGATCGTAAACACAATGAAGGCCAGGCCGATCACCAGCCCTTCCATGTCGATACCGGCCGGGGTGCGAAAGTGCAGCAGGATGGCCACGCCCGGGGCAATACCGTAATTCACGCCATCGGCGATGTCGTCGCTGAACACGCCCCAGCGGGTCGAGCCGTAACGACGCGCGGCGGCACCATCAAGGCCGTCGAAGGCGGCGCCCAACATCAGGAACACCAGGCTCAGGTCCAGCCGCCCCTGCCAGGCCATGGCCATGCTGCCGAACCCGCACAGCAGATTGCCGGCCGACAGCGCATCGGCGATGAAACGTTTTTGCAACACGCCCAGGTTGCGCAGAATGACAAACGCGGTGACAAAGACATTGAGGATCAGCAGAACCCGCGCACCGCCGCCGGTGATGAACCGGGAATTCACGTCGAGCACCAGCAACAGCAGCATCAACAGCGTCAGGAAATTGATGGCGGTGCGCAGCCGGTTCTCGGTCGGGCCGCGGCCCAGCGCGAACAACGCCAGCAGAATCACGTCCAGCCCCACCTTGAGCGACAACAAACCGGCCGGCAGGACGCCGACCGACAGCCATACCAGCGCCAGCAGGATCGGATAATCGGTCAGACGATCGTAGATACGTCCGAACGGAGTCTCGCGGTCCTGCTGGCGGGCAATGAGTCCATCCAGGTAATCGAGCAGCCCGAACAGCAGGAGCAACGGGATCGGCAGCAGCCGCGCCCAAGGCAGCGGTGGTGCCAGCAGCGCCAGAAGAAAGAGCGGCGCGATCACAAACAGTTTGAGCGATGAGATGGCATTGGGCGACAGCGGTAGCATTTGGCCCAGCCGCTGTTCGAACGCCATCAAGCCTTCCGGCCAGCGGCCCGACGGCTTCGGTGATGGTGGATTTCCCTGGGTGCTCATGGCGTCGCCTGTCCTGTCTTCAGGTCCTGGGTGACGACGTGCCACTTCGGCCGCCGCCAGCTTTTGCGGAATTCACCGACATCCGCCTCGACCGCCAAACGTCGTTTCTCCTGGCCATCCAGGAACAGCACCATGTCGAGCTGTTGGCGGGGAGTGCCAAACTCCTCATGGAACTGGCGGGCGATGGAGTTGGCCGGAATGGCGGTGCGCCCGACCATCTCTTCCAGTTGCAGGCGCACGCCCCGGTATCCCTGACCCGGTTCATAGGCCTTGTAGATGAGTTCCGTGCAGACCAGAGTGGCGTCGGTCTGGAAATCGAAATTGAAATCGTACGGACGGCCGCTGTAGCGAAAGGATCGCACGATCGCGAGCGCAACCTCGGCCTTGGGAATTCGCGGGCGTAGTGTCACCACCGAGTCAGCGTCAGCCGAGTGTTCGAGGGTGGTAAAGGACACGCCCTCGCTGATGGCCTCGATCACGCGCGGCGCGTGGCCATGCTCCTGGAGTTTCAGGCTGAGCGCATAGGGCTTCGGGAAACGCCGTTGCAGCAGTTTCTCGAAATCACCGCTCGGCTCACCCTGTGCCCGGATCCAGCGCTGTACAGCACCATCACCGGCGAAAAACGCGCGCCGTTCCTCCGGCGTGCCGATGTAGAGCGCCGCGTGACTCCAGAACCCCGGCAGACCGACGTTGGAGACATACCATTCACGCCGTTGCAACATGAAGTCGCCCGGCAGCATTTTTTTCCGCATGGCGTCGATCTGCCCCGGCGACACGAGCGAACGGTGCACGCGGTGAACCTTGGCATCGCCCATCCATTCCGATACGCCCGCCTGCACCGGGAAGAACAGCTGAAAACCGGACTGCTTGATGACATTCATGGCATTGGCCGCGGTCAGCCGTCCACCCTCGCCCTTGCCGGCCTGCCAAATTTTCTTCTCATCCTCCGCGATGGTCACAGACGCCGCTGTGGCCGAAGGCAGGGTCTTGCCGACGGCGTTCAGGGCGGCGAAGCGCGTGGCCGTGAGCACGTTCAGGAAGCGGAACTTGAAGCGATCGTAACTGCCGACCGGCAGGCCCAGCTCCGGCACGGCGTCGTTCAGGACAATGGCGAGCTTGGGATCGTTCTCGACCCGGCGAATGAAATCGAGACCAAACCGGTACTTGGCCAGAAACGCCGCATAGGTCACGCGATGGGAACGGGCCCGGTCGTGCGCGGACAACATCAAATGAAAGTCCCCGTGATAACGCTCAAGGGCATCAAGCGCGAGGTAGTAATCGAGCAGCGTCTTCCAGGTGGTGCGCACCGTCTCGCGCTGGCGCTCACTGAGCAGCCGCGGGCCGTTCGGGCGTGTGGCGGGAAACAGGTCGGCGCGCTGCTCGACAAAGGAGAACAGACGGGCGATGCCCTGCCGATAGACCACGACGGCGCGCAGATCGTTGGCCTGGCGGGCAACGCGGTCGCCGTCACGGAGACTGGTGATGGACTCCGGCCCGGCAAGAACCGGAGAAAATAACCCGAATAGCAGCAGCAAACCCGGTATCCACCGATGCATCGTCAGCTCCCTGTAACCTGGCCTGCCGGGACTATAAACCCAATCGGGTCATTTTCAGAACCACCGGCCGGAATCAAAAAAGGCCCGGCCTCGCGGCGAAATCACCCTGGTTCAGGGGGTTTCCACCGAGGTCGAGGCAACGTTTCGCGTGCAGCATCGCGGTGATCTCGTCGCCCGGCACCGGCCGGCTGAAGTAGTAACCCTGCATCGCATCGCAACTGTTTTCGCGCAGGAACGCGAGCTGCTCGCGCGTCTCCACGCCCTCGGCGATGGTCTGGATGCCGAGCGCGTGCGCCATGGTGATAATGGCGCGCACGATGGCGGCGTCGTCCGGGTCGGTGGCGATGTCACGCACGAACGACTGATCCACCTTGAGCACGTCGATCGGAAAGCGCTTGAGGTAACTCAGGCTCGAATATCCAGTGCCGAAATCGTCGATGGATATCTGCACCCCCAGCTTCTCGATGCCGGCGAGAATCGCCGTGACCGCCGCGGGATCGTGCACGATGATGCTTTCCGTCAGCTCGATGTCGAGCCGCGCCGGATCGAGTCCGGTTTCCTCCAGAACCCCGCGGATCAGGCCGTCCAGTCCCGGCTGCCGGAACTGCCGGGCCGACAGGTTGACCGCCACGCGCAACGGCCGGCCGGCGTCGGCCCAGGCGCGCGCCTGCGCGCAGGCCTGGCGCAGCACCCATTCGCCGATCGTGAGGATCAGCCCGGTCTCCTCCGCCAGCGGAATGAACTTGGCCGGCGAAATCATCCCGTGCACCGGATGGCGCCAGCGCAGCAGCGCCTCGACGCCGGTGACGACGCCGGTGGCGAGGCTCACCTGCGGCTGGTAGTGGAGCAACAGCTCCTGACGCGCAAGCGCCTGGCGCAGGTCGTTCTCCAGCGCCAGGCGCTCGGCCGCGTTCACCGTCATGTCGGCGGCGTAGTACTGGTAATCCTCGTCACGCTCGCGCGCGCGGTACATGGCGATATCCGCGTTCTTCAGCAGGGTCTCCGAATCCGCGCCGTCGGCGGGATACAGGCTGATGCCCAGGGTCGCCGTGAGGTACAGCGTGTGCCCGGCGACGGTCAGCGGTTGCTCCAGTTGCTCGCGGATTTTCTGCATCACGTGTGCGACGTCTTCGATCTGGGCGATGTCGGCAAGCAGGACGCAGAACTCATCACCGCCCAGGCGGGCGACGCTATCGCCCGGACGCACACTGGCGACCAGCCGCTCGGCCACGGCCCGGATGACCTGGTTGCCGGTCTCGTGGCCGAGCGTGTCGTTGACGTTCTTGAAGTTCTTCAGGTCGAGGCACACCGCCGCCGCCCGGCGTTGGTGGCGCGCGGCCTCGATCATGGCCTGGCGCAGACGGTCGAGCAGCAGCAGGCGGTTGGGCAGGCCGGTGAGGGCGTCGTGATAGGCGAGAAACGCCAGATGTTCCTCCGCGCGCTTGCGTTCGGTGATGTCGCGGTCGATGCCGCGATAACCCATAAACGCGCCGTCACGGTCAAGAATCGGCACGCCGCTGGTTTCGAGCACTACCCGGCGGCCGTCCCGGTGCAGATTCACATTCTCCAGCCGCTCGAACGGCCGCCGCGCCGCCGCGATCTCGGCGAACTGCCGGCCGATCTTGGCCGCCTCGTCCGGCGGCATGAAATCGAATGGTGTTTTACCGATGACCTCCTCCGGCGCGTAGCCGAGCAGGTCTTTGACCTTGGGGCTTACGTAAGTGTAAACATTGTGTGCATCGATCTCCCAGATCCAGTCGCTGCTGGTTTCGACCAGGGTGCGGAAGCGTTCCTCGCTGTCTTGCAGCGTTTCCAGCGCGCGCTCGAACTCCAGGTCGCGCGCGTGGAGCATGACCGCCATCTCGTCGAAGCCGCGCGCGAGCTGGCCGATCTCATCGCGCCCGTGCGAAAGGCCGGTGCGTGCCGCGAGGTCGCCGCCGCCGAGGCGCCGGGCGGCGGCGACCAGCGTCTGGAGGCGGCGCAGGACGAACACATCGCCGCCGAACCAGGCGGCGGCAACCACCAGCAGGGTGACCAGCGCGAGTCCGGTGAAGGTATGGGTGAAGATGCGGGTGACGTCGGCGAAGGCGGCCTCGCGCGGGATGCCGACACTCAGGTAAACACCGCCATCCGCGACCCCGGTGAGCAGCGGTGCGAAGGCATACAGCCGCGGCACGCCGTCGAGGCCGATCTCATTCGCGGTGCCCTCGCGCCGCTCGTTCAGGATGATGCGCGTGAGCGGCGCGTCTTGGTGCGACTGGCCGATCCATTTTTCCGGGTCGGGGTAGCGGCTGAGGATCGTGCCCTCGCTGTCGAACAGCGTGACCGTCGAGCCGGCGGGCAGTTGCGCCTTGGTCGCGATCAGGTTGAGCCAGGTCAGATCGAGTGCGGCGAACACCATCGTTTGCAGTCGCCCGTCGGCGTCGTAGTCGGGATAGCTAAAAACGACGACCGGTTGTTTGGTGATCCGGCCGATCTGGAAGTCGCCGACGGCGAAGCCGCGCGTCTTCAAGGCGCGCTGAAAATAGGCGCGGTCGGTGACGTTCACGCGGCGGATCGTCGGCACCGCGCTGCAGAACACCTGGCCATCCGGGCCGATGGCGCCGAGGTTGACGTATTGCGTGTAGCCGGACTTGAGGCGGGCGAAGAGCGTGTTGCAGGCGGCGGCGTCGCGCCGGCCCACTTCGGGCAAGCGCACCAGCGTGCCGAGCAGCTGGCGCGTGTTCGCCACCAGTCGCTCGTAATCGGCCGAGGCCAGTCGCACCAGCAGTTGCGCCTCGCTCACTGTGTGGCGCGCGGCGAGCTTGCCGCTCTGGTGGGCGGTGTAGAGGATCAGCCCCAGCGCCGGCAACACCGCCAGCAGCACCAGCCACAGCAGCCGCGCGCGCAGCCCGGAAAGCGTGAATCCCTTCATGGCCTGCCCCTGGTTCTCAATATGGGTGGCCGGCCAATGCCTTCTGGCAACACCGTATGGTGCCGGCTCTCTCCTTGCTCCCGATTATAGTGGTTGGTCGATCCGGCGGCGCGCTTACTTCTTCGCCGGGGCTTTCCGTTTCGAGGCCGGGCGTTTTGAGCGCGCGTCGGTTTTCTTCGCCGGGCGGAGGCGTTTTTTGCCTTGGGCCGTTCGACCCGGCCGCTGCTTGCCGGCCGGCGTCGGGCCGAATGCCAGACGCCGGCCCTCGCGCAAGAGCAGGCCGCAGGCCTCGGCCGGCAGCGGCTTGCTGAAATAATATCCCTGCATCGCGCCGCAGCCGTGGGCGCGCAGAAATTCCAGTTGCGCCCGGGTTTCCACGCCTTCGGCGACCACCTGTACCTCCAGGCTGCGCGCCATGCTGATGATGGCGCTGGCGATGGCGGCGTCATCGGGATCGGTGGTGATGTCATCGACAAACGATTTGTCGATCTTCAGGCAATCGAGCGGAAAGCGCTTGAGGTAGTTGAGCGAGGAATAGCCGGTGCCGAAATCGTCCAGCGACAGGCCGATACCCATGGCGCCCAGCCCTTAAACCTAATGTGGTTATCAACCGTCAATTCAGCTCCGCTTTCCTGGCGGAACCCTGAAAGCGCAGCCAGACTGTAACAGCTTAAAATCGGGAAGACTGTGATGTACTTCTCAAAAAAAAATCCGCCTATTCGTGGCTGAACCGTTCGACGGTCCGATATCATCACTCATCTCGATGCCCGGCCCGGACTTCCACGGGCGGGCGCACAGGCCCCTGAGCCCGCCACTCACCCGCCGGACACACGGCTTCTCGTCGCACCCATGGGTGTTGTCACCATGGACCGCGACCATGAACTGTGTGGGCCAGACGATTGCTGCCTGGTATTTCTGGTCGTTAACGAGGCGCCACTTCGAACTCGCCGACCGTCACCAACTCATTTTGCGATTTCAATCGCAGGGTAACGGTTTTCTCGGTCTGCTGGCGGGTGCCGAAACCGCTGGTTAATTTCAGCTGCAAGGTGGTTGCACCCGCCACCACCTGCTGACGATGGCCATAAAACTGCGCTTGCACGAGATATTTTCCCGGTTTGGCGCGTCTGAGCGAAAATGCTTCCGGTCCGTAGCCGCCGGTGAAATCGCGTGACATCGCACCACCCTGATGCGTAAGCGGGTTGCCGTAATAGGCTTTTTCGCCATTCGGGTCCGTTACCCACAAATCAATATCGGTATTGTCAGCATCCCAGGTCAGCACCACGCGCAAGTCGAGCGGCAGGTTCTTGATCAGCCGGGGATCGATGCGTGACAAATCGAGCTTGTCGCCTGTTCGCGCGATGACGGCGTTCATCTCCGCGAGCGCGATCATTTCCACATCGGGGAAGCGGCCATGCCAGGGATGCGACACCACTTCATACAGGGCATCGATGGCCAGCTGCCGTTGCTGGTTTTCGGCATAGGCCAGGCCGAGATCGCGATGGCTTTGCGGCTCATCCGGCGCCAGCTCGCGCACCTGCTCAAACACCTGGATAGCCAGCTTGACTTGCCCGGCCTGCATCAACCGATATCCCAGAATGCGCAGAATGTGGCGGTTTTCCAGATTCATTTCCGCCAGATTGGAGAGCACCCTCAGGGCCAGGGCAGTTTGACCCTTGTCAAACAAGGCATCGGCGGCGTCCAGATAAAACGCCGAGCTGTTGACCCAGCTGGGACGTTCATCGAGATACACACGATACAAACTGTTCGCGTCCGACCGCTGAAAGCGTGCAATGTAAGGCGCGTCCGACACCCATTTTTTGAGCGTGATCACCGCATTGGTGTCGGCACCCGCCCTGGTGGCGTCTTTCTTTAGTTCGGCATTTTCCGCCTCCATCCGCATGACCGGTGCAGCGGCAACCGACCCAGCCACTCTGTTCTGCCGAAGGCGCTCGGCCCTGTCCGCCGTGGACATCACGCCCGGCGCGGCCTCTTCTTCTCGGACGGCGCCGATGGCGGCCGGCTTGGGCTTGGCCGGCGCACCCTGGGAGAAGGCACGATTCCACCAGGCCTGGACATCCTGGAAACGCGCCACGACATTTTCCAGGTGCGCCGCGCGCTCACGCTGCCGCGCTTGCATGCCTTGCGCTTGCAGCCGCTCGTACTCGGCCTTCAATTCTTCCGGCGGAGAGATGTTGTACTGGACGTAATCTTCCACGCGATCCAACACGATCAGTGATGTCTCCGGCGATGGAATGCGAAACGCCTGCCCGACCCGCCGGATTTCGCCGCGATGCAAACGGCGCTCGCCATCCAACTCGGCCAGGCGCAGGCGCGCCCAGGTGTAGGCCGCGAGTTTGCTCGGGCGCGTACGCACCACCGGCAGGGTCACCGTACGGGTGGTGCCATCGGGCAACTGCAGGGTGGCGCGCAGCATGGCGGATTCCTCGGTGGCCACCCCCGCCACCAACCAACGGTCCTGTTCGGCGCGATGCGACGCTGCGAGCACATCGCGCACACCCTCGCCATCCAGACGTACCAACGTGATCTCCCGATGTGTCACGCGCAGAACAGCTTGCGTGGGCGGCAGGGCCAGCAAATCGACATACTGTCCGCCGCTGCGCGCGGCGATCAACCGCAAGGCGCTGGCATCCGCGCCGGTCACGGAGGCCACCGCGTACACCGGCATGCCCAGGCTGGGGAAAACCCGACCGTCGAAATTATTCAGACCGTCGCTGAACAGCAAGGCCTCGCCGGCCTTTGCCACCGGCGTCAGCGCGCCGTAAACCGTAGCGCCGTCGTAGTCGGTTTTCTCCAACGCCGATTTCAGCTCACGCCAATCGCCCCTGGTGATTTTGAAATGCAGCGGCGCATCGGGTCGATCGCGAAAGCGCACCAACACGACTTCACCCTCGCCCATGGCGCGGAAGTAGTGATCGAGCAGCGCAAATTCCCTGGCATGATCGCGCCGTGCGCCCGAGCCCGAGGCATCCCAATACAACGCGACCCGCGGCGCGATGCGGCGTGGCAATGGCGCCATTCGTGGTGCGGGAATCTCCGCCTGGAAATAGGTGGTGTCGCCGAACCATTGGGTCGTCAATGAGGCTTTTTCAGGCGCCGGGATGCGCACCTCGAATACTCCCTGCATATTCACGCGATCACGCTGGATCTGCGCCTCATGCACTTCGCCGCGGCGCGTAAACACCAGGTCTTTCACCGCGCCCGACGCGACCGGTGTGCGGGAGGCCGCGAATACCCGCATGGTGAGCTGCATGTGTGGCAGTTGCCTGGCGAATCCCAATGGCAGGCGATACAGCAATTGGCCCTCGCGCAGCGCCAGGGTATCGGCAATTTTGAGCACCACGCGCTTGTTGCCATTGGCGGGGATGGGGTAGACACGCAGCTTGTAGTGGTTGCCTTGCGTGACTTCGAGCAAGGCGGGGTCAATGCGTTGACGGATCACGTCTTCGAACACCTGCCGGCCCTTGTTTTTTTCCACCGGCACGCCTTCGCGCAGTTTTCCATTCACATCCATTGCCAGGCCGATCACGCTCTGACCTTCGAGCAAGGGAAATTCGAGCTGCCCCTCCAGCACCCGCGCATTGGGATTGAAAAATTGCAATTCGATGGTGGTAATCGCCTGCGTGCCTTGCACCTCGGCATCGACCGATACCGCATCCAGCCTGATGGGCTGGCCGGCATCAGCCGGCTGCACCAGCCGTATCGGCGTGAAGGCGGGCGGGATGGCGGGATGGCGTGCCGAAGCCGACACGACGGACAACAGCAATACGGCCATGGCAGTAAACACGCGGCGAATTGAACAAATCATGGTTATCCCCACAGGGTAGCGATGCTGCTGTAAACGGACAGGAACGAAAACGGGGTTAATGGTTACTGTCACGCATTCTCCGCCTCTCGCTCCCAGAGCCTACAGCAATCAGCCGTCCTGTTCCGCGTTTAAGCGGGCGCTCAGCCGGCAGGCCGACTGCCTGACTTGATGTGTTGCCGCCCCGAAGCGTCATGCCACCCCGGGGAGAAGGGTCTGGGTCGGGCAGTATTCGACTGCTGTGAAACGGCGTCCACGAGTTAATGGGCTCCCCAACCACGGCTGGACTACTGGCTTCTCAGAACCTCGCCGTGTTTGGGTTGGAGTCGTCATGCACGGGTGTGAAAGACCCTGAGAAAACAGGGCATTTTGAAGAAGGTTAGTATAGAAACAAGCAATTTGCATGCCCAGCAAAGGAACGGGGTACGGCGGAACGAGGACTGCGTATGCGCCGCAAACCAGCAAGATTTCTGGCCCAGCCCAGACCTTAAGTAGCCACGACAGGAATATTGGGCGGTAACTGCCATTTTTCCGGCCGTTGGCGGTTACGCCGATAAACGCGACGGTCATGATCGCCAGGTCTGGCCCTGCCGGTTGCAGCCGGTCGACGCTCGACTGAAGTGAGGGGCGACCGGAGTAGGCAATATATGGGCCACCCAGGGCCGCCGCGGGAGCCCGGGAAAGCACCTGCGCGGGAGATTGCCCCACGAGTGGCCCTCCTGCCCCTCTCGCGCCAAAGACTTTGACCGGAATCGATAAATGCGGGCAAGGACAGCCAGCCGTAAACAACTCCTTGATGCGCGTCAAGGAGGCGCAAGGCGAAATGTGTTTTAAATAAACACGTTTCTATTCAGGAGGGGCAGCGTCATGACCATCTTGAGTGTGCTGGTAATCGTCGGCTTGTTCGCAACCGCCATTGCACTGGTGTTCGGCATCGCCTCCATGGCCCACGGCGGCGAATTCGATCGGCGCCATAGCCATCAGTTCATGTATGCGCGCGTGGGTTTGCAGGGCATCACGCTGGTGTTGGTGCTGATCGCGCTGTGGCTGGCCGTTCGGTAAACAACGGGCATACAGGAGTACACAGATCCTGAAAACAATCAGGCCCGCGGACGCGGGCCTGATTGTTGGTGTCGGCATCAATTGCGACTACTTCGCCGCGATCTCCTCACTTGGGCAGGACGCGGACCCCGATGCGCCGGACGATCACCACCCCAGTCGGGATTTCGTGCTTGTCGAGAAACTTCACTTCACAACTCACGATAATGAGTCCTGGCTTGCTTGCTGTGAACTGGGTATACGTGGTCGGCGATGGGTTCCGGTCGCTGAATCCCGGACTCAGTTGCACCGCGGGCCCGCTCAGTTGCCGCCAGCGATAAGACATTTTTGCCCCAAAGTAGGCATCTTCCACCCGGGCGTCCAACGTCACTCGCCTGCCGACCGGGACCCGCAGGGAGACATCCCGAGCCCCCGGAAAATCCGGAACCTGATGCCCCACCTGACTGGATCCTTCCGCTCGCGCGATCAGACCCAACCTTGGAAACTGGCTGGATCCTTTCGCTCGCGCGGGCAAACTCACCCCTTGAAGACGGGAAGGTTCGGCGCAAACAGACCAGCTTGCAAACGCGAACACTGCGGCGAGCATCAACTTCCACACCACGGCATGGGCAGCCGTCCCCAAATGCAACATCCTGGCCATATGGGTCATCTCTTCCTCCGCTGGATCGGACGGAAACGTCCAACGCACTCTACCAGATGAAATGATAAAGGATAGGACACTCAACTCCGTATCGCCCTCACCGTACCGTGCATCTGCCCCGGGTCAACACAAGTTACGCTGCTTTTTCAACTTCAACCACCAGCCGCTTACCCAGTGCGGCAAGTGCCTCTTCGACTTGGCCGATGTGTGAACGGTGGTCAAGGTCAATCAATCGCCGCACGGCGGCCTCCGTGATCTTCAGGCGTCTGCCGAGCGCCACATTGGTCAGATTGGCGTCGCGCATCGCCTGATACAGCGCGAGCTTGGCCGCCGGCAGCGGTGGCAGAAACACCAGGCGCTGTCCACGCTTGGCCTTTGACGGCGGGGGAATTGCGCGGCGTTCGTTGATGTATCCCCCCAAAGCGGCGGCCAGGGCGTCATGCGCTTCGGTCAGCGCCTCGTTTACCGATTCGCCCTCAGTCAGCGCCTCGGGCACATCAGGAAAGGTCGCCAGAATTGCGCCATCTTTATGACGTTTGAGATTTACCGGATAGGCCATGATCACATTTCACCTCTCAATATCGCGCCGTGTCAGGCCGAGCTGTTTCAGCATGGCGTGCAACAAGCCTTTGCCTAGCTCTTTCTTGCGGTCTTTGACGGTGGTAAAGCAGTCGCCGTAATAAAGCCGCCCGTGACTGCCTTTGCCCTGGCGCGCCTCGAAACGAACCGGCACACCGCGTTCCTTGCCGAGTTGCGTAATTCGCCGGATCAATTCCGCGCCGTTCACGGAAGCACAGCATCGTACACAAGTGTACGAGTGTCAAGACGGGCATTGTGTGCGCTCCCTACACGGCAAAAGGCCCGCTCGCGCGGGCCTTTTCCTTCGGACGGCGGCGAGAGCGACGCCTTACTTCTTGGCCGCGATCTCCTCAAGTTTGGTAGCGCGGATGATGTTGCCGTCGAGGCCCGCTTCCTTGGCACTGGCGCCGTAGGCGACGGCCATAAGCTGCGAGTAGTACACCACCGGGATCTTGAACTTCTTGTTGAATTTCTTGTTGATCAGGTCCTGGTAGACCTCGACGTTCATCTGGCACACCGGGCAGGGGGTGACGATCATCTCGGCGCCGTGGTCATAGGCCGATTCGATGATCTTGCTGATCTGTACATAGGATTTGTCCGGCTCGGAGAAGGCCAGCGCACCGCCGCAGCAGGTGACTTTCTGGTCGTATTTCTCGACCGCCTCGGCGCCCATGGTTTCGGTGAGCTTGTCGAGATACTTCGGGTTCTCGAACGACTCGCCATCGACACCGAACGGGCGGTTGGTCTGGCAACCGACATAGCCGGCGATCTTGATGCCTTCGAGCGGCTTCTTCACCGGCTTCTTGAGTTCGTCGTAGCCGAGATCCTCGATCAGCACCTCGACCATGTGGCGCACCGGCTGCTTGCCTTCGTACTTGAGGCCGGCATCCTTGAGGATGTCGTTCACGTCCGCCAGCAGCTGGCCGGAATGGCCGATGCGTT
>CAKKRZ010000140.1 GCA_919902925.1 Acidiferrobacterales bacterium | reverse complement strand
GGGTGGAGTAGATGTTGCACGAGGCCCAGCGCACCTGCGCGCCGAGCTTCACGAGCGTCTCGATCAGCACCGCGGTCTGAATGGTCATGTGCAAGGAGCCGGAGATGCGCGCGCCCTTGAGCGGCTGCTTGGCGCCGAATTCTTCACGCAGTGCCATGAGACCGGGCATTTCGGTCTCGGCGATCAGGATTTCCTTGCGACCCCAGGTGGCCAGGGAAATGTCAGCGACCTTGTAGTCGGTGAATTTGGAATTGACGACGGCGGACATAACGGTGCTCCTCGTGAAAGTAAAGAGTTACACGACCCGCCCTCACCCTCATTCCCTCTCCCGGAGGGAGAGGGGGTGAGGTCGCTCACGGCCATCCCTGGCCTTCGCGACACTTGTGCTTCCTGCACGTCGCCGTGGTGCGTTTCGCGCGATCTCATACGATTGGAGCGCCGTTGCAATTAAAATCACGACCCCTCCAAGCCTGGCCCGCGCGGATGGCGGGTTGCAACGCTCCTCGGAGAAACCGTGGCCGCCCCAGGTGGGGCGGCGCAAACAAATAACTAAATGTACAGTCTAGGCCGAAATCCGGATTTTTGCCTTGTTCCCCGCGGCATCGCGCAAGGCCGCGGCCTTGTCGGTGCGTTCCCAGGTGAAGCCTTTCTCGGTGCGGCCGAAGTGGCCGTAGGCCGCGGTCTGCTGGTACACGGGCCTCAACAGATCGAGCATCTTCACGATGCCTTTCGGGCGCAGGTCGAACACCTCCTGCACAATGGCGGCGATGCGCGCATCCGGGATGGTCCCGGTGCCGAAGGTATCGACATGTACCGATACCGGTTTGGCGACACCGATGGCGTAGGCGATCTGGATTTCGCAGCGCGCCGCCAGCCCGGCGGCGACAATGTTCTTGGCGACATAGCGGCCGGCGTACGCCGCCGAGCGATCGACCTTGGACGGATCCTTGCCGGAGAACGCACCGCCGCCGTGACGAGCCATGCCGCCATAGGTATCGACAATGATCTTGCGGCCGGTCAGGCCGGCGTCGCCCACCGGGCCGCCGATCTCAAACGCGCCGGTCGGGTTGATGAGGTACTTGGTATTCTTGTCGAGCCATTTCTTGGGCAGCACCGGCTTCACGATTTCTTCGATCACCGCTTCCTTGAGCGTTTTGTGCTTCACGCCCGGCGCGTGCTGAGTGGACAGCACCACGGTATCGATGCCGGCCGGCTTGCCGTCGATGTAGCGCACGGTGACCTGTGACTTGGCGTCCGGGCGCAGCCAGGTGAGTTTGCCCTTCTTGCGCACCTCGGCCTGGCGTTTCACGAGGCGATGCGCCAGCGTGATCGGCATCGGCATGAGTACGTCGGTTTCATCGGTGGCGTAACCGAACATCAGGCCCTGATCGCCGGCGCCCTGTTCGAGGTCCAGGCCCTTGCCCACGTCCACGCCCTGGGCAATGTGCGGCGACTGCTGACCGATGGCGGTCAGCACGGTGCAGGAATCCGGACCGAAACCCATCTCGTCCGTGTAACCGATGTCGCGCACGACTTGGCGTGCGACCTTGTCGAAATCAATGCGGGCCGTGGTTGTGATCTCGCCGGCCAGCACGATCAAATTATTTTTCACCAGCGTTTCACAAGCGACGCGTGCGTTCTTGTGGCTGGCGAGGATGGCGTCAAGCACCGCATCCGAGATCTGATCGCAGACCTTGTCGGGGTGGCCTTCGGAAACGGATTCGGACGTGAACAGAAAACGGTCGGTCATGGGCACTCCACCAAAAAATGAGGCGCAGAGTTTAGCAGGAACCCCCGGATTTGGCATGATTCATGGGGTTTTGACGCATTTCACGACGTTCGCGGGCATACTAGGTCCCGTGAACAGCCACCCCATACCCCCGAAACCCGTAATCCGCGCCACCGCCCGGGCCATCACCGAGTTCGACATGATTCGCCCGGATGATCGGGTGCTGGTCGCCCTGTCCGGGGGCAAGGACAGCCTGACCCTGTTGCACGCCCTGCGGCACTTGCAGCGCCGGGCCCCGCTCCGGTTCGAGATCGGCGCGGCCACGGTGGATCCGGGGATCGAGGGCTTCGATCCCTCGTATCTGCGGACCTATGTCCCGGCCCTGGAAATCCCGCTTTTTTACCGCACCGAGAAGATCGTCGAGCGCGCACTCATGACCATGCGTGGCGACTCATTCTGTTCTTACTGTGCGCGCATGCGCCGAGGCATCCTTTATGACGTGGCCCGGAAGGAGGGTTACAACGTCCTGGCCTTGGGCCATCACCTCGACGACCTGGCCGAGTCTTTCCTGTTGAGCGCTTTTTTCGGCGGGCGGCTCGGGACCATGAAGGCGCATTACCGCAACGACGCCGGCGATCTGCGCATCATCCGGCCGCTGGTGTATGTGCGCGAGCGCCAGACCCGGAATTTCGCCGAACGTGCTGGACTACCGGCCATCCGCGATAACTGCCCGGCCTGTTTTACGATGCCCAGTCAGCGGCAGAAAATGAAAGAGCTGCTGGCCAGCCAGGAACAGGAGAATCCGGTGTTGTTCAAAAGCCTGAGGCGGGCCATGGCGCCCTTGATGCGCGGCATAACCTACAGTGA
>CAKKRZ010000139.1 GCA_919902925.1 Acidiferrobacterales bacterium | reverse complement strand
GCGTTCCTGCGAGGACCAACTGGTGTACCAACGACTGGGTCAGCGCCGGATCGGATCAGTGACCGGCGAGACCGCCATCCTCGGCTGTCGACGGATGGACCGGGACAGCCCGAGTGGGCTCCGGCGCGGGCAGGGGGAATTGGCCGTCTACCTGGTCTTCCAGGCGGAGAACCATCTCCTGCTGCTGCACCGCGCATCGCGCGGACCGGCGTTCGAGGCGACGAATGCGCCCATCGGCCCTGCCAATGCCGAGGAGTTGCTGAAATCGATGGAACCGTTGCGAATCTGTCGTACCGACTCGCCGGACTGCCGCTAGCGTCGCTCTCGGGCCGGGACTGGCCATGGACATCGAAACCTTCGAATCGTGGTCGCTGACCATCGGCGTCACGGTGCTGATCGGCTGGATGCTGCTGATTATCTGGAAGATGGGCAAGGAGTCGAAGGCTGGTAAATTCGGCTATCTCGTTCTGTTCATCGCCCTCGGCCTCGGGCTGATCGGCTTTATCGCCAAGACTATCCTGGTCGAGTTGATGGAACGCTGAAGAACGGATATCAACCGGTCTTGCGACGAACGCGCGAGACGTTCGGCAACCGGTCGATCAGGTCGAGCACGCGGCTGAGCGAGCCGAGGTCGGCGATCTCGACGGTAAAGACCATGTGCGCGACGTTCTGACGATCGGTCTGGGTGCTGACCGAGCGCACGTTGATGCGTTCGTTGGCCAGCAACGCGGTGATGTCGCGCAACAGACCCGACCGGTCCCAGGCCGTGACCTCGATATCGGCCGGATAGGCACCCGGCGACTCCGCGCCCCAGCTGACCTCGATCAACCGCTCTTCGTGCTCGTCGCGGTGACGCAACGCATTCGGGCATTCGCGACGGTGAACCGTGACACCCTGCCCGCGCGTGATGAAACCGACAATGGCATCCCCCGGCACGGGATTGCAGCAGCGGGCCATGCGCGTCAACAGTCGACCAACCCCCTGGACCGAGACCTCGCCCGGCATCGCCGCGATGGGCGCGGGACGCGGTGCTGGCGGTGTCGGCGGTGCCGGCGCCTCTGACAGGGCATTGGCGATCTGCGTGGATTTGACCTCGTCGCGACCGACGGCCGCCAGCAGATCGTCCACGCGCGCGAAGTTCAACCGCTGCGCCAGCGTCTCCAGCTTGACGTTGCTGACCCCGAGGCGGTCGAGTTCACGATCCAGCTCGGCACGACCGGCGGTGATGGCCGCGCCCTGTTCCTGCAGGCGAAACCAGGCCGCGGCCTTCTGCCGCGCCTTGCTGGTGTGCAGGTAACCGTGATGCAGTGACAGCCAGTCACGCGACGGACCGCCGGTCTTGGCGGTGAGAACCTCGACCCGTTCGCCGGTCTTCAGGGCGTAGGTCAGCGGCACCATCTGCCCGTTGACCTTGGCGCCACGACAGCGATGACCGACGTCGGTGTGAATGTGATAGGCGAAGTCGAGCGGGGTCGCACCCACCGGCAGATCGACGATGCGGCCCTTGGGCGTGAACACGTACACGCGCTCGCTGAACACCTCCGATTTGAACTGGTCGACGAAATCCGAGGCCTCGGCGACCTCGTCCTTCCATTCCAGCAGGCTGCGCAACCAGGTGATCTTGTCGTCGAAATCGCGATCCTGGCGAGCGCCTTCCTTGTAGCGCCAGTGGGCGGCGACGCCGAGCTCGGATTGGTTGTGCATCTCGTGGCTGCGGATCTGCACCTCGACGGTCTTGCCCTCCGGGCCGACCACGGCGGTGTGGATGGAGCGGTAATTGTTTTCCTTGGGCGTGGCGATGTAATCGTCGAACTCGCCGGGCACGTGCGGCCACAGCGAGTGCACGATGCCGAGCGCGGCGTAACAGTCGCGCACGCTGTCCACCAGCAGGCGCACGGCGCGCACGTCGAAGATGTCGCCGAAGCCGATGTGCTTGCGCTGCATCTTTCGCCAGATGCTGTAGATGTGCTTGACGCGCGAGCTGATGTCGGCCTTGATCCCGGCCGCCGCCAGTTCGCCGGACAGGCGCGCGACAAAACGGTCGAGGTAGGCCTCGCGGTCAATGCGCCGCTCGGCCAGCGAGGCCGCCAGTTGCCGGTAAGCCTCGGGCTCCAAGTAACGGAAGGCAAGGTCTTCCAGCTCCCACTTGATCTGCCAGATGCCGAGACGGTTGGCGAGCGGCGCGAGGATATCCATGGTCTCGCGGGCGATGCGCTGCTGCCGGTCCGCGGGCAGCGCCGACAGCGTGCGCATGTTGTGCAGCCGGTCGGCCAGCTTGATGAGCACCACGCGCACGTCCTCGGCCATGGCCAGCAGCATCTTGCGCAGGCTTTCGGCCTGGGCGTGGCCGGCGCGCGAGGCCGCCAGATCCCGGTGCAGCTCGGGCAGGACGTCGAGTTTGGTCACGCCGTCGACCAGCGCCGCCACCCCCGGCCCGAACTGGGCGCGGATGTCTTCGAGGGTCGTGTCCGTATCCTCGGCCACGTCGTGCAGAATGGCGGCGGCGATGCTCTCGGCATCCAGCCGCAGTTCGGCCAGGATGCTGGCCACCGCCCGGGCGTGGGAGACATAAGGTTCGCCGCTGGCGCGCGTCTGGCCGGCGTGCGAACGCTCGGCCAATGCCCAAGCACGGCGGATCAGACCGGCCTCCGCCTCGCTGCGCCCGGCGGTGATCGCGTCGAGCCAGCGTTGCGGATCGGGATGATCCGCCGGCAGGGCCGGAAAGGTTGAGGTGACCTGCACCATACAGAATCAGTATACGCTTGCAGACCCCGGCCCCTTTGCCTACTGTCTGTCCCAACAGGGCCACCCGACCGCCATGCACCGAACCACCCTGGGAATCCTCACCGCGTCACTGCTGCTGCTGACACCGGCCAGCCGCGCGGCCGTCCCGACCCCGCCGGTCGATCCTGAACTGCGCGCCCTGCTGCAACAGGCAGTCGGCGATACCCACAGTTTCCGCGACCGCTTCGACGCCGAGGTGTGGCTGACCGACATGTCCCGACGCCTCGCGCACCGCATTCCCGATCAGCGCCTGCGAGTGGAGATATTGCGGCACGTGCACCAGGAGGCCACGCGCGCCGGACTGTTGCCGGAGCTGGTGCTGTCGGTGATCGAGGTGGAGAGCAACTTCAACCCGTTTGCCATCTCCTCCGTCGGCGCGCGCGGGTTGATGCAGGTGATGCCGTTCTGGATGAAGGAGATCGGGCGCCCGGGCGACAGCCTGTTTCGCGTGCAGACCAACCTGCGCTACGGCTGCACGATCCTGAAGTACTACCTGCAACGCGAGCGCGGCAACCTCAACCTGGCGTTGCGCCGCTATCACGGCAGCCTGCGCGATGCGAGTTATCCGCTCAAGGTCAACCAGGCCCTGAAACAGCGCTGGCACCCGCAGTGATCTCCGATGCCGGCAGGAAAAACCTGGATTCAGTACGGCCTCAGTACCTGACCGCGAAGTCCGGGAACGATTCGGGTTCGACGGCCTTCGCCGTGACGCCCTTCACCCGCGCCCGCGGCGGGCCGCGGTGCAGCCAGCGTTCCAGCTCGCCCAGTTTCGCCTCGTTACCGCACGCGACCAGCTCAACGCCACCGTCGTCCGTGTTGCGCACCCAGCCACGCAGACCGAGCGCGCGGGCGGTCTCCTGCGCGGTGGCACGGAAGAACACGCCCTGCACAGAACCGGCGACCAGGTAATGGCGACAGGGCATGCCGGCGATCAGCCGCCCTTCCCGGCCGCCAGGGTCTTGATGTAACCCTCCATCTGCGACTGGGTAACCGGCCCGATCAGCTGGGCGGCGAATACGCCCTTCGGGTTATAAAGGTAATAGGTCGGCGTGCCGACGAACGATTTTCCGGTGAGCTGTTCCGGGGTATCCACCGTGCCGATCAGGTTCGGAAAACTGAGCGACTGGTCGCGGATGAACCCCTGAACGCGTTTCGACTGGCTGACGCCATCGATGGAGATGCCGAGCACGGTGGCATCGCGGCCTTTGTGTTCATCGTGGAAGAAGGCCATGTGAAATATGTCCTTCTTGCAGATCGGACAGTCGACCGACCAGATCACCACTACCGTCCACTTGCCCTGGCCCAGGTATTTCTGGACCGAATGCCGGTTGCCCTCGGGGTCGGGCAAGGTGATGTTCGAACCGGCCGCCGAGGCCAACAACGGCAGAAAAGCAGCAAGCAACATGAACCCGCGAATACGTCTGTACACGATAACCTCCGTCAACTGGATGAGCCGTTTTTGAGGGCCGGCACTTTGCTCCTATAATCCCGGCGTAACCCCTTGGATCGAGCCATGTCAGAAAAATTCCGCACCGAAACCGACAGCCTGGGCGATTTTCGCGTACCGGCCGATGCCTGGTACGGCATCCAGACGGCGCGCGCGGTCGATAACTTCCCCATCTCCGGCCGCCGGCCGGACGGCGATTTTATCGTCGCCCACGCCCGCATCAAGCGCGCGGCGGCGGTCGCCAATCGCGACGCCGGCTGGCTCGAGGCCGAACCGGCCGAGGCCATCATCCGGGCGGCGGACGAGATCGTCGCCGGCAAACACCACGACCAGTTCGTGGTCGACCGTTTCCAGGCCGGCGCCGGCACCTCGCACAACATGAACAGCAACGAGGTGATCGCCAACCTCGCCAATGTCGCGCTCGGCGGAAAAAAAGGCGTCTACCGCCCGGTGAACCCCAACGACCACGTCAACATGGGGCAGAGCACCAACGATACCATCCCGACGGCGATCCGGCTCGCGGCCCTGGCCAAGCTGCCGCGGCTGCTGGCGGCCATCGAGGGCATGGCGGCGGCCTACGAAACCATTGCCACCCGCGAGGCCGACACGGTCAAGAGCGGGCGCACCCACCTGCAAGACGCCGTGCCGACCACCATCGGCCGCGAGTTCGGCGCCTACGCCTTCACGCTGCGGCGCGCGGCGGCGTCGCTGGCGACGGTGCGACCGTTGCTGTGTGAAACCGGTCTCGGCGGCTCGGCCGCCGGCACCGGGCTCAATACCGCGCCGGGTTACATCGACGGCGTGGCGAAGGAACTGGCGCGCCTGACCGGCGAGGCGATCCGTCCCGCCGGCCATCTCGCCGCGCAGATGCAGTCCATGCACGACCTGCAGCAGCTCTCCAACGCCATCCGCGCCGCGGCCCTGGAGATCACGCGCATCGCCAACGACATGCGCCTGCTCGCCTCCGGCCCGCGCACCGGTCTTGGTGAAATCGTCCTGCCGGCGGTGCAGCCGGGTTCGTCGATCATGCCCGGCAAGGTCAACCCGGTGATGTTCGAGATGCTCAACCAGGTCTGCTATCAGGTGCTCGGACAAGACCACGCCATCGCCATGATGACGCAGGCCGGACAGCTCGAACTCAACGTCATGATGCCGGCCCTGGGATCGGCGTTGTTCGATGCCATGGACTGGCTGACCCGTGCCGTGAACGCCGCCACTGAAAAAAACCTGAAGGGGCTGCGTGTCGATCGCGAACGCTGCCTGCACTTCATCCACACCAGCGTCGGGCTCGCCACCCTGCTCAACACCGCGATCGGTTACGCGGCGGCGGCCGAGGTCGCGAAGGAGTCGGAGCGCACCGGCCGGCCGGTGCGCGACATCGTCGCCGCGCGCGGACTGATGAAGGCCGAGGAATTCGATCGCCTGGTGGAACAGGCCGCCATCGAGGGCAACATCCCGGAGAAAAAACGCTAGCCGCTAGCCCGGGGTCGGACGATCTTCCTGGCCCCGGCGTTCCAGCCCCAGCCAGTAACGCAACCATGGCTCCGGCAGCCAGCGCGGCAGAATCAGGGCCACGGCCAGGCCAAACAGCGACGCCATCCATACCTCCAGACTGAACGCACGCGCCGCACCCTTCGACACAGCCCAGACCTCAGCAGCGGCCAGCACCGCCCCGGCGAAGAGCGCCGCCGCCCGCCAGCCATTGACGTTGCCCTCCGGCCGCCAGCGGGCCAGGGTGCCGAGCAGCGCGATCCCAAACACCAGAAAGGCGGCGCTCCACAGGATGCGGAAGGTCAGGGATGTGTCGATGCCGACGCGGGCACGCCAATAGAGGTGGATGGCCGGCAGAAGAACGGCCAGCAACAGCAGGAACAGCGACCAGCGCAGACGGGTGGACATAAGTTAAGGGTTCTGAACCGGGTCTCCCGGGTGCGGCTCACTGTAAACCGGTTAACCGCGAAATTGAACCGGGCGGGTTCCGACCGCTACAATCAGCGAACAAAACCAAGAACAAGCCAATGGGGACGGGGATGCCGATTCAACTGAACGTACCGCAGATTTCCGGCCGGGTGATCGCCGAGGTCGAGACCCGCCCGGCGCGCGTGGAACAGTGGCTGTCCGAGCTGCCGCTGCTCAACATCGCCGAGACCGCGCGCAAGGTCCTGAGCCAGCTGTCGCTGTACAACCGCATGGCGATCGAGCCCCAGAACCGCTTCGAGGTGGCCGAGCTCTACCGCTATACGACCAACCAGCTCACCCTCGAACTGCAAAAACAGTACATCGGTCTGCCGCTGCCGCTGCCGGACAAGAGCAAGGGCATCGCCGAGCACGCGCGGCAGATGCAGCTGGAGATGGCGTTCGCCTATAAGTGGGTGGTGCTCGAGCTGTCGAAACTCGGCGATGCGGAGATCAAACACAAACACGCGCGCACGCTGTCGCTGGCGGCCCAGCGCGCCGTCCACTACCTGACCGAGGCGATCGTGATCTCCTACGAGTCGTACTCGCCGCCGCCGATCGGTCACTGGCTGGAGATCCACACCCTCTACCGTTATGCCGACAGCCTGGGCCTGGCGGAAACGGTGGTGGACGACATCTGCAACCGCGCCACCCAGAAAAGCAGCGTGGCCAACGCCTACAAGCAGGCCCTGCTGCTGGACGTGAGCGATCCCTATCATCTCAACGCCCGCCAGGTCGACAAGATCTACCAGTACCTCGACCGTTGGGCGCACCTGGCCACCATCCTGCCGGCCCAGGTCAATTTCGATCCGACCTGCCAGTTCCTGGTCGATCTGACCGCCGACCGCTCCGGCGTGCTCTACACGCCCGACACCCTGCTGGAAGACCCCCGGCGTTTCCGGCTGCTCAACACCGTCGAGCTGGCACGCAAGCTCCACCAGCAGTGGACGGCGGTCGCGCGCGGCGAGCCACTGCCGGCCGAGGGGCTGCCGGAGGGCTTCTTCGTCGAGGCGCAGGATCTGCTCAAGCGGCTCATCAGCGTCTGGGGCCTGCACCCGAAACGCGTGTTTCGGCGCAACGCCCGCCTCGACCAGGAGGTCGACGTGGCGGTCGGCATCGACGCCGTCAACTACTGGCTGAACGGCGGGGTTAAATTCGTGGTCAGCTCGGCCTTCGTCGGCCCGACGCCGGAACGCACCCACGTCGGCACGCGCGAGAACAAGTCGATCGAGGTGCGCAGCGACGATCTGGAGTACGCGCGCTGGAGCGTGATCGAAGAAAGCGCCGGCGGCCTTTCCCTGGCCAAGCGCGGCGTCATCAAGACGCGCGTTCGCGTCGGCGACCTGCTCGGCCTGCGCACGCCCGGCGAGGGCACCGCCTGGACCGTGGCCTCGGTGCGCTGGCTGCGCAGCGCCAATCCGTCGAGCGTGGAAGTCGGCTCACAGCGCCTGACCCCCTCGGCCGAAGCGGTGGTCATCAAGACCCTCAACGAGAGAAACCAGGAGAGCGATTTCATGCCGGCGCTGTTGTTGCCGGAGATCAGGGCGCTCAATATCCCGCCAACACTGGTCGTGCCGTGCGGGATCTTCCGCCCCGATCGCACGCTCTACCTCGATAATGGCTACCGGCTGAATCGCATCGTGGCCACCAAACTGGTCGAGGCCACCAGCGCCTACGAACGCCTGGAGTTCCGCCCGGCTGGCGATTGACGCCCGCCCGGCTGGGAGAGCCGGCGCCACTCCGGCAGGCTGGCGGTCAGCACGGCCCCGAACAGCACGATCAGCCACGAGAGATAGACCCACAGCAGGAACACCGGCAGGACCGCAATCGCCCCGTAGATCTGCTGGTAGGTGCCATAACGACCGATGTAGCCCGCGAACAGCTTCTTGGCAATCTCGAATAATAGCGCCGCCACCAGTCCGCCAAGTGCGGCATGGCGCAGGCGCACGAGGATGTTGGGCCCGACCATGTACAGCAGCACGAAGGCCAGCGTCTCGAACAGGAACGGCAGCAGGTTGTCAACGAAACCCCTCAGCCGGCTCAGCGATCCAGCCATGTTCGCCGGCGTAAGGCCACCGGCATAGGCGCCGAGCGACAGCCCGGCGGCCAACAGAATCGGCCCCAGTGTCAGCACCGCCCAGTAGCCGACCAACCGGTGCAGGCGGCGGCGTGGACGCTGCACGTGCCAGATGTCGTTGAAGGTGCGCTCGATGGTGCCCATCATGAGCAGCGCCGTCGCCAGCACGAACAACATCCCCCAGATCGTCAACTGCGCGGCCTTGGTTGAGAACTCCTTGAGATATTTAGCCACCACCTCGCCGGCCGCCGGCACAAAGTTGTTGGAGACGAAGGTCTGCACGGTATCCATCCAGCGCTCGAACACCGGGAACACTGACAGCACCGCGAACACCACCGCCAGCAGCGGCACCAGCGCGAACACGGTGGTGAACGCCAGCGCGCCGGCGGCACGGGTGCAGCGGTCCGCGCTGAAGCGCTCGCGCACCAGCCCGATCAACCGCCACAGGCGAATGAAGAAACCGCCTATGCGCTCAGGGGTCAACCGGCGAGGGGGAAAAACAAGAAGGGCCCTGATCAGGGCCCTTCCGGTAAATCGGCGACGCGCGCCGGACATTCGTTGGCTTAGTTGCTGGAGAGATACTTCTTGTCGGAATCTTCAACCACACCCAGTGTCCAGGCTCCGCGGGTCTTGGCGTGACGGATCGCGGCGTCAACCTCGGAGGCCGAGGCATTGCGGTTGATGCTGAGCACCTGCCCAGGCTGGATCAGGTCCGCGTCCTTGATCTTGTCGCGGTTGGCCTTGAAGATCAGCGGCCACTGGTAGGGATTGCCGTAGATGGACGGTTTGCTGGAGATACCCCAGAGATGGTCACCACGAACCACACTGTAGCTGTCATCGGCTTTCCGGGCCGGGCCGGTCGGTGTGGTCGGCTGGGTCTCCGCCGCCGCCTTGGTCTCTTCCTTCTTCTCAGGCTGGGTGGCGCAACCCGCCACGAACAGGGCGGCGACCAGGAGCGACAGGGCTTTATTGAGATTCTGCATTTCTTGTCTCCTTCTGATGATTCTTTTGGTGATTTCTTGCGGCTGTCCGTGAAGAATAGTGCAGCCAGAACGCGGGGCAACCTTAGCACCGGCCGGAAGTGCCTGTCAACGCAACCCGCGGTTAAAATGCCGGCAATACAGCCTTTTATCGCCCAGAACCGGTCGGAGATCAGCGATGTCCATTACTATTTACCACAACCCGCGCTGCCACAAATCCCGCCAGACCCTGGCGCTGCTCGAAAAGCGCGGCCTTGAGACACGCGTCATCGAGTATCTGAAAACGCCACCGGACATGACGGAGCTGAAGACACTGTTGCGTTTGTTGGGTCTGCCCGCCCGCGGGCTGCTGCGAACCAATGAACCCGAATACAAGACCGCCGGGCTCGGTAATCCTGCGCTCAGCGACGAGGCGATCATGAAGGCGATGATCAAACATCCGAAACTGATCGAGCGCCCAATCGTAATCAACGGCTCGAAAGCGATGCTCGGCCGCCCACCCGAAAACGTACTGCGGATTCTCTGACGTGGCCGACATTCTGATCCTGTACTACAGCCGCCACGGCGCCGTGGCGGAAATGGCGCGACTGGTCGCCCGCGGCGTGGAATCGGTCACCGGCATGCGCACCCGCTTGCGCACCGTGCCCGAGGTCTCGGCCGGTTTCGATCGCCCGCCGCCCGCCATCCCGGCCGACGGCCCGCCGTTCGCGACGCACGACGACCTGCGCGAATGCGCGGGGATCGCGCTCGGCAGCCCGGCGCGCTTCGGCAACATGGCAGCGCCGCTGAAATATTTCCTGGAATCGACCAGCGACATCTGGATCTCGGCCGAACTTGCCGGAAAGCCGGCGGCGGTGTTCACCTCGTCTTCCAGTCAGCATGGCGGGCAGGAAGCGACCCTGCTGAGCATGATGGTGCCGCTGTTGCATCACGGCATGGTACTGACCGGCCTGCCCTACAGCGAAGCGGCGCTGATGCAGACCGTCACGGGCGGCACCCCCTATGGGGCCAGCCACGTGGCCGGGCCGGACAACCAACTGCCCATCAGCCGCGATGAGCACATGCTGTGCATTGCCCTGGGCCGCCGGCTGGCGACCCTCGCATATAAACTCGCAGCCGGATCGTCAGACGCAAAATGAGGCAGCTCAAGCTGACGGCGCTCGCCGCCTGGGCAGGAATGATCGCACTGAGCCTCCTGTGGGAACTCTGGCTGGCGCCATCGAGTTATGCGCCGGTGGCAATCTGGACGCTGATCAAGCTGCTGCCACTCGTGGCGCTCACACCCGCCCTGCTCGGCACCGGCTATCGCGTTTACATTCATGGATGCCTCGTCATGCTGCTGTATTTCAGCGAGGGCGTGATGCTGGCCTGGAGCGACCCCGGGATGGTGCGGACGCTGGCCCTGATCGAGACACTGCTGGTGCTGGTGTTTGTTGCCCCGGCGGCACTGTACGTGCGCCGCCGGCGCGAGGCCGAGGTGACCGACGTCAAAAGCTAAGCGTTTTCGCCTCTGCGGCAAGAAATAATACTCAAGCTTTTTCATCCAATTCGCGCACCAGCGGCACAGTGATGCGCCGCTGCTGGGCGAGCGCTGCATCATCGAGACGATCGAGCAGCGCGAACAACGTGCCGAGATCGCGCGGATAGCGGTTGAGAATGTAGCGCGCCACTTCTTCCGGCAGTTCGAGCCCACGATTGCCGGCGCGCAGACGCATGGCCGAGAGTTTTTCCTCGTCGCTCAGCACATGCAGGGCATAGACCGCGGCGGTCGAAAGGCGCGTGGCCAGGTCGGCCAGGCGCAGGCCGAGCCGGTCCGGCGGAGCCGAGGCGGCTGCCAGCCAGACACCCTGACGCTGGCGGCAGCGTTCCCACAACGACAACAAGGCCTCTTCCCACGCCGGCTTACCCGCCACCTCGCCAAGATCGTCGAGGCAAACCAGCGAATTCTGCTCGACCCCTTCCAGCATGGCGGGGTCGAGCGTAGTGGCATCTCGCAAGCAGAGATAGAACGGTGCGCGTCCGGTATCGGCAGAGCGGCGGCAGACGGCTTCCAGCAGGTGGGTCTTGCCGCTGCCGCGATCGCCGTACAGATAGAGCGAATGAAATCCGGAAGCGGCCGTCGGCTCGAGCAGCGCCTGCGCCTGGGCCAGCGCCTCGCGATTGCGGCCGGGGAGAAAATTTCCGAACGAAGAACCGTCGCGCAACCTCAGGTTGAGCGCGAGCTGGGCGCTCATCGCCGGCGTCGGACCGGTCGCGGCGACTTTATATAATATCCATGCACCTGCCGCAGCCAGACCTTGAGCACGGCCGCCACCGGCAACGCCAGCAGCACGCCAAAAAATCCGAACAGCGTTCCGCCCGCCATGATGGCGAAGATGACCACGACGGGATGGATGCCGATCCGCCCGCCGACCAGGCGCGGTGTCAGGAACAGCGCATCCAGCAGCTGGCCGCTCAGAAACACCGCCACCACCCACACCACCATCATCGGATCCTGGAACTGCAACCAGGCGGCGATGCCCGCCGCCACCACACCGGTGATGAAGCCGAGGTAAGGAACGAAACTCACCAGCCCGGCGGCCAGGCCGATGGGCAGCGCGAGGTGGAGCCCGACCAGCCACAGGCCGAGGCTGTAGATGGTGGCGAGCGAGGCCATCACCGACAGTTGGCCGCGCAGAAAACTGCCCAGGACTTCGTCGGTTTCGCGCGCCAGCTGCGCCACGCGACTGCGCATCGACGGTGGGAACAGGCCGCGCACGTTCTGCACGATCCGCTCCCAGTCCAGCAGCAGATAGAACATGACGATCGGCACCAGCACCAGACTCACCAGCCAGCCGAACAGCCCGAGCCCGGAACGCGTCAGGTCGGCGGCGGCACCGCTCACCCAGCGCCCGATCTCTTTCCAGTGATCGAGCAGCGCTTGCTTGAGGTTGTCCGGGTCGAGCGCCGGGATCAGCGCCTGCCAGTCCTTGAGTAACGGCAGCAGTTTCGTCTGTGCCCAATCCAGATAGCCGGGCAGACGGGCCACAAAACCACTCACCTGCCGCTCGACCATCGGCACCAGGATCGCCACCAGCCCGACGACCAGCGACAGGATGAGCACGAACACGACGATCACCGCCAGCACGCGCGGCAGGCGCCAGCGTTCCAGCCGCAATACCAGCGGGTTGAACATGTAGGCCAGCACCGCCGCGATCAGGAACGGCGTCAGCACCGGGGCCAGCAGGTACAACAGCCAGCCGGTCAACGCCACCAGCGCCACCGCCATCAGCGATCGGTATTCAGTCATGTCGTTTCTCCGCATGCACGTGCTCGATGTCCTTGCGCACCGCCCAGATCCACAGATAGTGCAGACCGCTGGCCACGGTGGTGGCCAGTACCGCCCACACCAGCGGTGAGATCCATCCCGCCGGCGGCCAGGCCAGCGCCTCGGCCGCCAGCACCGCCAGCACCAGCGTGATCTGCAGCAGGGTATTGAGTTTACTCATCAGGCTCGGGCGCATGTGCACCGGACCGTACATCGAGGTATAGCCCAGATAACCGCCCACGATCAGGGCGTCGCGCGAGGCCACTACCAGCACCAGCCAGAACGGCAGGTGGTCGAGAAAGGCCAGCATGACGTAGGCACTGACCAGCAGCAGCTTGTCCGCCAGCGGGTCGAGGATGGCGCCGGTGCGGCTCATGAACCCCCAGCGCCGGGCGATAAAGCCGTCAAGCGCGTCCGATATGCCGGCCACCAGGAACACGATCAGGGCCATGCGGTAGTCGCGCTCGTGCAGCAGGAAGATCAGCACCGGCGAGAGCGCGATGCGGCAGGCACTGATAAAATTGGGCAGCAGCGAAAGCGACATGACGATGGCACGCTATCGAGAGCGGCCTCTCCAAGTCAAGGTTTACACCCCGCCGGCCCGGCCCTACCATACCCGCCCCGACACCACCCGGATCCCCGCTCCCCGTGGGCAAACCGCGCACATCACTGACTTATCGCGACGCTGGCGTCGATATCGACGCGGGCGACGCCCTGGTCGACCGCATCAAACCCATCGCCCGCAGCACCCAGCGTCCTGGCGTGCTCGCCGGCTTAGGCGGTTTTGGCGCCCTGTTCGAGATTCCGCCCGGCAAGTACCGGGAACCGGTGCTGGTCTCCTCGACCGACGGGGTCGGTACCAAGCTGAAACTGGCCATCGAGCTCGGCCAACACGACACCATCGGCATTGACCTGGTGGCCATGTGCGTCAACGACATCGTCGTGCAGGGCGCCGAACCGCTGTTCTTCCTCGATTACTTCGCCACCGGCCACCTCGACAACGACATCGCCGAACGGATCATCGCCGGCATCGGCGAGGGCTGCCGGCGCGCCGGCTGTGCGCTGGTCGGCGGCGAAACCGCCGAGATGCCGGGCATGTACGCGGCCGGCGATTACGACCTGGCCGGCTTCTCGGTCGGGGCGGTGGAAAAATCGCGCATCCTCGATGGTAGCGCCGTCCGCCACAACGACACCCTCATCGGCATCGCCTCCAGCGGCGTACATTCCAATGGCTATTCGCTGGTACGCAAGGTCCTGGAAGTCCGGCGCGCGAAGCTCGACATGCCCTTGGGCGCTACGACCCTGGGAGCGGCGCTGATGGAACCAACGCGCATCTACGTCAAACCGCTGCTCGCGCTGCTCGAGCGCGATCTGGTGCACGCGGCCGCCCACATCACCGGCGGCGGTCTGCCCGGCAACGTACCGCGCGTGTTGCCACACGGCACGCGCGCGGCCATCGATGCGCGCACCTGGAAACGACCGGCCGTGTTCGACTGGTTGCAGGAGGGCGGCAACATCGAGGACAGCGAAATGTACCGCACCTTCAATTGCGGCATCGGCATGGTGCTGGCCGTGGCGCCCGACGCCGCCGAGAAGGCCTTGTCCATCCTCGCCGCCCAGGGCGAAACCGCCTTCCTCATCGGCCACATCGAGCGTCACGAGGGCGAGCCCGAGGTGGTCATCCTGAAATGACCACGGCGGGAAGGGAAGCCGGCGCCGGCCGCCCGTCCCTGGTGGTCCTGATCTCCGGCCGCGGCAGTAACCTGCAGGCCATCCTCGACGCCATTCGCGAAGGCCGACTGCACGCCGATGTGCGCGCGGTCATCAGTAACAATCCCGACGCCCCAGGGCTCGACCGCGCGCGGCGTGCCGGGGTAGCGGTGGAGGTTATCGATCACCGCCACTACCCCACGCGCGCGGCCTTCGATGTCGAACTGCGCCAGCACATCGACCGCCATTCCCCGACCCTGGTCGTGCTGGCGGGCTTCATGCGCATCCTGACCGACGATTTCATCCGCCACTTCGAAGGGCGCCTGTTGAATATCCATCCCTCCCTGCTGCCGGATTTCCCGGGGCTGAATACCCATACCCAAGCGCTGGCAGCCGGTGCGCGCGAACACGGCGCCACCGTGCATTTCGTCACCCCGACGGTGGACGCCGGGCCGGCGGTCCTTCAGGCCCGGGTTGCGGTTGAACCCGGCGACACCCCGGCCACCCTCGCGGAACGGGTGCTCCGGGAGGAACACCGGATTCTGCCGGAGGCCATCGGCTGGTTCGTCGCCGGGCGACTGACCCTGCGGGACGGACAGGCCCTGCTCGACGGACGTCCCGTGCAGACCCCGGCGAACCGCAACTTACGGTAATTAAAAGGGAATTGGCTGGTTCTGGCCGGCCACCGGATGGATTATGGAATAATCTCCACCCATCGCCCGTCAAACCCAGTAATCAAGTATGCACAGCATCCTTAACTTTTTCTCTCGTTCCCGCGAGGCGCGCCAGCATCTGGAGATGCAGCGCGCCCGGCTGTACCGGATCGCCTATGCCTGGACGCATCAACCGGCACTGGCCGATGACCTGGTGCAGGAAACCCTCACCAAGGCCATGCAGAAGACCGACCAACTGCGCGACCCGGCCGCGTCCGGCGCCTGGCTGTACAGCATTCTGACAAACTGTTTTCGGGATCACTTCCGGCGCCAGCGCGAGACCGATGATGTCGACAACCTGGATCTCGCGCACGAATGGACACCGGAGCGGGCCACGTCCCAGCAGGAGGTCGTCCATCAGGTGCGGTTGGCGATCGCCAAGCTGCCGGCAGGGCAGCGTCAGGTAGTCACGTTGGTGGATCTGGAAGGTTTCAGCTACATCGAGGCGGCGCAGATCCTGGACGTACCGATCGGCACGATCATGAGTCGCCTCTGCCGCGCCCGCCAGGCCCTGAAAGATTTGCTCAGCCTGTTGCGTCATCAGGAAAGCAACGCCGATACCGCGCCCGCCGGCGCGGCACCCGGAACGCATTTACGGAGAGTGAAATGAAAGATCCCGACGACCGTCGGCGCGAATTTTCCGCCGAGCACCTCAACGCCTTCGTGGACGAGCAGTTGGCACCCGAGGAAAAGAGCCGCTTGCTCCTGTCCCTCAACAGCAATGAGGCGCTGAGCCGCGAGGTCTGCGAATTGCGCAAAGTGCGCGATCTGGTGCGTCTCGCCTACCCGGAGCCGTCAGCGGTTGGCCTGCGCGATGGACGCCACGGCCGGCGTTCCGGATTCAGCGCCTCGGCGCTGGCGGCCACGCTGGCCACGCTCACCTTCGGCATGATGCTCGGCTGGTTCCTGCACACGCGCGTGGCCGATATTGACCAGGTAAGCCAAGACAACATTCCAGACGCCACGGCCGCCGGTCGCCATCTAGCGGGCAAACCCGTCGTCACCCTGGCGGCCACCACTCACAACCCGCCGCGCATCATCCTGCACGTGACCGAAAGCGACCCGAAGCAGCTCGCCGAGATGATGAATGACCTGGAAGGTCTGCTGCGCCATTACAAAGCGCAGAACCAGAGTGTCCGCGTCGAGGTCGTGACCAACGGTGACGGTCTGGCGTTGCTGCGCGCGGACGTCACACCCTATGCCCGGCGCATCGCGCGACTGCAGGAGCAGTACGACAATCTGTCTTTTGTCGCCTGCCAGAATACCCTGGACCGGCTGACCAAGGAAAAGGGCATTACCGCCCGGCTGTTGCCGGGTGTAGTCATCATCGACTCTGGAGTGGCGCAGCTCATGCGGCGCCAGAATCAGGGCTGGGCCTACATTCAGGTCTAGATTAACGAAACCACAGACTGAAAGGAGACAACCATTATGAAGAAATTTCTAGCCATTCTCACCGCCGTGCTCGCCATCGGCGCCCTTCAGGGTAACGCGCTGGCGGCCGACAAACACAAGGTCGTCTACCACGTGAACGGGGGTGACGAAAAGCAGCACATGGCTACGCTGCGCAACATCCAGAACCACATCAACGCCGTGGGCAAGGATAATCTTGATCTGCGCGTGGTGATGCACGGTAATGGCCTCGACCTCGTGCAGTCGGCCAAGAAGAACAACGACATCGCCAGCAATATCGACAAGCTCAAAATTCAGGGCGTGGCGTTCAACGTGTGTGGCAACACCCTGAAGGGCAAGAAGCTTGATGCCAAGAAGGACCTGTATGATGTATCCCAGAAAGACATCGTGCCGAGCGGCGTGGCCGAGATCGCCATCCTGCAGAACAAAGGGTTTGCCTACATCAAGCCGTAAACGTTTGTCGTACAGGGTCTGAATACAACAATACGCAAAGACCCCCGGTTTCTCTCTCCTCAGCCCGCGCAAGCGGGCTTTTTTTGATGTGCAGGAACGCGCGAATGCCGGACCAGGTCGCTTCGGGCCTCCTGCCCTTGCGCGGCACTCGCACATCCTTGTGCATCGCGTGAGACCATGAGTGGCCGAAGCGGCTGATATACGGGAATGAACCGCTTCTGTGACCTGTACCGCCAAAGCCATGAACGGCAGCGGCACGGCGGCTTGCACCCCCGATGGATAGCGGACTATGCTCCCGCCGGG
This sequence comes from Acidiferrobacterales bacterium, assembly GCA_919902925.1. Lineage (GTDB taxonomy): Bacteria > Pseudomonadota > Gammaproteobacteria > Acidiferrobacterales > Sulfurifustaceae > CAKKRZ01. Next base: position 14,061 of record CAKKRZ010000139.1, on the reverse strand, counting down.
CAACCGCCCAATTAAACTTTCAGGGCATCATGCTCGAAATCTTTCCTTCCCGCGAAGTGGTGCTGGAGTACCTGTCCCGCGGTACGACCTGGCGGCAGATACTGATCCTGTTGTTCGGTCTGGTCATCGCCTGGGCGGCCAGTCACCTGCTGCGGCGGCCGCTGGAGAACGCCACCCGGCCGGGGGCCGCCTCAAAGGCACCGCGCATGGCGATGCGCAGTGGTGCGCTGGTGGTGTTTCCATTGGTGTTGTGGATATGGCTATTCGTGGCCGTGGTGCTGTCACGGCGCCTGGAGCTGGCCTTCGATCTGCTCCGGCCAGCCATGCTGCTCACCGGCGCGCTGGTGCTGGTACGCGTCGGCGTTTTTATTCTGCGTCACAGCCTGAGTCCCGGCAGCCGGCTAAAGGCCTGGGAAGGCACCCTGACCGCGGCGATCTGGCTGCTGCTGGTACTGCACATCCTCGGCTGGCTGCCGACCATCGGTCAGATTCTGGATGAACACGCGATCGAGTTGGGCAAGGTCCGGCTGTCACTGCTGACCGCGGCCAGTTTCATCTTTTCCATCGCCGTACTGATGTTCGTGGCGCTCGGGCTTTCCCATGCCCTGCAATGGCGGATCATGAAGAGTCCGGCGCTCGACGACAGCCTCAAGATTGCCGTCACCAAGCTCGGCAAATTTCTTTTGCTAACGGGTGCTGTGCTGATCGCGTTGATGACGGCCGGCATCGACCTCACCGCCCTGGCCGTGTTTGGCGGTGCGCTCGGCGTCGGCCTTGGCCTCGGCCTGCAGCGCATCGTCAGCAACTTTGTCAGCGGCGTGATTCTCGGCTTCGAAGGATCGATCCGCCCGGGCGATACCATCACCCTCGGCAAGACCGTGGGCACGGTTACCGCGTTGCATGCCCGGCACGTGGTCATCCACACCTCCGATGGCCACGACATCCTCGTGCCCAATGAAACCCTGCTGACGACCGAGATCACCAACTGGTCCTACGGCGACCGCAACGTGCGCCTTAAGCTGCCGGTGCCGATCAGTTACCGCGACGACCCGGAGAAGGCCATCGCCCTGCTGGAGGCGGTGGCCCACGACCACCCGCGGGTGTTGAAGTCGCCGGCCCCGGCCGGTGTGCTAACCGCCTTCGGGGACAGCGGCATCAACCTCGAACTGCACGTCTGGATCAGCGATCCCGAGCGCAGTCTGGTGGGCTGTATTTCCGAACTCAACCGCAATATCTGGAAGACGCTGCAAAAGGCCGGCATCACCATCCCCTTTCCGCAACGGGACGTTCACCTTATTGGCGCGGCGCCGGCCTCGCCCCGGTCTCCCGGTAGCTGAGGTAGTCCAACAGTATCTGCTCGTGGTCGAATACCAGCCGTCCCGGCGGCGCGGCCGGGTCGACCACGTGTACGGCCTTGGCGTCATCCTCGGCCGTGGGTGTCCCGGAGGCCCGGGCCACGTAGACCACCGAACAGGTGTGCGAGCGCGGATCGCGGGCCGGGTCCGAGTACACACCCAGTAGCGCGACCAGTTCCACGACCAGCCCGGTTTCTTCGCGGGCCTCGCGCACCGCCGCCTGCTCGAGGGTTTCGCCCAGGTCGACGAATCCGCCGGGGAAAGCCAGCCCATGCGGGGGGTTGCGACGCTCGATCAGCACGATCGGGCGCCCCGGCCGGTCGCTCAGCTCGATGATAATATCGGTGGTCAGGGCGGGGGTCGGTGGAGGCGCCATCGGTGCGATCGGTCAAGAAAACCCTTTAAAAATAACGGGATGACACTTGAGATGCGGTCATCCCGTGCCCATACTGTATACTCCGCTGCGTTCATACACCGAGAGGGGTTTTTCCACAAATGCTCGAAGGCCTGATTTCCCTGCCTTGGTGGGGCTACATCGTTGTAGCCCTGGTCCTGACCCACATTACCATCGTCGCCGTCACCATCTTCCTCCATCGCCACCAGTCCCATCGGGCGCTCGATCTGCACCCGATCGTCAGCCATTTCTTCCGTTTCTGGCTGTGGATGACCACCGGCATGGTGACGAAGCAGTGGGCGGCGATCCACCGCAAGCATCACGCTACCTCCGACAAGCCGGGTGACCCGCACAGCCCGGTCGTCTACGGTATCCGCAAGGTGCTGTTCGACGGCGCGGCCCTCTACCGGCTGGAGGCCAAGAACCCGGAGACCGTGGAGAAATACGGCCACGGCACCCCGGATGACTGGATCGAGCGCAAGCTCTACACCCCGTACAGCGCCCGGGGCATTATCGTCATGCTGCTCATCGATCTGGCCCTGTTCGGCCCGCTCGGCCTGACCATTTGGGCCGTGCAGATGATGTGGATTCCGTTCTTTGCCGCCGGCGTCATCAACGGCTTGGCCCACTGGTGGGGTTACCGCAATTACGAAGTACCGGACACCAGCACCAACATCAGCCCGTTCGGCATCCTGATCGGCGGTGAGGAGCTGCACAACAACCATCACACCTTCGGCAGTTCCGCCAAGTTCTCGTCCAAGTGGTGGGAATTCGACATCGGCTGGATGTATATCCGCCTGATGGAAATGGTCGGACTGGCACGCGTCAAGAAGATCCCGCCGGAACTGACCTGCGACACCGCCAAGCAGCACATCGACCTCGAAACCGTGAAGGCGGTCATCCAGGCCCGGTTCGTGGTGATGGCTCAGTTTGCCAAGGACGTCATGCGGCGCGTGCACCGCGAGGAAGTCGCCAAGGCCGATCCGGCCGACCGCGATTCTCATACTCTGCTGCTCCGCGCCCGGCAATTGCTGGTGCGCGATCATGTCCTGCTCGACGATGCCGCGCGCCAGCGCCTGCAGCATACCTTGGCCAGCAACAGCACCCTGCACACCGTCTACGCCATGCGCGAGAAGCTGGCGGAAGTCTGGAAGCGCACCGCCACCTCGCAGGAACAACTCGTTCATGCGTTGCAGGAATGGTGCCGTGAAGCCGAGGCCACCGGCATCGAGGCGTTACATCACTTCGCCCAGCGACTGCGCAGCTACAACCTGGTTGCCCGCGGCGCCTGAAAGAGCCCGCCGCGGTAACGACAAAGCCCGCCATTGGCGGGCTTTGTTTTTGGAGCCCCGGGTGTCAGCCGTGCCGTGCGGTTCGCGCGCGTTCAGCTCAGTCTTTTAAGACGAGCGTGGAGAGGGCTGGTACGCGGGAAGTGGGCCAGCAGAAACTGCATCTGATCGGCAAGGATGCGTTTGCCCTGCAGGTAGATGTACTCGGCGTGGGTGGGCACGAACGGCACCGCCAATAGTTCCATCCCGGACTCCTCCGGGGCGTGTCCGGCCTTGTGGTTGTTGCAGCGCTTGCAGGCCGTGACCACGTTGTTCCAGCCATCCGTGCCGCCCCGGCTCAACGGCATGATGTGGTCGCGTGACAGGCCGCTGGCCGGAAACTGCGAACCGCAGTACATGCACAGATGAGCGTCGCGGGCGAACAACGTCTGGTTGTTGAGCGGCGGCACATAGTGTGACCGTACCTTGAGCAGGGCGTGGCTATCGCCGCGGGTGGCGACAATGGAGTTGATCTCGAGCACCGACCGGCGGCGGGAGACAGCGTTGACGCCGCCATGGATCCGGTACAGCGGCACCCCACAGGTGTAGGCCACCTGGCACAGGGCGTAGAGCCGCACGGCCTCGCGGAAATCGATCCACTCGAGGGGCATGCCGGAGGCGTCGGTGCGCAATACCTGCTGAGAAAGAGAATACACGGCTCGAAACCGGAATATGTCGTGATAACGCCGATATTTAGGCAGAAATCCCCGCACTTGTACATAGCGGCACCCCTCGCCGCCCGCCCCGGAACCCGGATCGCCGCTGTAAGTCATTCGTGAGCAGCCCTGGGATATGGTTTCGCTCATGACCGGGGGATGACGCATCCCTCCGACGATTTACCCTCCTCGGTAACACTTTGCGGCCCAAGCGGGCCGCATTTTTTTGCCCGTCTCCCGGCGTTCGCCCATCCGCCGCGCTCGGATATACTCGCGACGGATGCCACGGGCATGACCAGGAAAAAACCCACCCGCCGGACACACCGGTCGAGCGCCAAGGACGGTCGTCCCGCACCCGCGCGCGCCCGCCGCCCGGCGTCGCCGTTGCCGGCCAAGATCACCGCCCCCGTTCTTCCCGAGGTTTACGCGCGCACCCGTCTCCTGCGCGAGCTGGAGCGGGCGGCCTCTCACCCCATGGTCTGGGTCGTCGGCCCGCCGGGCGCCGGCAAGACCACACTGGTGGCAAGCCACCTGGCCCGACATAAACTCCCGCACCTCTGGTACCAGGTGGACAACGAGGACGGCGACGTCGCCGCCCTGTTCCACTATCTCGGCCTGGCGCTGCAACGGCAATCGCCGCGCCACACCCTGCCACACCTGACGCCCGACCGGATGGCCGGGCTGGAGGCCTTCGCGCGCCAGTATTTTCAGGCGCTCTATGACTCCCTGGGGACAGCGTTCACCCTGGTCTTCGACAACTATCAGGAAGCGCCGGCGGATGCCCGCCTGCACGATGTGCTGGCACTCGCCACCGAGTTGTTGCCGCGCGGCGCGCACCTGCTGGTGATCAGCCGCAGCGAACCGCCGGCGGTTATGGCGCGCCTGCGGGCCAATCGCACGCTGGTGGTGATGGGCGGTGACGAATTGCGCCTGGAGCCCGACGAGGCGCGCGGCATCGCCCGTCTGCGTCATCGCAGCGACGAACTGCGCCAGGTGTTGCCCAAGTTGCAGGAACTGACCCAGGGCTGGGCCGCCGGGCTGGTGCTGCTGCTCGAAGAGCTGCGCCTCGGGCGCATGCCCCTGGCGGCCCCGCGCACCGGCACCCCCGGCGCGATCTTCGATTATTTCGCCGGTGAAATCTTCCGTCGCACCGATCCCGACACCCAGAGTGTACTGCTGCGTTCCGCGTTTCTGCCGGTCATGACGGTGCGCACCGTGCACGAGCTGACCGGGGAACGGCGTGCCGGGCGCATCCTCAACGCCCTGAACCGCAATAATTATTTCACCCAGCGCCAGGACCTGCCTGAACCGGTCTTCCAGTACCACCCGCTGTTCCGCGAATTTCTGCGCAACGAAGCGCAACGGCGGCTACCCGCCGACGACCTGCGCAATCTCAAACGGCGCGCCGCCGCGCGGCTGGAAACGGAAGGATACGGCGAGGAGGCCGTTGCGTTGCTGCAAGACATCGGCGACTGGGGACGCAAGACGGCCGTCATCCAGAAGCTTGCGCCCCGGCTGCTCGCACAAGGACGCGGCGCCACCCTGGCGCAGTGGATCGAGGACATGCCGCCCGAGGTCGTGAGCGAATCGCCCTGGCTGGGTTACTGGCTCGGCTGTGCGCGCCTGACCGTCAACCCAGTCAATGCCCGCCGGCATCTGGAAGAGGCCTATGCCCGGTTCGAGGCCACGGCCGACGTCCCCGGCTGTTTTCTGGCCGCCACCGCCATCATCGACAGTCACGTCATCGAATTCGGGGATTTCACCCCGCTCGATCGCTGGATCGCCGAGCTGGAGCGGCTGGTCGGCGATCATCCACGCCTGCCCACGCCGGAGATCGAGACACGCGTCGCCTGCCGGCTGTTTCTCGCCATGGTGTATCGCCAGCCGCAACATCCCGATTTACCGCGCTGGGAAGAACGTGTCTGGCGCATCGTGCTGGAGAGCGACGACGCGGAACTGCGGGTCTTCATCGGCGCCCATCTCCTGCTGTACTACGCCTCCTGGACCGGTCAGTTGCGGCGCGGTGAAATCATTCTCGACACCTTGCGGCCGCTGCTCGATCAACCCGGCGTCTCGCCGCTCGCCCGCATCACCTGCGGCCTGATCAAGTCGGTCTACCACTGGATCACCGGCGACAGCCAGCGCGCGCTGGACGACGCCCGCAACGCCCTGACCCTGGCCCGCGATTCCGGCATCGCCACGTGGCGCGTATTTCTGGGCGCGCAAGCGGCCATGGCGGCCCTGTCGCTGGGGGATCGGGAATCGGCCCGCGAGGCGCTCGCCGGGGTCGCGCCCCTGCTCAATCTCAACCGTTATCTCGACAGCGCCATCTATTACCACGGCGCCGGCTGGCTGGCGCTGGCCGATGGCGACAGCGGTGGCCAACTGGAGAAGCACCGCCTCGGCCTGGAACTCGCAGAACGGTCCGGCAGCCCGTTTTTCGTCGCCATCGAGTTGATCGAATCCGCCCGCGCCCAGCGCCGACACGGCGATCCAGTTTCGGGGGCGCTGCTGGAGCGGGCGCGCGACATCGCCCGCGCCATGCGCTCACACTCGCTGGAGCACATGATCGCTATCGTCGAGGCCGAGTCCGCGCTCCTGGGCGGTGATGATGCCGCCTGTCTGGAGGCCATTCGCCGCGGCTTCGCCCTGGCCCGTCAACACGGCGCCTACAACCACACGCACTGGCAACCGGAAACCATGGCGCGCTTGTGCGCCCTGGCGCTGGAGCACGACATCGAGAGCGACTACGTGCGCGAACTTATCCAGCGCCACCAACTCCCGCCGCCGACCGAGGGTCCGGTCCCGGAACGATGGCCGTGGCGCTTCCGGCTCTACACGCTGGGGCGTTTTGCGCTGGTGCGTAATGGCGAGGCCATGGTCTTCACCAGCAAGACGCAGCGCAAACCACTCGACCTGGTGCGCGCACTGGTGGCAATGGGTGGCCGCGGGATCGGCGTCGGCCTGCTGGCGGAAGCGCTCTGGCCGGACGCCGAAGGCGACCTCTCCAAACACAACCTCGATACCACGCTCTACCGGCTGCGGCGACTGGTCGATGCCGACGACATCGTCGTCTTCCAGGACAGCCGGCTGACGCTCAATCCCGCCTGCTGCTGGGTGGATGTCTGGGCCCTGGAGCGGCTGCTGTCCGATCTGCCGCGCCTGCTCGATCAGGGTTATTCGCCAACGCTCCTGCTGGAACGCCTGTTGCGCTGCTGCCAGGGAGAATTCCTGGCCGGCACGAGCGAAGGCTGGGTCATCAGCGCGCGTGATCAGCTGCGCGGCAAGGTACGGCGTGCCGTGCTGCGCCTGGGCGACGCGCTGGAGCGGGAACGCCACTGGCCGCAGGCGGCTGATCTCTACCAGCACGGTCTGCGCCTCGACCCGATCGCCGAGGAACTCTACCAGCGGCTGATGCGCTGTTACGACCACCTGCAGCGCCCGGCCGAGGCCCTGCGGCTCTATTCCCAGTGTCAGCGTATCCTGCAGGAATCGCTCGGCATTTCTCCATCCGAAAGCACGGAGCGGCTCTACCACGAACTGCGTGACCGGCAACCGGCCTGAGGTTCGGCCCTCGCAGAGCCCGTAAAAACAAAAAAGCCCGGCACACGGCCGGGCTTTTTTATGTCATGTAATCTTTACTACTACTTGATCTTGGCTTCCTTGAACTGGACGTGCTTGCGCACCACCGGATCATATTTTTTGAATTCGAGCTTATCGGTGGTGGTGCGGCGGTTCTTGGTAGTGGTGTAATAAAAACCGGTGCCGGCAGTCGACACCAGCTTGATCTTGTCACGTGCGCTCTTGGCCATCTCGCTATCTCCAATACTTATCCAGCCATCCCTGGCGAAACGGATTCGCTTCGCTCAACCCCGGCCTGGACATCCTGTCCAGGCGCTCGCCGCGACGAAGACACATTTAGTGTCTTCGTCGAATTCCGGCTCTCCCTCAGACCTTCTCGCCGCGGGCGCGCATTTCGGCCAGCACCACATCGATACCTCTTTTGTCGATGGTGCGCATACCGTGGTGCGACACGCGCAGTCGTACCCAGCGTTTTTCGCTCTCGACCCACAGACGCTTGCTCTGAAGATTCGGCAGGAAGCGACGACGATGCTTGTTGTTGGCATGCGAGACGGTGTTGCCCGTCATGACCCGCTTGCCCGTAACCTGGCAGACTCTGGACATCGATCTATCTCCATCGCTCGACCCCGTTCGGGGCCGGAAAGCGCGCTTTTATATCAGAAATACCCGGCCCTGGGTAGGCCCGCGCCCGGGAGGGGCTGGGTAAAAGCCAATCAAATCAGGCCCCTTTCCCCGAAAGAGACCATCTCCCCATCCCCGACAATCAGGTGGTCCAGCAGCCGCACCTCGATCAGGGCCAGGGCCTCGCGCAGACGCGTGGTCAGGAGTTCGTCGGCCCGGCTGGGCTCAGCCACGCCGGAGGGGTGGTTGTGCACCAGGATCACGGCGGCGGCATTATGGCTGAGCGCCCGGCGCACCACCTCGCGCGGGTAGACGGCCGTCCCGTTCAGGGTGCCGCGGAACAGCTCCTCGAAGGCCAATACGCGATGGCGATTGTCCAGGAACAGGCAGCAGAAAACTTCCTGGGTGCGGTCACGCAGTTCGGCCTGCAGGTAGGCACGGGTGTCCTCCACCGACTGCAGCGCAACGCCACGTTTCAGCCGCTCGGCCAGATATCGCCGCCCCATTTCCAGGGAGGCGTGCAACTGGGCGACCTTGGCCGCGCCGAGACCGGTAATGGCGCACAGCTCTGTCACCGGTACCTGAAACAGCTCGCGCAAACTGCCGTAACGGCTGAGCAGATCGCGGGCCAGATCGACGGCGGTCTTGCCGGCTACGCCGGTGCGAAGGAAAATCGCCAGCAGTTCGGCGTCCGATAACGAGGTGGCACCACGTTCGAGCAGTTTTTCGCGGGGCCGTTCGGCCACCGGCCAGTCCTGGATGGCCATGGTTGATCCTCCCTGATTTGTCGCCCCGGGCGGGGGCACGTACACTTAATGTATCCATGGCCACGCTCACCAACAAGCGCATCCTGCTCGGCGTCACCGGCGGCATCGCTGCCTACAAGACCCCGGACCTGGTCCGCCGCCTGCGCGAGGCCGGTGCCGAGGTGCGCTGCGTCATGACCCGCGCGGCCCGGGAATTCGTCACCCCCCTCACCCTGCACGCGGTCAGCGACCATCCTGTGTACACGGACCTGTTCGGCGCTTCCGCCACCCGCGAGCTGCCGACAACCAGCACGGACAATGCCATGGAACACATCGCGCTGGCGCGCTGGGCGGATGTCGTCCTGATCGCGCCGGCCAGTGCCGATTTTCTCGCCCGGCTGGTACATGGCCGGGCCGACGATCTGCTCGCCAGCCTGTGTCTGGCCGCCGCCGGACCGCTGGCGGTGGCGCCGGCCATGAACCGGCAGATGTGGGCGCAACCGGCCACGCAATCCAATCTGACGGTGCTGCGCGAGCGCGGTGTGCGTATCCTGGGTCCGGGCGACGGCTCGCAGGCCTGCGGCGAGACCGGTTCCGGGCGCATGCTGGAACCGCACGAACTGACGGCGTTGTGCGCCGGCCTGTTCGAGACCGGCGAGCTGGATGGCCTGAACGTCCTTATTACTGCCGGTCCCACCTGGGAAGCCATCGATCCCGTGCGTGGCATCACCAACCGCAGTTCCGGCAAGATGGGTTACGCGTTGGCGGCGGCGGCGGCCGAAGCCGGCGCGCGCGTCACGCTGATCTCCGGCCCGACCGCCCTGTCCGATCCGGACCGGGTCCGCACCCTGCGCGTCACCAGTGCGCAGGACATGCACGATGCCGTGCATCGCGAAATCTCCGGCATCCATATCTTCATCGGCGTCGCCGCCGTGGCCGATTACCGGCCGTCCCGCATCGCGGCGCACAAAATCAAAAAAACCGGTGAGCACCTCAACCTGGAATTCGAACGCACGCCGGACATCCTCGCCAGTGTGGCCGCGCTCCCGCACCCGCCGTTCATGGTCGGTTTTGCCGCCGAGACCGAAAATCTCGAAGCCAATGCGCGCGCCAAGCTGCTCGACAAGAAACTGGATCTCGTTGCCGCCAACCCGGTCGGCGATGCCGGCGCCGGCTTCGGCGATTGGACCGAGCCGAGGGCCGTGGGCCAAGGACGGCCCGCCTACGGCTTTGAATCAGACACCAACCGGCTGATCCTGCTCGACCGCACCGGCACCACCCCGCTGCCGGCCGGCACCAAGCCGGCGCTGGCCCGCCTGCTGGTGCACGAAATCGCGCTACGCGTCCGGGCCGCGCAATCCAGTCGCCGTACCGGCTGAAGCCATGAACCGAAAAATCGAAATTAAAGTTCTCGATCCACGCATCGGCAAGGAATTTCCCATGCCGCGCTACGCCACCGACGGTTCGGCCGGCGTGGACCTGATCGCCTGTCTCGACGAACACCTGCACCTGGAACCGGGCCAGACTCACCTGGTACCGAGCGGCATCGCCATCCACATGGCCGATCACCAGCTGGCCGCCACCATCCTGCCGCGCTCGGGCCTCGGCCATAAACACGGCATCGTGCTCGGCAACCTGGTCGGGCTGATCGATTCCGACTATCAGGGCCAGATCTTCGTGTCGGTGTGGAACCGCGGCCAGAACGGCTTCACCATCGAACCCGGCGACCGCATCGCCCAGATGGTGTTCGTGCCCGTGGTGCGCGCCGAATTCAAGATTGTCGATGAATTTGCCGGAAGCGCCCGCGGCGCCGGTGGTTTCGGTCACACCGGCCGCAAGTAACTACGTCACCGCGGGTAATCGCATGTCCTCTTCTTCCGTCACGCCGCGCGTCGACACGCCGCCGGCGGAAATCTTCAAGGCCTATGACATCCGCGGCATCGTCGGCAAAACACTGACGGCCGGCATCGTCGAACGCATCGGTCAGGCCTTCGGCAGCGAGGCCCGCGCGCGCGGGCAAATGCGCGTGGTCATCGGCCGCGACGGTCGCCTGTCCGGACCGGAGCTGGCGGCGGCCCTGACCCGCGGTCTCACCCGCGCCGGTTGTGATGTGATCGATATCGGCATGGTGCCAACGCCGGTTGTCTACTTCGCGACCTATCACCTCAACACGCACACCGGCATCGCCATCACCGGCAGCCACAACCCGCCGGACTACAACGGCCTTAAGATGGTGATCGGCGGGGAAACGCTGGCCGGTGAGGCGATCCAGAAACTGCGCCAGCGCCTGCTCGATCACGATCTGGTGGAAGGAAAAGGCCAGGCGTCGTCATCCGACGTGCGTGCGGCCTATCTCGACCGCATCACCGGCGATATCAAACTGGCCCGCCCACTCAGGGTCGCGATCGACTGCGGCAATGGCGTGGCCAGCGAACTGGCCCCAACGCTCCTGCGGAAACTGGGCTGCGAACTGGCCGAACTCTATTGCGTGATCGATGGCACCTTCCCGAACCATCACCCGGACCCGAGCAAACCCGAGAACCTCGAAGACCTCATCCGCGAAGTCAGAAAGGGCGGTTACGATCTCGGGCTGGCCTTCGACGGCGATGGCGACCGGCTGGGCGTGGTCTCGTCGGACGGGCAGGTCATCTGGCCGGACCGGCAATTGATTCTCTACGCCCGCGACGTGCTGTCACGCAACCCGGGCGCGGAGATCATCTACGACGTGAAGTGCTCGCGCACCGTCGATGCCGCCATCCGCGCGGCCGGCGGCAAAGCGACCATGTGGAAGACGGGACATTCCTTCATCAAGGCCAAGTTGCGGGAAACCGGCGCGCTGCTGGGCGGCGAGATGAGCGGACACATCTTCTTCAAGGAACGCTGGTTCGGTTTCGACGACGCCCTCTACACCGCCGCGCGTTTGCTGGAACTGCTGGCGCGCGATGCGCGTCCGGTGCAGGAGGTGTTCGCCAGCCTGCCCAACACGGTCAATACGCCGGAACTGAATGTCGCCTTCGCCCACGAAGGTGAGCAGCATGAAGCCATTCGCGAATTGGTGGCCGCGTCCTCGTTCCCGGACGCGAAGGTCATCACCATCGACGGCCTGCGCGTCGATTTCCCGGACGGTTTCGGCCTGGTCCGTGCTTCCAACACCACGCCGGTGTGGGTACTGCGCTTCGAGGCCGACAACCGCGAGGCATTGACCCGCATCCAGGAGCGTTTTCGGGCGCTGATTCACACCACCCACCCCGCGCTGCGCCTGCCGTTTTGATCCACGTCAAAGGATTCACGGAACCTCCCGTGGGAAGCTGTGTCCGATTTAGTTGACGCGCCACGTTGTCATACCGGATTAATAGAAGCTAAACTCCACACATGGCTGTGCTGCACACCCGATCCGCTCGCCGTAGTCTGCTGGTCCTGCTGACCGGCCTCTGGCTGTGGGCCGGGCTGGCGCCCTGCCTGGCGGCGGCGGCCGCCCCCTGTAACGCTCCGGTCGGCTGCACCGACAATGACTGCCGGGAATCCCCGGTGGCGGCCGAGGAATGCGTCACAGTGGCGTCGCCGGCTTGCCGCATACCTGACGCGGTCGCACCGTCAGCGGACAACGGGACGTCTCCAGACCTCCATTATCCGCCGGTCAGGCTCTACCGCCTGCCGGCCACGCCGCCCGGCGTGGCGCTGTATCCCCCGGTCGTTCGCGCAGACCGCCTACCCATCCCCCCGCACCTCAATAATCGTGTCCTGCTGATCTAGCCCGCCGCCGTTGGTGTTGTTCCGTTTCACAACCCGACTGGAGGCTTTATGTTTGTTTCAACTGTTGTCGCACGTTTCGCGCTTTTGATGGCATTGCTGGCTGCGCCGCTTTCCGCCGGCGCCGTCCTGACGCTCGCCGAGGCCGAGCGCCTGGCGCTTGAGCGCGCGCCCGGACTCGAGCGCGCACGCGCCACCGTCGCGGCCTCGGCCGACCGCGTGGCGTACGAAGGCCGGCTGCCCGACCCGCAGCTCACGCTCGGCGTGATCAATGTGCCGACCGATACCTACCGGCTCAATCAGGACGACATGACCATGCGCATGATCGGCGTGCGCCAGGCGTTTCCGCCGGGTGACACGCTCAAACTCCGCACGCGCCGCGCCGAGCATGAGCTTACGCGCGAGCAGGCGCGCCTCGAGATCGAACGCCGCGGTCTGCTGAGACAGGTGCGCGCACTCTGGCTCGATCTTTATCTGGCGAATCAGGCGTTGAAAATCCTCGAGGCGTCACGGCAGCTCGCGCGCCGCGACCTGGAGGCCGCCGAGGGGCGTTACCGCGCCGCCCAGGAGTCCCAGCGCACGGTGTTCGTGGCGCGCCAGGTGCTCGCGCGGGTGAACGAGCGCGAACCGATGCTGCGGGCGCAAACCGAGCGGCTGCGTGCGCAGCTGCAGCGCTTCATCGGCGCGGCCGCCCAGACCCCGCTGGCCGAGACCCCGGCCGTCTTGCCCGCCCTCCCCGGCGACTTCGATCCGACGCGTCACCCGGAATGGCTCGCGGCGCAGGCGGAACTCGAGACCGCGCGCACCGAGGTGGGCCTGGCGCGCCAGGACTACAAACCGGGCGTGATGCTGGATCTGTCCTATGGCGCCCGCCGACCGATGCCGGACGGCAGCGAGCGTCCTGACATGGTCACGGCCATGGTCACATTCGATTTACCGATCTTCCGCGCCAAACGCCAGGACCGCCGGCTCGCCGAGAAGCAGGGGCTGGCGGCGGCGGCCGTGTTCGGTACCGAGGAAAAACGGCGCGAACTCCAGTCCATGTACGCCGCGGCGCGCGCCGAGCATGAGGCCATCGGCGCGCGCCTGCGCATACTCGAAGAACAGCTCTTGCCGAATATCCGCCGCGAGACCGAGATCACCCTCGCGGGCTTCGCGCGCGAGCAGAACCTGCTGCGCGAGGCGCGCCTGAAGGAATTCGACGCCAACCTCGAGGTCCTGCGCCTGCGCGTGGAACTCGCCAAGTCGCAGGCGGAACTTCTGTATCTGACCGGAGAACCACAGCCATGAAAACCCGACACCTGAGAGGTCTCATCGCCGCCGGCGCGGTCGTCGCGCTCGCGGTGGTGGCCGCCGTCTGGTACACGCGATCGGACAAGACCGGCGCGGTCACGCCGGCGGCGGTAAAAGGGGAGCGCAAGGTCCTCTACTGGACCGACCCCATGACACCAGGCTTCAAGTCCGACAAGCCGGGCAAGTCGCCGTTCATGGACATGGAACTGGTTCCTGTCTATGAAGACGAGGCCGGTGCAACGGTGGTCAGCGTGCGTCCCGAGATCGTGCAGAACCTGGGCGTGCGCACCTACACGGTCGCGCGCGGGAGCCAGCCGCGGCGCGTGACGGTGACGG
>CAKKRZ010000138.1 GCA_919902925.1 Acidiferrobacterales bacterium | reverse complement strand
GGCTCGCAGCGCACGACGCCGCCACGCGCCGACACCTGATGTGCCAGCAAGTCGGTCTTGCCGAGCCGCTCGCTCCAGAATGGCGCGAGCGTGCAATGCGCCGAGCCGCACACGGGATCCTCGTCGATGCCATAGTTCGGCGCGAAGAAGCGGCTGACAAAATCCACTTTCCGGCCGGGCGCGGTGGCGATCACGCCACGGCGATCAAGCGCGGCCAGCGCGCGAAAATCCGGTGTGAGGGAACGGACCACCTCTTCGCTTTCGAAGACGGCCAGATAATCGGCGGCGGCGTGCACCTCCATCGGCGGACGGCCGAGACCTTCGCGCAGCGCGTCCGGGCAGGGAACGGGCACGGCCGGATCGGCGGGAAAATCCATCCATAGCCAGTCGCCGTCGCGCGTGACCGTCAAGTCGCCGCTTTTGGTGTCGAAGACGATCTCCGGTTTCTGGCAGGCAAGCAGCTCGAACAGCACCCAGGCCGTGGCCAGCGTCGCGTGCCCGCACAGATCGACCTCGCGCGTTGGCGTGAACCAGCGCAAATTGAAGCGTTTTCCCTGCGGGAGCAGGAACGCCGTTTCGGAAAGATTATTCTCCCGGGCAATGGCCTGCAGGGTCACATCCGGCAACGGCTCGTCGAGCGGCACCACCGCTGCCGGGTTGCCGGCGAACAGCGCGTCGGCAAAGGCATCGACCTGATAGAGGAGCAGCGACACAGTTGGCGCCCTACTTCAGGCCGGCGTCCAGATCGCGCCTGAGGTCCTCGACATCTTCCAGACCGATCGACAGCCGGATGAGCCCATCGTCGATGCCGGCCTCCGCACGCTGTTCGGGCGTGAGGCGGCCGTGCGTGGTCGTGGCCGGGTGCGTGATGGTGCTCTTGGTATCGCCAAGGTTGGCGGTGATGGAGAACACACGCACGGCATCGATCACCTTCCACGCCGCCGCCTTCCCGCCCTTCACCTCGAAGGCGACGATGCCGCCGGACGCCGACTGCTGCCGCTTGGCGAGCGCGTGCTGCGGGTGCGAGGCAAGACCGGGGTAATAGACCCTTTTCACCGTTGGCTGTGATTCCAGCCAGCGCGCGATCTCCAGCGCGCTGGCGCAATGCGCCTTCATGCGCAGGCTCAGCGTCTCCAGTCCCTTCAGGAATACCCAGGCATTGAACGGGCTCAGCGAAGGCCCGGCCGTGCGCATAAAGCCGTAGACATCCTTGCCGACCCGTTCCTTGTCGCCGACCACGGCGCCACCGATGCAGCGCCCCTGTCCATCGAGGTACTTGGTGGCGGAATGGATGACGATATCGGCGCCGAGCGCCAGTGGCTTCTGCAACGCCGGCGTGCAGAAGCAGTTATCGACCACCAGCAGCGCGCCCTTGGCGTGCGCCAGCTTCGCCAACGCGGCGATGTCGGCCACCTCGGTGAGCGGGTTGGATGGCGTTTCGATAAACAGCAGTTTCGTGTTCGGCTTGATCGCACGTTCCCAGGCCGCCAGGTCGATCAACGGTACGAAGGTCGTTTCAACGCCAAAGCGGCCAAGGTAGTTGTTGAACAGCAGCACCGTCGGACCGAAGACATTGCGCGAACAAACCACGTGGTCACCGGCCTTGAGCAGCGCCAGCGCGGTCGACAGGATCGCCACCATGCCGGAGGCGGTGGCGATGCAGCTCTCGCCACCCTCGAGGGACGCGAGCCGCTCTTCGAAAGCGCGAACAGTCGGGTTGGTAAAGCGTGAGTAGATGTTGCCGGGCTTCTCGCCCGAGAAACGTGCCGCCGCCTCGGCGGCGGACGG
>CAKKRZ010000137.1 GCA_919902925.1 Acidiferrobacterales bacterium | reverse complement strand
CCTACTGCGTTCGTTTGGCCATAATACGTGTCGCCCTACTTTGTTCGTCTGGCTTTAATATGTCCGCATGATGGCACAGGCGTCAGCGGCTTTGAAGGGTGTGCGTTAAGGAACAACGGATTGGATATTGCACGATGAAAATCACTGTACTCGGCTGCGGCGGAGGCATTTCGGCCGGCGTCCACACCACGTCGTTGCTGGTCGGCGACCAGGTATTGATCGACGCCGGCACCGGCGTGAACGGTCTTTCGTTGGAGGCCATGAGCCGTATCGACCATGTCTTTGTCACGCACTCCCATCTCGACCACATCGCCACGTTGCCGCTGTTGCTCGACTCGGTTTCGTCCTGGCGCGACCGGCCGGTCACTGTCTATGCGCAGGAGGTCACCGTGCAGGCGTTGCGCGAGCACATTTTCAATAATGTCATCTGGCCGGACTTCAGCCGCATCCCGACCCCGCACAAACCGTTCATGCGCTACCAGACCCTGCCGGCGGGCGGCGAGGTGACGCTGGGGGAGTTGCGCTTGCGCAGCATCCCGGTCAACCACGTTGTGCCCTGCGTCGGCTATCTGGTCAGCGGTCCGGGTGGCAGCCTGGCGTTCAGCAGTGACACCACCGAAACGGATGAGTTCTGGAAGGTGCTGAATGCCTGCCCCGATCTTCGCCACGTCATTGTCGAAACCAGCTTTCTCGACAAGGACGAGCACATCTGCCGGCTGGCGCATCATTTCACCCCGCGCCTGCTGGTCGCCGATCTGGCCAAGCTCAGGCCCGGCCCATCGCTGCACATCACCCACCTGATGCCGGGAATGGAAGAGGAGATCATGGCCGAGATCGCCGCGCACGGTTCGATTCATGCGCCTCGCCGCTTGCGCGAAGGCCAGACTTTCGAGATCTGACCTTCCCGTGTTCGACAATCTCACCCAGCGGCTGGCGGGCCTGGCCAAGCGACTGAGCGGCCATGCGCGCCTGACCGAGGACAACACCCGCGAAGGCCTGCGCGAAGTGCGTCTGGCGCTGCTGGAGGCGGACGTGGCCCTGCCGGTGGTCAAGGATTTCATCGAGCAGGTGCGCGTGCGGGCGCAGGGCCGGGAGGTTCTGGATAGCCTGACCCCGGGCCAGATGCTGGTGAAGGTGGTGCACGACGAGCTGGTCCGCTTGATGGGCGAGCAGGTGGCCGGTCTCGATCTCGCCACCCGCCCGCCGGCGGTGGTGCTGGTGGCCGGTCTGCAGGGCGCCGGCAAGACCACCACTGTTGGCAAGCTGGCCCGCCACCTGCGCGAGCGTGAGAAGAAATCGGTGCTGGTGGCCAGCGCCGACGTCTATCGGCCGGCGGCGATCCAGCAACTGGAAACCCTGGCCGCCCAGGCCGGCGCCGTTTTTTTTCCGAGCACCTCGGACCAACAGCCCGTGGCCATCGCCACGAATGCCGTCGCGGAGGCGAAACGCCGGGGCATCGATGTCGTCGTCATCGACAGTGCCGGACGATTGCATGTCGATCGAGAGATGATGCAGGAGATCCGCGCCGTGCACGCCGCCGTGAACCCGGTCGAGACGCTGTTCGTGGTCGATTCCACCACCGGCCAGGATGCCGTGAATTCGGCCAGGGCCTTCCACGAGGCCTTGCCGCTCACCGGTGTGATTCTGACCAAGACCGACGGCGATGCGCGCGGCGGTGCCGCGCTGTCCATGCGCGCCATCACCGGCCGGCCGATCAAGTTCCTGGGTGTGGGCGAGAAGCTCGATGCCCTGGAGCTCTTCCACCCGTCGCGCATGGCCGCGCGCATCCTCGGCATGGGCGATGTGCTGTCGCTGGTCGAGGACGCGGCTCGCGCGGTCGATGGCGACAAGGCCCAGGCGATGGCCCGGAAGGTGATCAAGGGCAAGGGTTTCAATCTTGAGGATTTCCGTGACCAGCTCCAGCAGATGGAGAAGATGGGCGGCATGGCCGGCCTCATGGACAAGCTGCCGGGTATGGGCCAGGTGCCGGAGGCGGCGCGTTCACAGTTCGATGACCGGCGCGTGCGGCGGTTGGTGGCCATTATTAATTCCATGACCCCGGCCGAGCGTCGCGATCCCGCCATCCTTCGCGGTTCGCGCAAGCGCCGCATCGCCGCCGGTTCAGGCGCTCAGGTGCAGGACGTTAACCAGTTGCTGCGCCAGTTCGACCAGCTTCAGACCCTCATGAAGCGCTTCGGGAAGGGCGGTGCCGGGGGGCTGTTGCAGGGGCTGAAGGGGCGGCTGCCGGGATTCCCCGGGTAGGCCGCTTTGTCAAGACCCCTCGGCCACGACCGGTTAACAGCCAGTGACGGCTTGGGGTATAGTGATCCGACCTTAGCCGATACCCGCTGCCCGTCATGGAACCGTCAATGACCAAGACTCAGACCAGAAACGATACAACCAAGGCAACTCCCGCTGAAGAACGCCGCGGGGGCACGCAGCTCACCATCGAAAAACTGTTGGCGGAACGGTCCGAGATGCTGACGTTGTTCTGCCGCGTGGCAGGCCTCGAACCTTTCGAACATTACCGGGGCAAGATTCCCGCCAAGGAACTGCTGCAGGAATTCTGTCAGGTACTGGTGGACTATCTGGCGGCCGGGCACTTCAGTCTGTACGAACGCGTCGCCAACGGCACTGAACGGCGCCGGAGCGTGGCCGACACTGCCGCCCAGTATTATCCCAAAATTTCCGATTCCACCCAGACGTCCTTGGACTTCAACGACAAGTATGACGGACAGAATTTCGAAATGGCCATGGGCTTTCACGACGACCTGTCCAAGCTGGGTGAGATCCTGGCCGGCCGGATCGAACTGGAAGACCGTTTGATCGACGAAATCCGCCGCTAGAAAAATTCCCTTCTTTCCTTACCCACCGGTCTGCGCCATGAAGCGTACGACCCGGGCGGGGACTTCCTGAAATTCGTGTCGTTCCGGTTTACGCGCCACCGCGGCGCGTATTGCCGCTTTCAGGGTTTCGCTATCCGCTCCGGCACGCAACAGCGGGCGGAACTCGACCTTTTCTTCCTGGCCCAGGCACAGATACAGCGCGCCATCCGCGGTCAATCGCACCCGGTTACAGGTGTCGCAGAAATGCTGTGAGATCGGTGTGATAAAGCCGATGCGCAACTCTGTGCCGGCCACGCGAAAATATCGCGCCGGCCCGCCGCCGGCCATGGTGGCCGGCAGAAGGTCAAATTCCGCTTCCAGGCGTCGACGCACGGACTGTAAGTCAACGTAGGAACGGCTGGCCGCGCGCCCGGTATCGCCGATCGGCATGGTCTCGATGAGGCGCAGGGTAAAGTCGTGGACGATACAGAAACGCACCATGTCGCCGATCTCATCGTCATTGATGCCGCCCAAGACCACCATGTTGATCTTGATGGGCGTAAAACCGGCTGCACGGGCCGCGTCCAGCCCCGCGCGAACACGTTCGAGCTTTCCGCCACCGGTAATGCTCGCGAAGCGTTCGGGGCGCAGGCTATCCAGGCTGACATTTAGTCGGGAGACTCCTGCCTGACGCAGGGCGACGGCTTCCCGTGCCAGTTGAACCGCGTTGGTCGAGAGCGACAGATCCTCAAGACCGGGCAGGGCGGAGAGACGGCGGGCGAGGTCTGGCAGGCCACGGCGCGTGAGCGGTTCGCCGCCGGTCAGGCGCACGCGCCGCACGCCGAGTTCGGTGAAGGCGCGGACGAGTTGCTCCATCTCATCGAAACTCAGCCACTCCGATGGCTCTTCAAAATCGCGAAAGCCGGCCGGCAGACAATATTGGCAGCGCAGGTCGCAGCGATCCGTGACCGATAACCGCAGGTATTCGATCACGCGTCCGAACGGATCGATCAGGTGTGTGTCCATGCGCGGCCACTATAGCGCAAGGCCAAGGAGCGGAACCAGTGGAATCCGGAATCTGATCTGGATCAAAAAAATAACCCCGGATCCTGTGGGGGAGCCGGGGTTTAGGGGGAGGACCCTGATGAAGAATGTAGTCAGCGTTTTTCGCCGTCGTGTTTTTCCTGGTAGATATGGCGGCTGGCCTGGTTCTGCTGCTGGTGGAGATCGCGGCGCTCGTCACGGGTCAGCACGCCATCGGATTTGTACTGGCGTTCGGTCTGGCGGATATCGCGCTGTTCCTTGACGAGCCCGCGTGCCTCGTCGCGGGTCAGTTCACCGGAACGCACGCCCTGTTTGATGCGATCCGCCTGGTTGTGCTGGCGTTGGTCAATGGCGTTGTGCGGTTGCTTGCTATGGTGGTGCTGGGGCCGGTGGTGGCCGGCACGCGGCCCGGCTTGCCCGGCCTCGGCCGTCTGACCCAGCATGGGCATGGCGGCCACGATCACGGCTCCGGTCAGGGCAATCAGTTTCCTGGTCAACATGTCACTATCTCCTCTTGGTCTGTCGGTTGTGTGAAGTGGCTGTATCCAGATGCAGCCACTTGAGAGGAAATAACGCGTCGACCCGGCGATGGTTGACAGGCCCAGGAACAGCGGAAGGCCCATGAAGGACGGGAAAACCCACCCCGGCCGTGGCCCGGCCGGGGTGGGACGCCGGTGGCAGATCTACTCCGACGTCTTGATGATCTGGCGTCGCTGGAGCTGGCTGTAGAGCCTGATCTGCTGGGTTTGGGCCTGAGCCCGCCCGGAGGGATCCTGGATACCCAGCTTTTCGAAACCAGCTTTGCTCAGGGGGCCGTCGGCGTTGCAGCCCTTCAGGCATTTCGTGCAGTCGAGGCGCACGAAGTGATTTTCCCCGGCGTTTCCCCAACGGCAGACATGGGCGCCTTTTGTGACTTCAAGGGCGCCACCGCCGCTTTCGCAGAGCTCCTTCATGGCGGCCGGACTTCCCAGGCAGGAAGCGTGGGTGTTCACTGCGAAGATCAGCGCAAACAGCGCGGCGGCGACAGAATAAATGTATTTCACGAAATGTGTCCTCCCAAAAAATAGAATGTGAAGATCAGTAGACTATCTCAAGCTTCTTGGAGTTGTTGTAACGGTTACTGTCCTGAATGCGCACACCGGTGTCAACCCGTGCACGCAGTTCGTGGCGGTCCTTTTTGCCGACGCGTGGCAGAAAGCGCCCGAGCGGCACGGTGAAGTCGCGGGCCTCACCGACGGCCAACGCCGGCAGGTGGAAACGAGGTGGCGGGGAGGTGGCGGGGCAGTGCTTATTTTCCTGGTCCGGCAATCGGCAATCGACGATCAATCCCGTACGTCCCGACGGCGCCGCGCCGATGTTCTGGATGCGGACGAGCAGGATGGTTTTATGGCGATCGATTTTTTCCGTACTCATGGCGAATTTCATGACCGCCAGATCCGGCAGCTTGATCGTTGGCCCGGGGTCGGGAGATTTTTCGCCGGACTTTCCCGCCGGCGCGGGATCGGCGGCGTAAAGCGCAGGTATGCCGTACAGGACAGTCAGCAAGACCAGCGCGGAAAGACCTCGATTCTTCATGCCGAAAAGTCCTCGATGACGAGAGAAGTCAGCGACGCGCGCCTTTGCCCGGCTCGCATTTGCCGTTGACCTGAATGGTTGCGCGGTACTGATTATTGCTCTTGTTGGATTCCCGAACCTGGTTATTCGGGTCAATGTGGAGGACAAGCGTGTTGCTGCCGGATCGTAAACGGAGAATATCAGTCTGGGTGTTGGTTTGCCCGGGACCAATGGATGGCCACTGACGGCTGAAACTGCCGGCCGGGGTGCCGGCACTGAACGTGGTCTGAAACGGACCCGAGGCGGCTTTGCCCATGTTGCGTACATTGTGCTGCACCGGAAATTCGCAGACTCCGCCGGCCGCTGTTCTGGCCTGATGGGCTTCGACGCTGGCGCCGGTGCCCCAGGAGACATTCTT
>CAKKRZ010000136.1 GCA_919902925.1 Acidiferrobacterales bacterium | reverse complement strand
CTTGCCGGCAGAGGATACCGTATTCGCCGCCGCCGGTCGCCTCCAGGAAGGAGGCGAGGGGCGCGATGCAGGGATGCAACGGTTGCGTTTTCTTGCGCCGGTGAACGGGGATCAGCGGCGCTTGATGAAATCCGCGATGGCGGAGATGGTCTGCTCCTCTATACCGAGAAACCCGTGCGGCGATCTGGCCTGGCAGGGCTCCGTCAGCGTCCGGCCGCCGCCGCGCATGACCAGCGACTCACGCGCACCGGCGGGCGTGGCGATGCGCGGCATGGCAGCGGTCAGTTGCTGTGCTTGCTGTTGTAAATGCTCATCACCTTGTCAGTGATGTCCGGACCCGGCTCGGCGTAGAGCGGCGGGGAGGCCAGGTCGAACACCAGCATCAGTTTCTGCTCACGCGCCACGTCGGCAATGATCTTGCGGATATTTTCCAGAGCGTTCTTGGTCAGGTCGGAACCCTTCTTGCCAAGTTCATTGCGCGCCTCCAGCTGCATCTGCTGGAAACGTTGCACCTTTTCCTGGAAGGCCTGCTGCTTGTCCTGCACCTGTTTCTGGCTGTAGATGAGCTTGTTCTTCTCGAGATCAGCTCTTAATTGCTGCACCTCGGTATCCAGCTTGGCCTTTTCGCGCTGCAGGATCGCCAGCTTCTCTTTTTCCATCCGCTGCATGACCTCCTGCGAACGTTTGCCGGATTTACTTTCGAACAACACCTTGCGCACGTCGACATAGCCGATACGCGCCTTGTCCTCGGCGCGAACGGCGGTCATGCCGAGGGCGAGCGCCGCGGCCATCAGGGTCAGAACAAATTTGGTTTTCACGTTAGGAGCTCCAGAGGAAGGATAGGTAACCGGGCAGTAGTGCCCGCCAAACAGGCCTTGTACCGCGATTCCGGGCGTGGGTGCAACGGCACAGTTAACGCCGGCGCCAACGGGAAACCGCCAGCAACAGCAAAGACAGCAGCACCACCGGCAGGTTCCCGGCGCGAACATAGGGGGTCGACCCCTGCATGGGCTGGACCGGGGCGGTCAGGGTTTCCGCCCGGAAGGCGCTGGTTTTCGCCAGCGTGCGGCCACGGTGATCAATCACGGCGGACGGCCCGGTGTTGCCGGCGCGCAGCATCGGCCGCGCCGTTTCCAGCGCGCGCAGGCGCGCCATCTGTACCCGCTGGTGCGGCGCCAGCGAATTCCCGAACCAGGCATCCTCGCTGACATTGACCAGCAGCGATGCGCGCGGCAACTGGCGGATCAGCTCCTCGCCGAAGGCATCTTCATAGCAGACGCTGATCCCCAGCACCTGCCCCGCCGCCAGGAACGGCGGCTGTTCGGCCGCGCCGCGGCTGAAGTTGGACATCGGAATGTGCATCTGACGGATGAATCCTTCGAACAGCCAGGGCATGGGCAGGTATTCGCCGAACGGCACCAGGTGTTGTTTACGATAGAGCGAAGCGTTGGCAAGATTGACGACGCCGTTGTAATAAGTGCGCGCACTCTCGTTGACCTCGATCACACCCAGCACCAGGTGGGCGCGCCTGCCGCGCTGACCAAGTTCAGCGAGCAACGGGCGCGCCTGTTCGAGCGTGGCCGGCACCGCCGCCTCCGGCCAGACGATGAGGTCGGCATCGAGGTGCGGGCGACTGAGTTCGACGTAACGGCGAATATTCGCTTCGCGCAGATCGATCCGCCACTTGTCGCGCAGCGCCACGTTGCCCTGCACCAGCACCACCTGCATCGGTGCTCCGGCCGGCGTCGCCCATTCCACGAACGTCAGTCCGGCGCCCGTCGCCCACAAGCCGACGCCGACGGCCAGCACCAACCGGTAACGCCCGGGATCGCTCAGCCACTGGGCCAACAACCCGGCGCTCAACGCGCACATCAGGCTGACGCCGTACACACCGGCCACTGGCGCGTAACCCGCGAGCCAACTGTCCGTCTGGCTGTAACCAAGGTTGAGCCAGGGGAATCCAGTCAGAAACCAGCCGCGCCACCATTCGCCCAGCGTCCACAGCGCCGGCAGGACGAGCAGATACTGCACGGTTCCGGTGCGGGTCAACCAGGCCTGCGCCGCGCCGAGCGCAGCGAGGTAGAGCGACAACGCGGCCACCAGCAACACCGTGGCGATGATCGCCAGCGGCGCCGTCATGTTGCCGAAGGTGTGCATACTGACGAACACCCACGACACGCCCACACCGAACAACCCGGCCCCGAACAGGAAACCTCGCCACGCGGCCCGCCGCGCCGTGGCGCCGCGCCAGCACAGGAATAACGCCGCCGGCCCGAGGACGGCGAGCGGAAACAGGGCAAAGGGTTCGAAGGCCAGCGTCGTCAGGGCGCCGGCCAGCAGCGCGATGACGTCGGCCAGCCGCGGTCGCACCGCGAGGCGCTCAGGAAGCCGGCTGGGCAGGAACGTCGGCAACGGGGAAAACTTTCAACAAATGGACGCGACGGGAATCGGCCCGCAGCACCTCGAAACGCAGGCCGTTAACGTCGAACGTCTCGCCGCGGTCCGGGACGTGGCCCATTTTCGCCATGACGTAACCGCCGATGGTTTCGATGTCGCCATGTTCCAGGCCGAGACCCAGGCGGCTGTTGAACTCGGCGAGCGGCGTGAGCCCCTTGACGACGAATTCGCCGTTGCCGCGATCGACCACCAGTACGTCGTCGTCATCGATGTCGTACTCGTCCTGGATCTCGCCGACGATCTGCTCCAGCACGTCCTCGATGGTGCACAACCCGGCCACGCCGCCGTACTCGTCGACGACGATCGCCATGTGGTTGCGGGAGGCGCGAAATTCGCGCAGCAACACGTTGAGCCGCTTCGATTCCGGCACGAACACCGCCGGACGCAACAGGTCATGCAGGTTGAAGGTGGCGCGCTGTTTCTTGTCGAGCTGGAAATAGCGCAGCAGGTCCTTGGCCAGCAGGATGCCGGCCACCTTGTCTTTGTCGCCGTCGATCACCGGAAAACGCGAGTGCCCGCTGTCGGTCACGATCGGCAGGTATTTTTCCGGCTTGTCGTTGCGGTCGACCACGTCCATCTGCGCGCGCGGAATCATGATGTCGCGCACCTTCATCTCCGACACCTGAAAGACGCCCTCGATCATGTCGAGCGCGTCGCGATCCAGCACGCCGCGGCGCTGCGCGTCGCGCAGTACGTCGACCAGGTCGGTGAGAGTTTCCGGCCCGCCGGACAACGCCTGCGTCAGCCGCTCCACGAACGACAGCTTCGTGTCGTCGCCGGAAACGGCGGGGGTGTCGGGGGTTTCGCTCATCGGGGGAAAATCAGGCTCAGCGGTAGGGATCGGGGTAGCCGAGGGCGCGCAGGATACGGGTTTCTCGTCGTTCCATGACGGTGGCCTCGCGTTCGCGGTCGTGGTCGTAGCCGCGCAGGTGCAGTATACCGTGTACCACCAGATGCGCCCAATGCGCGGATTCGCGCTTGTCCTGCGCCTCGGCCTCGCGCCGCACCAGCGGGGCGCAGATAACCAGATCGCCGAGCAGGTCGCTGTTCACGCCCGGCGGTGGATCGAACCCGAAGGACAACACGTTGGTGGCACCGGGCTTGTCGCGGTAGCGGCGGTTGAGGCGCGCCGATTCAGGCGCCTCGACCACGCGCACGGTCAGCGCCACGCGCCGGCGGCGGTTACCGGCCAACGCGGCGCGCGCCCAGCGCCGGAACTGCGCGCGCCCCGGCACGCGACCCCTGGCCGCCACCTGCAGATCGAGCGACAAGATCACTCCGGCTTGCCCGCGGTCGGGTGAGAGGCGCTGGAACGTTCGTAGGCCTCGACGATGCGTTGCACCAGCACGTGCCGGACCACGTCCTGCGGCGTGAAGTGCGTGAAGGTAATGCCCTCCACGCCGGTCAGGATGCCGATGGCCTGTTTCAGGCCGGACACCTGGTCGCGTTTCAGATCGACCTGGGTAATATCGCCGGTGATCACCGCCGTGGTGCCGAAACCGATGCGGGTCAGGAACATCTTCATCTGCTCGGCGGTGGTGTTCTGCGCCTCGTCGAGGATGATGAACGATTCGTTGAGGGTGCGGCCGCGCATGTAGGCCAGCGGCGCCAGTTCGATGACATTGCGCTCCATCAGGCGCACGACCTTTTCGAAGCCGAGCATGTCGTGCAGCGCATCGTAGAGCGGACGCAGGTAGGGGTCGATCTTCTGCTCCAGCCCACCGGGCAGAAAGCCGAGGCGCTCGCCCGCCTCCACCACCGGCCGCACCAGCACGATGCGCGACACGCGGTTGGCCTCCAGCGCCTCGACCGCGCACGCGGCCGCCAGGTAGGTCTTGCCGGTGCCGGCCGGGCCGACGCCGAAATTGATGTCGTGGCTAAGAATCTGGCGCACGTATTCGCGCTGGCCCGGGGTGCGCGGGCGCACCACGCGCTTGGGCGTGCGCAGGGTGGTCTCGGCGTCGGCCACCTCGTCGCCCGCCGGCATCAGCGCCTGGCGTTGCAGATGCGCGTGCACCGTGGCGAGGCTAATCTCGTCGCGGGTGGCGGTGAGATCGTAGAGTTCCCGCAACACCTGTTCGGCGTGGTGGCTGGCCTCGCGCGGGCCCAGGATGCGAAAGACGTTGCCGCGATTGGCGACGTTGACCGCAAGATATTCCTCGATCTGGCGCAGGTGTTCGTCGTGCGAGCCGCACAGGGCGGCAAGCCGACGGTTATCGGCGGGCAGCAGCGTGAACTCGAGGTGCTTGGGTTTGGCGCTCAACTCGCGGGGACAGGGATGGCCTGAAAGCTAATGTGCGGAAAAGGACCGGCCAAATCAAGCCGCCGCCGCGGCCGGCCCGGAAATCACCCTTCCGCGCAGGGAGTTAGGCATGGCCTCGGTGACCTCAATCTCGACAAATCGGCCGATCAGG
>CAKKRZ010000135.1 GCA_919902925.1 Acidiferrobacterales bacterium | reverse complement strand
GGCTTCGGCGTGCGCTTCACGCTCAACCTGCTGCTCGATCAGAAGATCATGGCCTGAACCACCGATAATCTTTGCACGCTCCCACGCCATGAATTCGATGAAGATAAACGTCTGGCTGCTGTCCGCCTGCCAGGCCACGCTCAATACCGGCAATTCCCTGCTCGTCGCCACCTCGGCGCTGGTGGGCTTCAAACTCGCGCCAGACAAGGCGCTGGCGACTCTGCCACTGGCGGTGCAGTTTCTGGCCAGCATGATCACCACCATGCCGGCCTCGTTCCTGATGAAGGCCATCGGCCGCCGCACCGGTTTTCTGCTGGGCACCGGCGCGGGGCTGCTGGGTGCGGGGGTGGCAACCTACGCCATTATCAACAGCAGTTTTCTTTACTTCTGCGCGGCGGCGGTGCTGTTCGGGGTATACAACGGCTTCGGTACCTATTACCGCTTCGCCGCCGCGGATGTCGCCACCCCCGACTACCGCGCCACCGCCATCTCCTACGTCATGGCCGGCGGCGTCGTGGCGGCCTTCATCGGCCCCAACCTCGCCCACTGGACACAGGCCTGGTTCCCATCGGCGGAATTCGCCGGCAGCTACCTGAGCCTGCTGGCGGTATTCGGATTCTCGGCACTGGCGCTCGCCTTCGTGCGCATCCCACGCGCACCGGAAGTGCTGCGTCACGAATCCGGGCGACCGCTCTCCAATATCGCCAGCCAGCCGGCCACCATCGTGGCCATGCTGGGCGCCGCGATCGGCTTCGGTGTCATGGCCTTTGTGATGGTCGCCACGCCCCTGGCCATGCACGCCCATGCGCATGCGTTCAGCGACACCGCATTCGTGATCGAGTGGCATATGCTCGGCATGTTCGCCCCGTCCTTCTTCACGGGCCATCTCATCCGCCGCTTCGGCGTGCTCAACGTCATGCTGGCGGGCGCGTTGCTCACCGCCGGCTGCGTCCTGATCAACCTCACCGGTACCGGTATCGCGCATTTCTGGACGGCATTGGTGCTGCTCGGCATCGGCTGGAATTTTCTGTTCGTCGGCGGCACCACCCTGCTCACCGAAACCTACACCGAACCCGAAAAAGCCAAGACCCAGGGCCTCAACGATTTTCTGGTCTTCACCACCATCACCGTCGCCAGCCTCTCCGCCGGCGCCACCCAACATTACTTCGGCTGGCGCCTCGTCAATCTCGGCGTG
>CAKKRZ010000134.1:20443-22639 GCA_919902925.1 Acidiferrobacterales bacterium | reverse complement strand
CGGGATTAAAGTATGAGGACTTCATCCAGCGCCTGCTCACCCTTGGCCTCGCGGCCCATACCGACCGCAACCTCGAATAGCGGGGAAACTGCTCTATTTGCGGACCCGGCATCACTATCCCCACGGGAATAGTTGATTAACCCGCTCAAGACTGTATATTAGCTTTCTCTAATGTTTATGGGCCGATAGATTTACTTAGGTTTAACGTGAAAAGGAGGCAATATGTCCAATCTTATCAATGGATTCCCGTCTGATGGGGTGGTTACGATCAATCGCGTCATTCTCAAGCCAGGCTACACGGTCGATGACCTGCAGGAGCGTGTCGCGGTCCTGTGTGAAAACGTGAAGACATTTCACTCCGACACCGGTTTTGTCGGCGGTTTCGTGGCGCTGAATAGCGGCGCCATCTCCAACGAAGGCTCGACCGTCGGCCAGGCCGTTGAAAGCCCGCTCAAGGGCAAGGAAGCCTTGATCGTGACCTTCTGGAAAACTTTCGAAGATCACGAACAATCGCACCGCAGCGACACCTTCCAGCCGCTCTTCAAGCAGGCGCTCGAGCTGTGCGAAAACGGCAACGAAGAAATCGCCTACGACATGCTCTGGTCCGGCAAGGCCTACTCGGATGAGGAAGCCAAAGCCGCGCGCGAAGCCAAGATGAAGTACGCAAAGGTCGCCAACGGCTGACTTTCGGCGCTGCAGTAACACCACGGCCCGGGTGAGCAATCTCCCGGGCCGTTTCGTTCTTGGCGCTAGGGAACCTCTGATTAAGTCGTCATTCCGGCAAAGGCCGGAATCCAGGTCTTGAAAAACATCGGCCGTAAGGCCGATTCTGGATGCCAGCTTTCGCTGGCATGACGGCGCTACTACTTGTTCAGAGGTTCCCTGGACCGCGAAACTAAAGTGCTGAAACGCGCGCGGGTTACCTGAGCTTTTCCTCCACCAGGTAAATGCTGGAGCCGTCTTTCACAGCGAGGGAATGGAGGCGGTCGGGGGAATCGAAAATAATCCGGCTGCCGGCAAGTAATCCGTCGTAGGGTTTGCCTTCCTTGCCGTCCACGACCACGACTATCCTGTTGCCGGCCTTAGCCTTTTCGGGTTAAAGCGAATCGGGCAACTGCTGTGCGCCGTGGAAGACGGCGATCACATAAATGCAATCGGTCATCACACGGTAGATCAGGCGATACGGAAAGACGATCAGTTCTCGAAGATTTCTATCGTCGTACGTCGGCACGATGCGTCCCGAGTGCGGGTGATCGATGAGCTGTTGGGAGCGGCGTGTGAGTTTATCGACCACACCTTGGGCATAGAACGGCGCATCGCGCTTGACGTACTGGTAGATGCCATCGAGGTGAGCTTGTGCCTCGGGCGTCCAGATGACTCTCACTCGGGAAGGCCATATTTGGCGCGCACGGTTTTGACGTCATCGCCACGTCCCGCGTCGCTATCGGCGAGCCCCCGCTCGATCGCCTGGCGCTCGTAGAGCTCGCGCATCATATCGTCGTAGGTGGCGTCATCGGGGAGCTTGTCGATCAGCTGGTGGGCTACTTGCTTGCGGTTGGCGTTGGGCATGGGCTGTCTCATCGCGTGTTAGCTCCTGTTAAGTTTACTCGGCCGTTGTCATTTTGTCCTAGGCGACCGCTTCATCGTCGGCCGCTGCGCCCTTTCGATCGGTCTGGCAACCCGGGCGCGTGGCCTCGCGCTGTTATTAAGGGTAGCGTCCCAATCAATGCCGGCCGCCGGTATCCGGATGACCCGTACGCGGGCTACCTGAGCTTTTCCTCCACCAGGTAAACGCTGTGGCCGACGTAAACGCTGTGGCCGTCCTTCACGGCGAGGTAATGGAGGCTGTCGGGAGAATCGAAAACAATCCGGCTTCCTTTAAGAATCCCGTCGTAGGCCTTGCCTTCCTGGCCGTCCACGACCACGGACCATTTGCCGCCGGACTCGGCCGCATACGCCACATGCTGGCCGTCGGGGCTGAAGACGGGGGTGATCCCGATGCCGTCGTAGGCCTTGCTTTCCTTGCCGTCCACGACCATGGACCATTTGCCGCCGGACCTGGCCGCATACGCCACATGCTGGCCGTCGGGGCTGAAGACGATACCACTTGCTCCGATGCCGTCATAGGCCCTGCCTTCCTTGCCGTCCACGACCACGGACCATTTGCCGCCGGACTTGGCGCCATACGCCACATGC
>CAKKRZ010000134.1:0-20343 GCA_919902925.1 Acidiferrobacterales bacterium | reverse complement strand
TCGGGGCTGAAGACGATACCGCTTGCTGCGATGCCGTCGTAGGCCTTGCCTTCCTTGCCGTCCACGACCACAAACCGTTTGCCGCCGGACTCGGCCACATACGCCACGTGCTGGCCGTCGGGGCTGAAGACGATACCGCTTGCTGCGATGCCGTCGTAGGCCTTGCCTTCCTGGCCGTCCACGACCACGGACCATTTGCCGCCGGACTGGGCCGCATACGCCACATGCTGGCCGTCGGGGCTGAAGACGATACTGCTTGCTGCGATGCCGTCGTAGGCCTTGCCTTCCTGGCCGTCCACGACCACGAACTGTTTGCTGCCGGACCTGGCCAGATAGGCAATCCGCCGACTGTCAGGGCTCACCATGATCGAGTCGGTTATCGCCGACGGCGCAATCTTTACGACAAGGCGCTCCGAGACCTTCCGGCCCCCGGTTTTCTCCTGCGCCCACGAGCTTGCGCCGCCGCCGGCAACGGCCAGCGCCAGACACAACGCGATGCACTTTCGAAACATTTGATGCCTCCCTTGCAGATTGACGGTCGGAATTCGGTTAACGCGCG
Source organism: Acidiferrobacterales bacterium (assembly GCA_919902925.1). GTDB lineage: Bacteria > Pseudomonadota > Gammaproteobacteria > Acidiferrobacterales > Sulfurifustaceae > CAKKRZ01. Next base: position 19,784 of record CAKKRZ010000134.1, on the reverse strand, counting down.
AAAACCCCTTGCTAGCTCCTTTCCCGGAGGAAAACGATACAACAGCACGCATGCAAGACCAACCGCGTTGCGACAACACCACGGCCCGGGTGCGTCATGCCCGGGCCGTTTCATTCTCGGCGCGGGGAATTTGGCGGAAAATTCCGCTACACTCCCGGCGCAAACGACTGAACCACAAGCGAAATGACCGCCACCGCTTCCATCACCCAGTCCAGAGCCGCACGGCTGGCCCGGCTGCCCGAACTGCTCAAGCAGCGCATTCTGATCCTGGATGGCGCCATGGGCACCATGATCCAGCGCTACCAACTGGAGGAAAAGGATTATCGCGGTGAGCGCTTCGCGGACTGGCAGCACGATCTCAAGGGCAACAACGATCTGTTGCTGCTGACCCAGCCGAAGATTATCCGTGACATTCACGCCGCCTACCTCGAGGCGGGCGCGGATATTCTTGAAACCAACACCTTCAATTCCCAGTCGATCTCGCTGGCCGACTATCACATGGAGGCACTGGCCTACGAGATGAACCGCGAGGGCGCACGCCTGGCGCGCGCCGTGGCCGATGAGTTCGAGAAGAAGGATCCGCAGCGGCCGCGCTTCGTGGCGGGCGTGCTCGGACCGACCAACCGCACCGCCTCGATCTCGCCGGACGTCAATAATCCCGGCTTTCGCAATGTCAGCTTCGATCAGCTGGTCGAGGCCTACACCGACTCGCTGCGCGGGCTGGTCGACGGCGGCTCCGACCTTATCCTGGTCGAGACCGTCTTCGATACCCTGAACGCCAAGGCGGCGCTGTTCGCCGTCGATCAATACTTCGAGAAGATTGGCCTGAGACTGCCGGTCATGATCTCGGGCACGATCACCGATGCCAGCGGACGTACTCTCTCCGGCCAGACGACCGAGGCCTTCTGGAATTCACTCGCCCACGCCAACCCCTTGAGCATCGGCCTCAACTGCGCGCTCGGGGTGACGCAACTGCGCCAGTACGTCGAAGAGATGGCGCGCGTGGCCAACGTGCATGTGTCGAGCCATCCGAATGCCGGCCTGCCAAACGAATTCGGCGGCTACGACGAATCGCCGGAATTCATGGCCCGGCATGTCCGCGAGTGGGCGGAATCGAGCTTTCTGAATATCGTCGGTGGCTGCTGCGGCACCACCCCGTCGCATATCGCGGCGATCGCCAAAGCGGTCAGCGAGGTCCGGCCGCGCGCCATTCCGAAAATAAAACCCGCCTGCCGGCTGGCGGGCCTGGAACCGTTCAACATCAGCGACGACTCGGTGTTCGTCAACATCGGCGAGCGCACCAATGTCACCGGCTCGGCGGCGTTCAAGAAACTGGTGCTCAACAACGAGTACGACAAGGCTCTCAAGGTCGCCCGCCAGCAGGTTGAGAACGGTGCGCAAATGATCGACATCAACATGGACGAGGCCATGCTCGACGGTGAGGCCGCCATGGGCACGTTCCTGAATCTGATTGCCTCGGAACCGGCGATCTCGCGCGTGCCGGTGATGATCGACTCGTCCAAGTGGAACGTAATCGAGGCCGGCCTCAAACGCAGCCAGGGCAAACCGGTGGTGAACTCGATCTCGCTCAAGGAAGGCGAGGAAATGTTTCTCGAACACGCACGCGCATGCCGGCGTTACGGTGCGGCGGTGGTGGTCATGGCCTTCGACGAAACCGGTCAGGCCGACACGCTCAAGCGCAAACAGGAGATCTGCGCGCGTTGTTACAAGCTGCTCACCGAAAAGGTCGGTTTCCCGCCAGAAGACATCATCTTCGACCCAAATATATTCGCGATCGCCACCGGCATCGAGGAGCACAGCAACTACGCCGTGGACTTCATCGATGCCACGCGCTGGATAAAAAAGAACCTGCCGCACGCCTTGATCTCGGGCGGTGTGTCGAACGTGTCGTTCTCGTTCCGCGGCAACAACCCGGTACGCGAGGCGATTCACTCGGTGTTCCTGTACCACGCTGTCCGGGCGGGAATGACCATGGGCATCGTCAACGCCGGCGCACTGACGGTGTACGAAGACATCGCCCCCGAGCTGCGCGAGCGCGTGGAGGACGTGGTGCTCAACCGTCGGCCGGACGCGGCCGAGCGCCTGATCGAGATTGCGCCCGAATACGCCGGCCAGGGCGAGCAGGCGAAAGGGCCGGATCTCGCCTGGCGCGACAAGCCGGTGGCCGAGCGCATCAGTCACGCGCTTGTGCACGGCATCGACGAGTTCATTACCGCGGATACCGAAGAGGCGCGCCGGCAATTCGCGCGCCCGATCGAGGTGATCGAAGGCCCGCTCATGAACGGCATGAACGTGGTCGGCGACCTGTTCGGCGCCGGCAAGATGTTTCTGCCACAGGTGGTCAAGAGCGCGCGCGTGATGAAGAAAGCCGTCGCCCACCTGGTGCCCTACATCGAGGCCGAGAAATCCGCCGGCGCCAGGCCCAGGGGCCGGATCCTGATGGCGACCGTCAAGGGCGACGTGCACGACATCGGCAAGAATATTGTCGGCGTGGTACTGGCCTGCAATAACTACCAGGTCATCGACCTCGGCGTGATGGTACCGGCCGCGAAGATTCTCGAGGAGGCACGGAAACACAACGCCGACATTATCGGTCTCTCCGGGCTGATCACGCCGTCGCTCGACGAGATGAGCCACGTCGCCAAGGAGATGCAGCGCCAGAGTTTCAGCGTGCCGCTGCTGATCGGCGGCGCCACCACCTCGCGCGTGCACACCGCGGTCAAGATCGCGCCCGGCTACGAGGAACCGGTGGTGTGGGTCAAGGACGCCTCGCGCGCCGTCGGCGTGGCATCGAGCCTGCTGTCCGATACCCTGCGCGCCGGTTTCCTCGCCAAACACCAGGCCGAGTACGACGAGGTACGCACGCGCCATGCCGGGAAAAAGTCGAACCTGCGTATGCTCGCGTTCGCCGACGCGCGCGCCAACAAGACAAAAATCGACTGGGCGGGCTATTCCCCACCGGTGCCCGGCAAGCTTGGCGTCACCACACTCCGGAATTACCCGGTCGACGAACTGGTGCGCTATATCGACTGGACGCCGTTCTTCATCACCTGGGAGCTGCACGGAAAATATCCGGCGATCCTGAAAGACGAAAAGGTCGGCACCGAGGCCAGCCGCCTCTACCACGACGCCCAGATTATGTTGAAGCGCGTGATCGCCGACCGCTCGCTCACCGCCAACGGCGTCTTCGGCCTGTTCCCGGCCAACAGCGTCAACGACGACGATATTGAGGTCTATGTGGATCAATCGCGCACCGCCCTGCGCGCTACCCTGCACAGCCTGCGCCAACAGGACGAGAAGCCGCCCGGCAAACCGAACCGTGCGCTCGCTGATTTTGTGGCGCCGAAAAATTCGGGCAAGCCGGATTTCATCGGCGCGTTCGCCGTCAGCATTGACGGTACCGACATACTGGCGAAGCAATTCGAAGCAAAGCACGACGATTACAACGCCATCCTGGTGAAGGCGCTGGCCGACCGCCTGGCCGAAGCCTTCGCCGAGCGCCTGCACGAGCGCGTGCGCAAGGAGTTCTGGGGGCACGCCGCCAACGAAACCCTTGGCCACGATGCCCTGATCCGCGAGGAATATCAGGGCATTCGTCCGGCCCCCGGTTACCCAGCCTGTCCGGACCATACTGAAAAACTTTTCCTGTTCGCCCTCATCGAGGCAGAAAAGAACGCCGGCATCCGGCTGACTGACAGCTTTGCCATGCTGCCGGCGGCGGCCGTGAGTGGTTTCTATTTTTCCCACCCCGAGGCCCGCTACTTCGCCGTCGGTCGGCTCGGCCGCGACCAGATCGAAGACTATGCCCGCCGTAAGGGCATGGACGTGCCGGTCGTCGAGAAATGGCTGTCACCGAACCTCGGCTACGATCCCGGCGAATAAGCCATCCCGGCAGAAACCAACCACAGGTCACCCGGCCGATCAACCGCCAGTTGCAGGCCCTCCTGCCAGTGGCTACGTTTGCCATGTACCCTTTGCGGCCCGACCACGATATAACCGCCGGAAACGGGATATAACTCCATGTCAGAAAACGAAACCGTCGCCGCCCTGCCCGTCGGACACCAGCTCGAGGAGTACGTCGTCGAGCAGTGCCTGGGCCAGGGCGGGTTCGGCATCACCTACCTGGCGCGCGACACCCGCCTCGGCGCCAAGGTCGCCATCAAGGAATATTTCCCGCAATCGTTCGCGGCCCGCAAGAACACGCTCATCATCCGCCCGGCCCCGCCACCGGGCGGGGCAGCGGAAAAGAATTACCAGTGGGGTCTGCAGGAATTCCTGAAAGAGGCGCAGGCGCTGGCGCGCTTCAAGCACCCCAACATCGTGCGCGTGCTGCGCTTTCTCGAAGCCAACGGCACCGCCTACATGGTGATGGAGTACGAGCAGGGAGAAAGCCTGGCCGGCTACCTCAAGCGCCACGGCGGCTTCCTCGAAGAAACCGCGCTGATGAAGATCTTCCTGCCGATCCTGTCGGGCCTGCAGGCCGTGCACGAAGCCGGGCTGGTCCATCTCGACATCAAGCCGGACAACATCTACCTGCGTCAGGACGGCGAGCCGATGCTGATCGACTTCGGGTCGGCGCGCCAATTGCGCAGCGACCCGGCCACCGCGCGCGTGGCGCTGACGCCGGGTTACTCGGCCCCCGAGCAGTATCCCGGGCAGGGACAGGTCGGCCCGTCGAGTGATCTCTATTCAATCGGCGCCACGCTGTATCGTTGCATCACCGGCCGCGATCCGGTCGATTCTTACAAGCGCCAGTATCAGTTCGAGAAGGCCAAGGTCGATCCACTGCCACCGGCCGGCAAGTTCGAACGACCGCGTTACAGCGCGCACATCCGCGAAACCATCGATGCCTGCCTGAAACTCAATCCGGCGGAGCGCCCAGCCTCGGCGGCCGTCATGCAGTTCGGGCTGATGGGCAAGGGACTCAGTAACGACACCTCGAAACGCACCGTCTACGGCTCCGGCTTTATCGGCATCATCCGCACCGCCGCCACCGTCGTCACCAAGCGCAAGGGCGTGAAGCGCGGTTTCCTCGAAAAGCTGTTCGTGGTGCTGCTGTTCGTGGTTACCATGTCGATCGTGACCGCCACCCTGCTGGTCGAAACCGGGCAGCTCAGCCAGGACGAGGTCTTCACCCTGATCGACCGGCTCAGCGAAGGCACCGTCGACAAGGCCTACGATCTGCGCGATGTCGTCAACGAAAAAATCTTCGGCATCACCACCAGCCGTCCCCGGCGCAACGCGCAGGCGCCGGCACCGTCCGCTCTTCCAAAACCAAAACCCGCACCCGAAAAAATTATCCCGGCGTTTGACCTGGAACGCACACTGGCGCGCACGCTGACCCTGCCGGAACCGGCCCAGTCGCTGGCCCTGTCCGGCGAACATGGGGTGCTGATCGCCGCGACCGTGCAGGGCCGCATCCAGTTGTGGGACACCGCCAGCGGCCGGCCGCTCGCCACCTTCGCCAGCTACGACGACGCGCTGCCGGCCATGGTCGTGTCTCCCGATGGACGCTGGCTGGTATTTCCGGATAAGGAACATCGACTGACCCTCTACGACCTGGAACAACGCAAGGTGGTCGCACGTCTGTCCGGCCATACCGCCGCGGTCTCCGCGCTGGCCATCTCGACGGACAGTCAACAACTGGTCAGCAGCGGCGAAGACCTCGCGGTCCTGGTCTGGGACATCAGTGAACGCAAACGTCTCAAGTCACTCGGCGACAGCAAGGCCACGATACTGACCCTGGCGTTCTCGCCCAACGGTCGCCTGCTGGCCGGCGGCGACCGCAACGGCGGTATCCGCAGCTGGGACATGCAGGAGAACGGCGTGCAGATCGCCTACTTCCTGACCGGCAGCGACAGTATCCAGACACTGGCCTACTCGCCGGACAACGCCTGGCTCGCCGCTGGCGGCCAGAAACATTTTCTGCGCCTGCTGGACCTGGGCGTCGATCGTCGCGACCGAATTCTCAAACCCACGCCCGAGGTTACCTCGGCGGTGATCTACACGCCGGATGGCCACTGGCTGCTGGTCGCCGGCGGCGATGGCGCCGTGCTGGCCTGGGAAACGAAATCGTCCGATCCGCCCCGCCGGCTGGCCGCGCACGGCAGCCCGGTCAACAGCCTGGCGATTACCAAGGACGGGCGTTGGCTCGCCACCGGTGGCGATGACAAGACCGTCAAGCTGTGGCAAACATCGCCAGCGACACCCACACCGGCTCCAAGATCACTTCGGTAACTCTAACTACTGCCCTGAGGACACACCATGCGCCACCCTGCCATTGTTATTTTTTTCCTCAGCCTGTCACTCGCGCCTTTCCAGGCAAGATCAGAGAGCGGGTGCGTGCCGCTGAAACAACGCGCCTTGCAGGCCATTCAGCGCGGCGAGACCGCACAGGTCAGTGCCTGGCTGGATCAAGCCTTCACCATCGGTCACCGCGACAGCGACTACCCCTGCGCCGTGGTCAGCGTAGTCAGCCTCTACGGATGGCTGGTCAAGCAGGGGCAGCAGAAGGAGGCCGGGCGCTATACCGAGATTATGGGGCGCATCGGCCGCGCAGAGCGTCAACTTCTGCGACAGGACGCCGAATTCGTCAAGACAGTTCCGCGACTGGCCCTGCCGGCGCATGTCCTGCAAGTTGACACGGCGCGCCCGCCACTTCTGCAAGCGCTGGTGGATCGACGTTTCGACGAGGCCGCTCGCCTCGCGTCCGACAAGACCAATGTCCACGCCCGCGATGCCGAAGGACGCACCGCCCTGCACTGGGCGGCCACGGTCGGCTCAGTCGAGTGGGTCGAGCGGCTAGTCAAGGCGGGACTCGCCGTCGATGTTCGCGATCGTCCAGGACGCACGCCGCTCGGCGAGGCGGCCTTCCACGGTCATGTCGATGTCGCGCGTTCATTGTTGAAGCGCGGCGCCGACCCGAATGCGACCGACTCCATCGGCGGCAGCCCGCTAATCTTCGCGGCCCTGCGCAACCGCGGCCACGTTCTGTCGGTGCTGCTCGAACACGGCGCCAAACCAGACCAGGCCGACCGCAGCGGTGCCACCGCCTTGATGATGGCGGCCTACAAAGGCCACCTCGACATCGTCGAACGGCTGCTCAAGGCCGGCGCCGATCGTCACCGTCGCGACGGTCGCGGCGCCCACGCCCTCGACTACGCGCGCGGCGGCGGCCGTCAGGACATCATCGAACGACTGCTGCGCTAACTGGAAAGGTACAGGAAGGACTTTTTCAGCATCCTGACTAGAGATCGAAGGCGGGCTTGCCGGCGGGGGAAGCGGCCGGTGTCAGGGAATCGGCAAAGCGCCGGCAGGCGTCGGTGGTGGTGAAGATGCCGGCCAGACGCCCCTGGCGCAGGATCAGCGCCACCTCGATGTGCTTTTCCGCCATCTTGCGCAACACCGATTCCAGCGACTCTTCCGGTGCCACCAGCAGTACGTTCTTGGAACACAGGTCGCGAACCTTGATGCCGGAGCCGGTCAGATCCCTGCCGCAGGCCTCGGCCATCTGCAACGCTTGCTCGGTCACCACCCCCACGACCTTGTCGCCCTCGCGCACCGGCAGGTGGCGCACCTTGAGTTGCTGCATCATGGTGCGCGCGGTCGCCGCCAAAGCGTCCAGTTCGATGACGTAGGGATAGGACGTCATCACCGAATCGATACGGGCTATGGGCATGAACGGAAGAGGGCCGGGTTGAACGGCGCCAGTCTATCACCGGCGGGCGGCGGGTACGCTATAATCCCCGGCCCATCTGCACACCAGCGCCAGGCCGTGTCGGAAGAAAAACTCAGCAACGTTAATGTCCTCTCGCAGGAGCTTCTGCCAACGCCAGAGCAGGTTAAAAGCGCCCTGCCGTTGAGCGCCACGGCCGAGGCCACCGTGCGCGCCGGTCGCGAGGCCATCCAGCGCATTCTCGATCGCCAGGATCCGCGCCTGTTCGTCGTGGTCGGTCCGTGCTCGATCCACGATCTCAAGGCCGCCCACGAATACGCGGCGCGCCTGAAGCAACTGGCCGACGAAGTCGCCGACACGCTCTACCTCGTCATGCGCGTGTACTTTGAAAAGCCGCGCACCACGGTCGGCTGGAAGGGATTGATCAACGATCCTCGTCTCGACGACTCGTTCCACATCGAGAAGGGCCTGTACCTGGCGCGCGAGCTGCTCCTGCACCTGGTGGAGATCGGCCTGCCAACCGCCACCGAGGCGCTCGACCCGATCACCCCACAATACCTTGGCGACCTGGTCGCCTGGACCGCGATCGGCGCACGTACCACTGAATCGCAAACCCATCGCGAGATGGCCAGCGGCCTGTCCACGCCGGTCGGTTTCAAAAACGGCACCGACGGCAGCCTGGGCGTGGCCATCAACGCCCTGCACTCGGTGGCGCAGCCGCACCATTTCCTCGGCATCAACCAGAACGGCCAGTGCGCGGTGTTCCGCACGCGCGGCAACCGCTACGGCCACGTGGTCCTGCGCGGCGGCAACGGCAAACCGAACTACGGCCCGGCGGCGGTTGCCGCCTGCGAACGCGAACTGGCGACCAACCGGCTGCCGGGCAACATCGTCATCGATTGCTCGCACGGCAACTCGAACAAGGATCCCTCGCGCCAGCCGCAGGTGGCCAACGAGGTCGCCGACCAGATCGCCGCCGGCAACCGCTCCATCGTCGGCCTGATGCTGGAAAGCCACCTGCACGCCGGCAACCAGCAGATTCCGGACGACCTCTCAAAGTTGAAATACGGCGTGTCGGTCACCGACGCCTGCATCGGCTGGGAGACCACAGAAACGCTGCTGCGGGGACTGCGCGACCGACTCAAGCCTGTTCTGGCGGCGCGATTGGCGGCCGCCACGACCCAGACCTCCGCGCACCGCTAATCTCGGGCAGCTGCACAAATGTGTCAGCCGCTACGACAAGAAACTGGGGAAACTGACCCCAGCCGGTGCGCCCATTCAACAGTTCACCGATGGCGCATGAAGTATCCCGCGCCGCGCATAAGCGATATCCATGCTCCGGATGGCCGGTCCACGCTCAACGGGAAAGGACCGGCAAAATCAGCATTAACTAATACTGGGTCAGTTCCTGACCGGGCCATACCCTTGCATATGGTCAGGCATGACTGATTCGGGCACACTTTGATCTGCGCGGCGAGCAAGCGTGATCCCGTGTTGGGGATTATTTGAGGCCACATCGGCCTCACCAATAACGAATAACTCAGGGAGCGGATATGGGAGAAGAAATCGGTCGCAGAACAATCCTGGATCGTGTTTCTCGCCTCTTGGGCACCGTTTCCTGGAATCCGCCCCCTTGGTTGTCACGTTTTCGCGAACGGCTTCCGACGCTCAGTCTTCGCGATGCCGTGAAAACACGCGTCGCTGCCATCACCGCCTGGACACGCAACCATCCCCGTCAACTGCGGGTATTGATCGTCACCACCTTGTGCGTCGCCGCCATTGCCGGTGGCAGCTATCTCTGGCTCAAGTTCGCCCCGAAGCAGGTTCTGATCAGTGTCGATGGCTCGACACCGGATGCCACCAAGCTGGAAGACGGCGCACGCCCGGACTCCCTTACCATTACTTTTGGCGGATCGGTCGCCCGGCTCGAGCAGGTCGACAAGGTCGTGTCTCAAGGCGTACGGATTACGCCACCAATCGCCGGCGAGTGGCGCTGGCAAGGCGATTCGCGCATGGTGTTTACCCCCAGGGAGGACTGGGGGGTAGCACAATCATACGTGGTGCAGTTCGATCAGGAATTGTTTCCGAACCACGTAAAACTGAAACGCTATGACCATCGCTTCACGTCGGCAAACTTCCAGGTTTCGCTCGCCGACGTGGAGTTCCACCAGGACCCCAAGAACCCAAAACTCAAAAAAGTTATCGCCACCCTGAAATTCACCCACCCCGTTGACTCGGTGGACCTGGAGAAGCGCATCTCAATGCGTCTCGCCGGCCAAAAAACCGGATTATTCGGGATCGGCGGCGAAAGTTACCGATACACCATCTCCTACAACAAATTCAAAGGCGAGGCCTACCTCCACTCGGCGCCGGTTGCCATTCCCGAGAAGGATACGCACATGATTCTCGCCATCGACAGCGGAGTGCGATCCGAGCGTGGCGGAAAACCCAGTGACGACAAGATTGAACGTCAAATCCCGATTCCCGGGATGCATAATTACTTTCGCATCCAGTCGGCCAATCTGGCTCTCGTCCGCAACCAGCGCTTTGAGCCGGAACAGGTCCTGATCCTCCAGACCACGGATGGCGTTGAGGAAGGTGGCTTGGAAAAAGCGCTGCAAGCCTACCTGCTTCCGCGTGATTTGCCCGCGATCCAGGATCGGCCAGCCAAGCGCAACATCCAATACTGGAACGTCAAGGAGATTGGTCCCGAGGTCCTGGCACTGTCCGCCAAGGTTGACCTGAAGCCGCTCCCGACCGACCGTCAATATGCCACGCTGCACAGTTTCCGCTACCAGTCGGAACCGGGGCGCACACTCTATATCCGGATCGGCAAGGGATTGCAGTCCAGCGGTGGCTATATTCTCGCCAAGGATTTTGATGCCGCCCTGTCCGTTCCGGCGTTCCCGAAGGAACTCAGCATCATGTACGACGGCGCCATCCTGAGTCTGGCTGGCGAAAAAAAGGTGTCCGTGGTTGCCCGCGATGTCGAAGGTGTCCGTTTTGAAATTGGCCGCGTGCTTCCCGGCCAGATCAACCATCTGATTACGCAGACCAGCGGCCACTTCCGCAACCCGGACTTCAGCAACTGGAAGTTCGGGATAGAAAACATTTCCGAGCGATTCCACGAAACCCGCGACCTCAAGCGCGTAGGCCACGGCAAGAGTCAGTACGCCGCATTTGACCTCACCCCCTATCTCACGCCGGCCGGCGGCGGGCCGCGGCGTGGTCTGTTCTTTTTCCGTGCAGAAAGCTGGGATCCGAAAACCAAGAGCACCACCGGGATACAAGACAATCGTCTCATTCTGGTTACCGACCTCGGACTCGTGGTCAAGGATAATATCGACGGGTCGCATGAGGTCTTCGTCCAGTCGATCTCACGCGGCGCGCCCGTAGCCGGTGTTCGTGTCGAGGTGCTCGGCAAGAATGGACTGCCGGTGGTTACGGTCACGACGGACGTCGACGGCCACGCCACGCTGCCAAAGCTGAGTGATTTCCGCCATGAAAAGGAACCGGTCGTCTATCTCGCCCGGCAAGGCGACGATCTCTCGTTCCTCCCGTACCGGCGCGACGATCGACGACTCAACTTCTCACGCTTCGACGTTGGTGGCGAACACACTACCAACGCCGGTGACAGACTCAGCGCCTATTTGTTCTCCGATCGTGGCATCTATCGGCCCGGCGACACAATACACGTCGGCCTGATCGTCAAACCGCAAGACTGGCGACAATTGCTGGCCGGTGTGCCCATTGAAACGGTCGTAACCGATGCTCGCGGGCTCGAAGTGCAGCGACGCAAACTGAGCCTGTCGGCCAGCGGGCTTGAGGACATTCGCTACACCACTCAGGACAATTCGCCAACCGGCAATTACCAGGTGGCCGCCTACATCGTCCGGGACAATCGTCGCGCCGTGATGCTGGGCTCAACGACAGTCCGGGTCGAGGAATTCCTGCCCGACCGACTGAAGATATCGACACGCCTCTCCAAGGAGCGCCGCGAAGGCTGGGTATCGCCTGATGAACTGAAAGGACTGGTAAACCTCAAAAATCTTTTTGGCACGGCGGCCGCCAACCGGCGTGTCTCCGCGCAAATCTCGCTCGCACCTTTTTACCCGTCGTTCCGGGCGTATCAGGACTACCGTTTCTTCGATCCCCTGCGATCCAAAAACCGCTTTACCGAACGCCTACCGGATCAGAAAACCAGCGACCAGGGCGAGGCGGAGTTTGCACTTGACCTCAAACGATTCGACAACGCGACGTATCAACTGAGTTTCCTGGCGGAAGGTTTCGAGGCTGAAGGCGGTCGCAGCGTGGTCTCTGAAAGCACCGTACTGGTGTCGCCCCTCAAGCAACTGGTGGGATACAAGGCGGATGGTGAGCTTGGTTATATCTCGCACGGTTCAAACCGCAACATTCATCTCATTGCAATCAATCCTGAGCTAAAGAAAGTACCGCTTGGGAAATTGACGACACAAATCGTCGAGCTTCGGTATGTTTCAGTGCTCACACAACAGTCAAACGGCGCTTACAAGTACGAGTCGGTGCGAAAGGAAATCCCCGGCGGCAAGCAAGCCCTTGCCATCCCAGCCCAGGGGCTGACGTACCCTCTCCCAACCCGAAAGCCCGGTGACTACGCGCTGGTCGTGCGCGGGCCCGATGATACCGAACTCAACCGCATCGAATTCAGCGTGGTCGGCCAGGCAAATCTGACGCGTTCTCTGGAAAAGAACGCGGAGTTGCAGGTCAAACTCGCCAAAACCGATTTTGCGCCGGGTGAAACCATCGAGCTGCAGATCACCGCACCGTACACCGGCTCCGGCCTGATTACCATTGAACGCGAACGTGTCTACGCTCACCACTGGTTCAGAACCACGACCACCAACAGTGTCCAGCGCATCCGCGTCCCGGCCGGCCTGGAAGGGAATGGCTACGTCAATGTCACATTTGTTCGCGCCATGGACTCGCCGGAAATCTTCATGAGCCCGCTCTCCTACGCGGTTGTTCCGTTTTCCGTCAGCCGCGAGAAACGTACCAACCCGATACAACTCGAACACTCCGACCTGGTGCGGCCGGGGGAACTATTCAAAATCCGTTACCGCAGCAAGCACCCCGGGCGCATCATCGTGTTTGCCGTTGACGAGGGTATCCTCCAGGTGGCCCGATACCAGACACCTGACCCGCTTGCTCATTTCTTCCGCAAGCGTGCGCTTGAGGTGCAGACTGCGCAGATCCTCGACCTGATTCTTCCCGAGTTCAAACTGATCCAGGCCCTGTCCGCGCCGGGCGGCGACGCCGAAGCTCAGGCGGCTATCGGCAAGAACCTCAACCCCTTCAAGCGCCGGCGCGACAAACCTGTCATCTACTGGTCTGGTATTTTGACCAGCGACCAGACCGTACGCGAGGTCAGCTATCGCGTTCCCGATTACTTCAACGGTTCGTTACGCGTCATGGCCGTGGCTGTCTCCGCGGACAGCATTGGCGTCGCCAAACAGCAGGCCACGGTGCGTGGACATTTTGTTCTCAGCCCGAACGCGCCAACCACGGTCGGACCGAACGATGAGTTTGAGGTCAGTGTCGGCATTGCCAACAACCTGGAAGGATCAGGACGCGAGCCGTCGCTAACCCTCCGCCTGGAGACGAGCAAACACCTGCAGGTACTGGATAACCCCAATCAGTCGCTCAAGATCGCTGAGTCCCGTGAAGGAGTAGCCAAATATCGTGTCCGTGCCCGCGATATCCTCGGTTCTGGCAGCATCACCTTCACCGTTTCGCACGGGGGAAAGCAAGCGCGGCATACCGTCGACCTGAGCATACGGCCGCCGATGCCGTATGTGACGACACTCAACACCGGCCATTTCAAATCCGGTCGTGCCGAAGTGCCGCTGACGCGGAGGATGTACCCGCATTTCCGTGAACTGAACGCCAGCGCATCGCCGGTGCCGTTGGCACTGGCTCACGGCCTTGTGACGTACCTGGACAAATTTCCCTACGGCTGCACCGAGCAGATCGTCAGCCAGGCCTTTCCCGCCATCGTATTGCGAGCCCGCCCTGAGTTCGGCTATTCCCCGGACAAGGTCGAGGCGAATCTCGAAAGGGTCATCGCCATTCTGCGCGCACGCCAGAACGCCGATGGCGCATTCGGCTTCTGGGCGGCCAATTCGCACGTGTCGGACATCCAGTCAGTCTATGCGATCCACTTCCTGACCGAGGCCAAGGAACGCAACTATCCGGTACCGCCGGATATGTTGACCAAGAGTCTTGGCTACCTGCGCGGTTTGGCCACACGTGACACCGATACCCTTTCACAGGCACGTGTTCGTGCCTACGCTATCTATCTGCTGACGCGGAACGGAATTGTTTCCACCAACTGGCTCAACAGCCTGCGGGCTCATCTGGACGAGAAACATGCCAAGCTTTGGCGCAAGGACCTGACCGCCGCCTACATGGCTTCCAGCTACCAGTTGCTCAAGCAAACGTCGCAAGCGAACAACCTCATGGACGGTATGAAGCTTGGCGAGGTTCAGGTGCCGGATTATGCCTATCTGTACGATGGTCTGGTGCGTGATACACAGTTGCTATATCTGATCGCACGACATTTCCCGGAACACATGCAGAAGGTCTCCGGCAGCGATTTCATGGCCATCGTCAAACCCCTGGCCGAGGGAAACTTCAATACGATCTCTTCCGCCTACACGATTCTCGCCCTCGATGCGTTTGCCCAAAACACGGCGCTGGCGGAAGCGGCGCGGATCGACATCAGCGAAATACTGGCCAGCAACCAGGCTCGTGCGCTGCTGGTGCCAAAAGGCCTCTTCCCGCGTGTCGATTTCTCACCCGATGCCCGCAAGCTGCGCATTGCCAGCCCGAGCGACTTCACCGTGTTCTACCAGGTGACTCAGGCAGGATTCGACAGCATGCCGCCCACGGAGGTGATCAAACGCAAACTCGAAATCCAGCGCGAATACCGAGACGCCAATGGACGCGTCGTCAAGCAGGTACCGCTCGGTGGTGAACTGACGGTACACATCAAGGTGCGCACGGTGGGCGATCTGACCTTGCAGAACGTTGCCATCGTTGACCTGCTACCGGGCGGCTTTGAAGTTGTGCTCGATTCGATTCCGCGGCAACGACCCGGCGACTTGGACACCACACCGGATTCCGTGTGGCGAGCTGAACACGTTGACGCGCGCGAGGATCGGGTTTTATTGTTCGGCACGATTGGTCCGAACGTCCAGGAATACACCTATCGGATAAAGGCAACCAACAAAGGACGTTATACGATTCCTCCGGTATTTGCCGAATCGATGTACGATCGCACTGTTCAGGCACGTGGGCTCGGCAACACGATGGTTGTGGACGGTCCCTGATCACAATGTGGCGCCGTGCGTTGCGGCACAAGTACCGGCTGATTGCGATACTCGCCGTACTGCTGGCTATTGGGTATTGGCGCTTCGACCGGCCGCCGCTGCTCGCCGGCGTCAGTTTCTCGCAGGCAGTTTACGACCGAGAAGGCAACCTCCTGCGACTGACGCTGGCGCAGGATGAACAGTATCGTCTGCGACGTCCGCTGCAGCGGCTGAGCCCTCTGCTGATCGAGGCCACCCTCCTCCAGGAAGACCGCTGGTTTTACCTGCACCCGGGGGTGAACGCGTATGCATTGTTGCGCGCCGTCTGGTCGACCTACATCTCCAGGACTCGACGCCTGGGTGGTTCCACCGTCACGATGCAGCTTGCCCGCATTCACTACGGAATCAACACCCGATCTCTCTCTGGGAAAATCCGCCAGATCATGGCCGCCCTGGTACTTGAGGCGCGGTATTCCAAGGATGAGATCCTTGAGGCATACCTCAATCGAGTTGCCTATGGCGGCAATGTGCAGGGTGTGTCTGCTGCCAGCCTGATTTACTACGGCAAGGATCCTGAACGCCTGACACTGCCCGAGGCTTTGACCTTGGCTGTGATCCCGCAGCACCCGGCGCGTCGACGACCGAACGACCGCCAGGAAGCCCGTTCCGCCAACGACGACCTCCTGTCCGCCCGTCTGCGGCTGTACGAGCGATGGAAGGCGCGTCACCCCAAAGACGCCCGTGAGCTCAGCGCCTTCAAACTGCCCTTAGTCACGCAACAAACTCGTGACCTCCCCTTTCTGGCGCCGCATTTCTCTGAGGCCATGATTCTCGATAACCCGAGGATCGGTGAACTGGTCACCACACTGGACCTTAAGCTCCAGCGACTGGTGGAACGCCAGGTACAGGCGTACATCGATCGTCGCCGCAAGCAGGGCATCCGGAACGCTGCCGTACTGATCGTTGATGTCCGAACCATGGCGGTCCGCGTCATGCTCGGGTCGACAAACTACCACGATCCCGTGATTCAAGGGCAAGTCAACGGCGTTCGCGCCCGCCGCTCTCCCGGATCGACGCTCAAGCCCTTCGTCTATGCGCTCGGAATTGACCAGGGCCTGATTCATCCACTCACCCTTCTCAAGGATGCGCCCGCCAGTTTTGGTGGCTTCAACCCCGAAAACTTCGATCGCGAATTTAGTGGCCCGGTAACCGTTCATGATGCGCTGATCCGATCGCGTAATTTACCGGCGGTCCATGTTGCTTCGCGCCTTACCCCGCGCGGACTTTACGAATTGCTGAAAGATGCCAAAGTCGAAGGATTGAGACAGGAATCCCACTACGGTCTGGCGCTGACGCTCGGTGGTCTGGAAATATCGATGGAGGAACTCTCGGCCCTGTATGCGATGCTGGCCAACCGTGGTCTATATCGGCCACTGCGCACGCTCAAATCCCAGCCGGAGATCGACGGGCAAAAAATGCTTTCGCCGGAATCCAGTTTTCTGGTACTCAATATCCTCAAAGACAATCCCCGTCCGGCACAAGGCTTCCGCGGAGAGTGGACCCGTGATCCGATCGAGGTGCACTGGAAAACCGGGACGTCTTACGCCTTCCGCGATGCCTGGTCGATCGGTATTACCGGTCCTTATGTCATCCTGGTGTGGATGGGCAACTTCGACGGCAGCAGCAATCCGGCGTTCGTAGGCGTGGAGGCAGCTGCACCCTTAATGTTTGAAATCATCGACTCGGTCCGCGCCCAAGAACGCCAACTGGCGAGTTCACGGATTGAGCCTACGGGAAGATTGGCGCGCGTCGAAGTATGCGCAGTATCTGGACAGATACCTGGGCCACACTGCCCACACAAGGTACGGACCTGGTTTATTCCGGGGGTGTCGCCCATCAAAACCTGTGACATCCATCGAGCGGTCGCTGTCGATCCGCGTACCGGCCTGCGGTCCTGCCAGTCAGCCAGTCTCGGTACTCGCTCCGAAGTATACGAATTCTGGCCATCGGATCTGCTGAAACTCTTTCGACGCGCCGGCATTCCTCGACGTACCCCGCCTTCCGATAATCCGAACTGCCCGCTGGAGGTCCGTGCCGCCCGCGGCATCGCCCCACGGATTTCATCCCCCCAAACCGGGCTGACGTACCATCTTCGGGCCGATCGAATTGGTCGCGAAACGATTCCGCTACTGGCGGTGACCGATGCCGATGCCCGCGTCGTCTACTGGTTCCTCGACGAGAAATACCTCGGCCAATCGAAGAGCAGCCAACCTTTTTTCTGGATGGCGAGCCCGGGAACCTTTGTGCTGCGAGCGGTCGATGACCAGGGACGCGCGGTATCCCATGACCTTAAGGTAACCGTGGTGCAGTAGAGTGGGAGACTACAGAAACACTGCTGCGGGGGCTGCGCCACAAGCTGAAAGACGTTCTGCCCCGCCGGCAGGCCAAAACTGCCCATCCCCGGACCGCCTGATCCGATCGCGGACCGGCGAGCACTCCGGCCGCCGACTATCATTGTCCTATCCGCCATCAACCGGAGCGTAACGCCATCGGCATGACAGAAATCCAGATCACCACGATTGTGCACTTGCTCGGTGCCGTGCTGGCCGGTGGCATCATCGGCGCCGAACGCAGCTACCACGGTCGTCCGGCCGGCTTTCGCACCCACAGCCTGGTGTGCATGGCCTCCAGCCTGCTCATGCTGCTGACGGTCTACCAGATCGAGCTGCTGCCCAACCTGCCGCTCGAATCCATTCGCATCGATCCGACGCGCATGGCCCAGGGCATCATGACCGGCATCGGCTTTCTCGGTGCCGGCGTCATCATGCGCGAGAAGCTCACCATCCGCGGGCTGACGACCGCCGCCTCGATCTGGATGACGGCCTCCATCGGCATCCTGATCGGCGTGGGATTCTACTTCGCCGCCGCCGTTTCCATCGTGCTCACCCTCGGTGCCCTGTCCGTTTTCCGCTGGATAGAATCGCGACTGCCGGTATTGTCGTACGCCCGCATGGAAGTCCGCACGCGTCGCCAGGATAAATTGTCTCTCGACAGTCTGCGCAAGCTGGCGCTCCAGCATGGCTGCACACTCGCCAACCCCAGCTACCGGCTGGAACAGGACGGGAAATATTTCGGCTACGAGGTTACGCTCCGTACCCGCGACCGGGAAAATTACCGCCGCCTGGCCGAATCCCTGTCGCGCAACCGAAAAATTCCCGAATTCCACATCCACCCGGCCAGCGACTGATTACGTCTTGCCGCGGCGATCTCCCGCGACTTGTCCGGTTCTGGTCAGGCCTTGCTCATCGAATCGCTTCCATCGGTTACTACCCTCTAGTATCGTTCCTGGCGGCCGTCGCCTCAGGACGCGCTTCACATTCAACCGATCCGGAACGCACCACTCCCGTCATGGGTAGGAAAAGGCTGCCACGGCCGAAGAGTTCGGTCTACATCACGCCCGACGGGGAGAAACAGCTGCGCGCCGAGCTCGACCGGCTGTGGCGCCAGGAACGGCCGAAGGTGACGCAGGCTGTGTCCGAGGCGGCGGCCCAGGGAGACCGCTCCGAGAACGCCGAATACATCTACGGCAAGAAACGCCTGCGCGAGATCGACGCACGCATTCGCTACCTGCAAAAGCGGCTGGATGACATCCAGATAGTGGACCGTCCGCCGGACGATCCGACGCGCATCTTCTTCGGTGCCTGGGTACGGCTGGAAGACGACCAGGGCCGTCAGTTCGTCTACCGCATCGTCGGGGCCGACGAATTCGACCCGAACAAGGGCTGGATCAGCATCGACTCGCCGCTCGCCCGCGCGCTGCTGAAAAAAACCGTCGACGACGAGGTCTCGGTGGAGCTGCCCAAGGGCCGCGCCAGCCTGGTGGTACTGGAGGTCGGCTACCGGCCGCTGGCCGCCGGCTAGTCGCCGGACGGTTTCTTCTTTTTCTCGCGCACCAGCCGGTTCTCGACCGGCGCGCGGGACAGGATGTAGATCGCCACCGCCCGGCGATCGTCCTTCGTCAAATATTTCAGACTGTGTTCGATCATCTCCGCCATCAGGTCGCCGGCAAAATCGCCGTCGGGCGTCATGCCGGACGACAGATATTCGACAAGGTCGCTCACGCCCCAGCGGCCGATGCCGGCCTTCTTGTCCGGTGTGATATTCGGCACCACGCCGCCCTCCGGCCCATCGCGCGACCCGGCCAGTTCGCGGTCGTGCTGCAATCCGCCAAACACACCGCGCGGAGTGTGGCATTCGCCGCAATGCGTCGCCGCCTGAACCAGGTACGCGCCACGATTCCATTCTGCATCTTTTAATGGGTCCGGCTTGAACATGCCGGTGCGAAAATTCATGTTTTTCCACACCGACACCGCCTCCCGGTTACGCACGAACCAGCGCAATTCATGTTCGCGGCTCGTCTGTTTCACCGGCGGTTGCGCGCGCAGATAGGACCACAGCGCCTTGAGGTCTTCATCGGCGAGGCGCGTATACGCGGAATACGGGAAACTCGGATAGTAGTTCCGGCCCTGAGGATCGAGGCCATGACGCATGGCGCGGGTAAAATCCGCCTCGGTCCAGCGGCCGATGCCGGTCTCCAGGTCGGGCGTGATGTTCGGTGCGTAGAAGATGCCGAACTTCGTCTCCAGTCGGCGGCCACCCGCCAGGGGCGCGCCTTTGTTCGGCCGATCCGTGTGGCAGTTGGCGCAGCCGGTGGCCCGGAACAGGTACTCACCGCGCGTAGC
>CAKKRZ010000133.1 GCA_919902925.1 Acidiferrobacterales bacterium | reverse complement strand
CTCGCCGAATTCGACCGGCTGGCCGCTTTCCTTGAGGATCGCCTTGATGACGCCGGCCTTGTCGGCCTCGATCTCGTTCATCATCTTCATGGCCTCGATGATGCACACCGTGTCGCCGATGCTGACCTTGCTGCCGACGTCGACGAAGGCCTTGGCGCCCGGCGAGGAGGAGCGGTAGAAGGTGCCGACCATGGGCGAGTTGACGGCATGCCCGGACGGCGCCGCCGGTTTGGCGGCTTCGGCGGCCGGGGCCGCCGTGACCGCCACGGGCGTGGCCGTCACGGTCGGTGCGGCGTGCGCGCTGGTGCGCGAGATGCGGATGGCCTCTTCGCCTTCCTTGATCTCGATCTCGGCGAGGCTCGATTCCTCGAGCATTTCAATCAGTTTCTTGACCTTGCGGATGTCCATGGTGGTTCCTTGTTTACTTCAGTCGTGACAGGGCGGCCGTCAGCGCCAGTTCGTACCCCTGCGCGCCAAGACCGCTGATCACGCCCACGGCCAGGTCCGAGAAATACGAATGCTGGCGGAACGGCTCGCGGGCGTGAACGTTGGAAAGATGCACTTCGATGAACGGGATGCGGGTGGCGGCCAGCGCATCGCGCAGCGATATGCTGGTGTGGGTATAGCCGGCCGGGTTGATGAGGATGAAGGCCACGCCGTCGCGGGCGGCCAGCTGGACCCGGTCGATCAGTTCATGCTCGGCGTTGCTCTGGAAGAACGACAGGCCATGGCCGGCGGCCTTGGCCTGGGTTTTCAGGCGGGCCTCGATGTCGGCCAGGGTGGTGGTGCCGTAGTGCTGTGGCTCGCGGCCACCCAGGAGATTCAGATTGGGTCCATTCAGGACCAGGATGTCGGCCATGGTGTTTAGGGGTATTGGGATCAGCAGGATGAGTTACAGCCGGAAAAAGTTGACGGGAACGGCCAAACCCTACCCTGATTCTCCTCGTTCTGGTGGTGAACATGCCGCTATCTGCGGTCTTCCGGGATTTTGACTTCACATCTCCGGCTTGTCCATAGGATAGCCGGAAATGTCAGGATAACACCAAGATCCCGGTTGATCGGGACAATTCGATGGATAGTACGGTATTCAGGGGGTCTGGGCGGGGGCCAGATGCGTCTGCAACAGGCTGTTGAGCTCGGTTTCGCTGAAGGCGCCAGCCTTGCGGGCCAGGACCTTTCCCGCGGGGTCGAGGAGGATGCTGAACGGGATCGAGCCGCGGGGGTGACCATAGCCGGCCATGAGGCCGAAGGCCTCGTTTCCCCCGACCAGTGTCGGAAAGCCGAGGGGTGACTGTTTCAGGAAATTCCCGAGGACCTTGGGGTCGTCGAGGGAGATTCCCAGGACCTGCAGCCGGCCGGTTCCGTAGCGGCGCTGGCTGGCTGCGAGCAACGGCAGCTCGTGACGGCAGGGTGGGCACCAGGTCGCCCAGAAATTGATGAGCACATGCCGTCCGCGCCATTCGCTCAGGCGCCGCGGCTGGCCGTCGGGGTCGGGCAGGGTGAAATCGGCCGGCGCGCGAACCGCCGGTTGCAGCTGTCGCGCGGGATCGTTGACGAAGCGCGCGGTCAGCATCCCGGCCACGCCGGCCAGCAGGGCGACGGCCAGCGCCAGTACTACCGTACGACGATTCACCGGCGATCGCCCGTGTCGTTAGCGGGTCTTGACCAGCTTGGCGAGGAAGGCATTGGTGTCGTGATAACCGTAGTGCGGCATCCAGGCATGCTGCGGATCCGGGACGACCTCACCCTGCGGATTGATGAAGATCAGCGCCGGTGCGGAAAACACCCCGAAGCGCGCCTTGAAGGCCTTCACTTCGCGATCATTGGGATTGCTGATGTCGACCTTGAGCCGCACGACGTCGGCCATCGCCTTGTGTACACCGGCGTCGGAAAAAGTCGAGGCGTCCATGCGTGCGCAATCGGTGCACCAGTCGGCGTAGTAATCGATCACCACCGCTTTGCCGTTGCGTTTGGCGTTGGCCATCCGGCGATCCAGGTCCTGCACGCTGGCCACGCGTTCGAACAGGGCGCCCGACGGTTTGGCGGCATCGCCGCCGGGCAATCCTGGCGTGACGGAGACGGCCGACATCAGCGCACGCACCGGCACCGGGCTGAGAATATCGCGGTTGCCGAGGAAACCGCCGAACATGGCAAAGATGCCCCAGACCAGCAACACCGTGCCCAAGCCCTTGCCGAGGTAGCGCCAGCCGCCGGCATCGGCCGGCAGGCTCTGGGTGGCGCCGAGGTAAATGCCACTGACGATGAACAGCGTCGCCCACAGCAGCAGCACCGGTACCTCCGGCAACTGGCCGAGCAGGTAGATGGCGGCGCCGAGCAGCAACACGCCGAAGAAAAGCTTGACCCGGTTCATCCACGGTCCGACCTTGGGGATCAGCCAGCCGGCGCCGACACCGATGGCGATCAACGGGATACCGGCACCGTGGGCGAGTGCGAACATCGACACGCCGCCCAGGACCGGATCGCGCGAGCTCAAGGCATTGCCCAGCGCGGCCAGCAGGATCGGCGAGGCGCAGGCGCCGACGATCAGCGCCGACAGCGCGCCCATGCCGAACAACCCGATAAAGCCGCCGAACTTCACGTGCCGGAAGTTCTGGTGCATCTTAGTGGAGTGCAGGTGCAGGTGGCTCTGGATGAAGCCCGGCATCTGCAGTTCGTAGAAACCGAACATCGACAGCGCCAGCACCACCAGGATGCCGCTGAAGATGCCGACCGCCCAGATATTCTGGAAGTAGGCCTGCAACTGATCGCCGGTCAGGCCGGCGATTACGCCGGCGATGGTGTAGGTCAGGGCGGTGCCGAGCACGTAGCTGTACGACAGCAGACCGCCCTCCAGGCGCGAGAGTTTGCGGTCGCCGCTGCCAACAAGCACGCCGGACAGGATCGGAATCATGGGCAGCACGCAGGGAGTGAGCGTCAGCCCGATGCCGAGCACGAAGGCGGCGAGCGCGGCGAACCACAGGCTGTCGCGTCGCGTGGGTTTGCTGGTGCCGGCGGTTGCGGGTTGTTCGGCGGTGATGGCACCACCATCTCCGCCGTGCACCGTATAGGTCTTGGTCTCGGGCGCATAACAGATGGACACGCCCTTCTCCGAGCAGCCCTGGTAGGTCACCTTCAGTTTCAGATCGCCCTTGTGTTCGGACAGGCGCGGGACTGGCACCTTGACGTCGACGGTGCCCGTGTAGATTTCGGTCTTGCCGATGTAGGGGTCGTTCTTGACCTTGCCGCGCGGCAGTTTGATGTCGCCGAGCTTCAACCCGGCCGGGGCCGGCCCGCCGTCGGCACCGGTCAGCTCGATGCGCGTTTCCTTGCGATATAGATAGCAACAGTCGGCCACGTCGAGGCGCACGGTGAACTCGTCCTTGCCGCTCTGGCCGACAGTTACGCGGAAAGCCTGATCGACGCTGACGGGCTCGCCCGCTCTGGCACCGTCGCTGCTGGTAGGAATCTGCAGGCGCTGCGACAGCTCCTTGAGCGAGCGCGCCGGCGCCAGATCGCCAGCGATGGAGGTGGCGGCCGCACTGGCGACCGGCAGGTCGAAACGCCGGGTGACGGTGATGGGGTTGAAGCAGACGCCGATTGGGTCATTGCAGCCCTGCGAGGTGATCTTGAGTGCAACCGTCTGCGCATTCAGGCCGCGGCGCTCGATTGGAATCAGGGCGGTGACGGTCTGGTAGTAAACAAAGGTGTCGCCGAAGGTCGGGTCCTTTTTCTCCTTCGCCGCCGGCAGCACCGCCGGCTTGAGCGTAACTGAACCCTGCGTCACTACGAACTTGAACTTGTCGCGGTATAAATAATTTCCCGGCGCGATCGTCCAGGTCGCCTCCAGGGTGCTGGCGTCGCGCACGCGCGTGCTCAGCCGGAAGATTTTTTCGGGGTCGAGGTCGTCGGGCGACTCGGCATGTGCCAGAGACGAGAACAGCAACAGAAACAGGGGGAGTAATTTTTTCATCGGATGGTGTCCGGGTTGTTGATCCAGGCGAGGTAGCGGGCATAGCCGGCAGCCACTGGGACCGCGAGCACCTCGGGGAGTTCGTAGGGGTGCAGGGCGCGCAGCCGGGTTTCGACCCGCCGGTAGTCGGCGGCGCGGATCTTGATGATCAGCAACTTCTCGCGCGCCGATTTGACCTTGCCCTTCCAGCGGTACACGGACCGTTCGATCGGCAGGATATTCACGCAGGCCGCCAGCTTTTCACCGACCAGCGCCCGGGCGATCCGGCCGGCCGTTTTGCCATCGGGGCAGGTACTCAGGACCAGCCGGGTGGGGGAGATTCTGGGCATTAGGGTCGTGTCGGGGGCCTTTCGGGTGCAGGATGCTAGCACGTTGCCGGATAAGCCCTGTGGAAGGGGATTTTTCGGAGCTCTCTCCAGAGACGGTCGGGCCGGCCGGGATATTCATTCCACCGGCCTGTCGGGACCGCGGTGGGTCAGATGGGTTGACAGCAGCCCGTCTGAACGTATGATTGGCACTCGCTTAGGCCGAGTGCTAACAGGGGTATACCCCGTGGCCCCGGCCAAACCCGGCCCATCCCGGAATCCCCAGGTCGCTGTGACTCCCTGGGGGTGTTGCGGGGCGGGCCGTCTGATTTACCGAAAACCCGAAAACTTTTTTAAGGAGAAACATCCGTGAAGATTCGTCCCCTCCACGATCGTGTGATCGTTCGCCGCCTGGAAGAGGAGCGCAAAACCGCCGGTGGCATCGTGATCCCCGACAGCGCCAAGGAAAAACCGATCCAGGGCGAAGTCGTCGCCATCGGCAGTGGCAAGATTCTCGAAGACGGCAAGGTCCGTCCGCTCGACGTCAAGGTTGGCGACAAGATCCTGTTCGGCAAGTATTCCGGCACCGAGGTCAAGATCGGCAACAACAACGAAGAACTGCTCGTGATGCGCGAAGAAGACATCATGGGCGTGGTCGAGAAGTAACGAACCGGTTTCATTCAAGAGGAAAAGATCATGGCAGCTAAAGACGTACTGTTCGGTGATTCCGCCCGCGCGCGCATGCTGCGCGGCGTCAATGTCCTGGCCGATGCGGTCAAGGTCACCCTCGGCCCCAAGGGCCGCAACGTGGTGCTGGAGAAATCCTTCGGCGCCCCGACCGTCACCAAGGACGGCGTGAG
>CAKKRZ010000132.1 GCA_919902925.1 Acidiferrobacterales bacterium | reverse complement strand
TCCGCTCGTTCGTCCTTTCACATGATTAGTCGCGGTTACGGCTTCGCCGATGGGACCAAGGCGAGGGGTGCGGCGCATGGACGCGCCGGTTGCACCTTCTTGACGCAGCGGGGCGGGGACATTCCAATACGCTTTATGATCCTTTACCTGCTGCCAGTGGCGGCCTATCTGCTCGGTTCGGTTTCCAGCGCCATCGTCATCTCGCGCGCCCTGGGGCTCACCGATCCGCGCACGGTCGGCTCGAAGAATCCGGGTGCCACCAACGTGCTGCGCTCGGGCGGCAAGCTGGCGGCGGCGCTGACCCTGGCCGGCGACATCCTGAAGGGCGTGGCGGCGGTACTGGTGGCGCGCTGGCTGAGCGACGACACCTTGATTCTGGCGGCCACCGCCGGCGCCGCCTTCATCGGCCATCTCTATCCGGTCTGGCACGGCTTCAAGGGCGGCAAGGGCGTGGCGACCGCGCTCGGCGTGTGGTTGGCACTGAGCCCGTGGGTCGGGGTGGCGCTGATCGCCACCTGGCTCGGGATGGCGCTGGTGTTCCGGTATTCCTCGCTGTCCGGCATTATCGCCTCGGTGGCAGCGCCGTTCTATGTCTGGTGGCTGGCGCCCGAGCCGCCGTATCTGGTGGCGATGACCCTCATGAGTCTGCTGTTGCTGTATCGTCACCACAGCAATATTCGAAGCCTCTTGGCCGGTCGCGAGTTGCGCATCGGCGGGAATAAAATTTCCTGAATCCGGAGGATGGCATGCGTGCGATTGTGTCCCTGTTATCCCTGTCATTGATGTTTCTGTTCTGCGCCGCGCCGGCGTCCGCGGCCAAGCGCATCACCCAGGCTGACGTGGCGGCGTTGCTCCAGGAGTTGGACGCGGCCAGTATCCGCAATGATTACCAGGTGCTGATCAACCGGCTGAGCGCGGACGCCCGTGTTCGCTGGGTCGGCACCCTCGGTGGCAATTCCATTGCCTACAACTACAGCAAGAAAACCCTGATCGAGCGCATCCGGCGCTACGAGAGCGACCCGCATCGTCGCGAAATCCGCGTGGTGAAAATCGATCGCCAGGAGACCGACTTGCGCCTTGCGCCCAGCGGCCAGCGCGCCGTGGTCAGTTCCGGTTATGTCGTCCACGGCGAAAACGCCCGCGGTCCCTATTCGCTGACCGGTCGCGACGAGCTGACCATCATCGTGCGCGGCGGACGGCTGTGGATCATCGAATATCTGTTTGACACCAACCTGCGCTAGAGGCCTGACGATGGAACCGACAAGACGGATTCTGGATGAGGAGCACCTGCGCCTGCTGGCGTTGTTCCACTATATTTCCGGCGGGCTGACCATCCTGTTTTCTTGTGTCTTTATCATTCACCTTACGTTTCTGGGCCTCCTGATGTCGAGTCCCAATCTGCTCGGCCCGGTACCGTCGCAGGGCCCCGATCCACAATCGGTCTTGTCCGTCATCTTCACGATTTTCGCCGTGCTCATCGCGCTGGGCATTGGTTACGGTATCGCTCAAATCATTTCGGGACGGTTCCTGGCCAGACGTCGGCACCGGACCTTCAGCCTTATCGTCGCCATCCCGAACCTGCTGCTGATCCCCTACGGTACCCTGCTGGGTGTTTTTACCCTGATGGTGTTGGGGCGGGAGAGCGTGAAAAACCTGTATACCGAAAAGACCTGATGCTAGGTGCCGGAACGGGCGGGTGTGACCCCAGGTTCGGTGAGATCGGCGATCGCCCAGCGCGGACGGGCGGCGAAGCCGAGGGCCTCGCTCTCGCCGGCGCGCAGGCGTCGATAGCCGGCGTAGGCGATCATGGCGCCATTGTCGGTGCAGAATTCAGGACGCGGAAAATACATACGCACGCGCAACTCGTCGCTCAACCGGTCCAGCCGGTCGCGCAACCGCCGGTTGGCGCTGACGCCGCCGGCCACCACCAGCTGATCGTGCCCGGTCTGTTGCAGCGCACGCCGACACTTCGCCACCAGCGTATCGACAACGGCTTCTTCAAAGGCGCGGGCAATGTCGGCGCGCGTTTGTTCATCGCGCGCCGTATCGATAGCAAGTGAGACGGCGGTCTTGAGTCCGGAAAATGAAAAATCCAGCCCCGGCCGGTCGAGCATCGGCCGCGGGAAGGTGAAGCGCCCGGGGTGACCGGTTTCGGCCAGGCGCGAGATCGCCGGTCCGCCGGGATAACCGAGCCCCAGCAGCTTGGCGGTCTTGTCGAAGGCCTCGCCGGCGGCGTCGTCCAGCGACTCGCCGAGGATGCGGTAGTCGCCGATGCCGCGCACGTCGGCGAGCAGCGTGTGCCCGCCCGAGACCAGCAGCGCCGTGAAGGGAAAGGCCGGCGGGTCGGGCTCCAGCATGGGGGAGAGCAGGTGCCCCTCCATATGGTGTACCCCGATGGCCGGCACCCCCCAGGCATAGGCCAGCGAGCGACCCAGCGCCGCCCCGACCAGCAGGGCGCCGATCAGCCCCGGACCGGCGGTATAGGCCACGCCGGCCAGATCGGCGGGGCGGATTCCGGCGTCCTCGAGGACGCGGATCACCAGCGGCAGGGCCTTGCGGATGTGGTCGCGGGAGGCCAATTCCGGCACTACACCGCCGTATTCGGCGTGAATTTCCACCTGCGAGCTCAATTGATGCGCCCGCAGGCCCCGGCTGGCGTCGTATAGGGCTACCCCGGTGTCGTCGCAGGAGGTTTCTATGCCGAGCACGATCATGGCCGGATTGTACCCGTCCGGGCTTCAAAAACGCCGCCGGTATCTATAGAATCGCCGCCTTTCGTGGATGACCGCCCGGGGAGAACCGGGAACAACCGTAGAGGTGATTTTAGGCATGCCAACCGTTCGCATTAAAGACAACGAACCGTTTGAAATGGCGCTGCGCCGTTTCCGCCGCTCCTGCGAGAAGGCCGGAGTGTTTACCGAAATGCGCCGCCGCGAGCATTACGAGAAGCCGACCGAAATCCGCAAGCGCAAGGCCGCCGCCGCCAAGAAGCGCGAGGAGCGCAAGCTGCTGCGTTCGCGCGGTCTGCTCAAGCCCTCGCCGCGCGCGGTGGCTGCCGCCGCTGCCCGTTCCGGGTCCGGATCGGCTCGTCCCCCCCATCGTCGTTAACCGGATCCTCCTTCTGTCGTGAGCCTCAAGGACGACATCAAGGAGGCCGTGAAGCAGGCGATGCGCGACAAGGACAGCGCGCGCGTCACCAGCCTGCGCATGTTGAGCGCCGCCATCCAGCGTCGAGAAGTGGATGAGCGCATCCAGCTCGACGATGTCCAGACGCTCGCGGTCATCGAGAAGCTTATCAAGCAGGGCAAGGAATCGATCGAGCAGTACGAGAAAGGCGGCCGTCCCGAGCTGGCCGAGAAAGAAAAGGCGGATATCGCCATCTACCAGGCGTATCTCCCGAAACAGCTCTCGGCAGAAGAAGTCGACGCCATCGTCAATGAGGCCGTGACCGCCACCGGCGCCACCTCGATCAAGGACATGGGCAAGGTCATGGCCGCGATCAAACCAAAGCTGGCTGGCCGCGCCGACATGGGGCAAGTCTCCGCCCGCATCAAAACCCGCCTCGGTGGTTAAAACCAGTTCCAGATTTTAATCCCCACGTTTTCAGCCGAAGCGTGGTCCTGACATTATCCTGGCTTGAAGCTTGCCGCTTCAGGCTTCATGCTCTCCCGCTATGGCCGGCCGTATCCCCCGCGAATTCATCGATGAACTTCTGAACCGCGTCGACATCGTCGAGGTCATCGACGCGCGCGTGCCGCTCAAGAAGGCCGGCAAGGACTACAAGGCCTGCTGCCCCTTTCACGACGAAAAGACCCCATCGTTTACCGTCAGCCAGACCAAACAGTTTTACCACTGCTTCGGTTGCGGCAAGAACGGCAGTGCCATCGGTTTCCTGATGGACTACGAAAACCTGAGTTTTCCCGAGGCGGTGACCGATCTTGCCCAGCGGGTGGGACTGACCGTGCCGACTGAGGCCAGCGGCACGGCCGCGCCGGATTCGGGCAGCCACGCGCTGCTCGACCTGCTCAACGAGGCCGGGCGTTTCTACCGCAATCAGTTGCGCAGCCACCCGTCCGCCGGCAAGGCGATCGACTATCTCAAGGGTCGCGGCCTGTCGGGGGAGATTACCCAGTCCTTCGGGATCGGTTATGCGCCCGAGGGTTGGGACAATCTGACCAAGGTGCTGGGCAAGGATGACCCGACCCGGGATCAGTTGGTCGCAGCCGGTTTGGCGGCCAAGAAAGAGGGCGGCGGTTACTACGACCGTTTCCGCAACCGGGTCATCTTTCCGATCCACGACCATCGCGGCCGCATCGTCGGTTTCGGCGGGCGGGTGATGGACCCGAAGGATGAGCCGAAATATCTGAACTCGCCGGAGACCGCGCTGTTTCACAAGGGGCGCGAACTGTACGGTCTGTTCCGTGCGCGCGACGCCATCAAGAAATCCGGCCGGGTGCTGGTAGTGGAGGGCTACATGGACGTGGTGGCGCTCGCTCAGCACGGCATCGACTACGCCGTGGCCACGCTCGGCACCGCCGCCACGCGCGATCATCTCGATCGCCTCTACCGTCATGCGCCGGAAGTGGTGTTTTGTTTCGATGGCGACCGCGCCGGGCGCGAGGCCGCCTGGCGGGCGCTGGAAACGACCTTGCCGCTGTTGCACGAAGGCCGGCAGGCGAGTTTCCTGTTCCTGCCCGAGGGCGAGGACCCCGACACGCTGGTGCGCA
>CAKKRZ010000131.1:4337-15406 GCA_919902925.1 Acidiferrobacterales bacterium | reverse complement strand
CCGGCACCTCGGTGATCCCCTTGTGAGACGCCAGCGCCTGCAGCCAGCGCACCTCCACCAGTACGCGCAGGCGGATCAGTCCGTATTCGCTGAAGTAACGGCGCAGCGCGGCGGTCTTCTTTTCGTAACGCCCGTCGAGCGGCGACAGGGCCGTGAGGGCATCGAGCGCGAGGAGGTCCGGGGCGGCGGGTTTGTTCATTCGGTGTGCTCGTGGGTGACCGCGTAATTTTATCAGAAGGGCGCGCCAAAGCCCCGTGCTTTCAGGCCTCAGCGGCCTGGTTCGAGGCCGGGGACTGCGCGGTTTCGATCACTCCACCGCCCAGGCAGGAATCCCCATCGTAGAACACCACCATCTGCCCCGGGGTCACGGCCCGCTGCGGGCTGTCGAACTCCACACGCAGGCCGTCCCGGCTCCCGGTGATCGTGCAAGGCTGTTCAGACTGCCGGTAACGGATGCGGGCGGTCAGGCGGGCGGGCAGGGCGGGCGGGGTGCCGACCCAGTGCACTTGCCCGGCCATGAGCGATTCACGATAGAGCGCCGGATGATCCTCTCCCTGTTCGACGTAGACGATGTTGTGGGCCACGTCCTTGTCGACCACATACCAGGCTGCGCCCTCGCCGCCGATGCCCAGGCCCTGCCGCTGGCCGATGGTGTAGTACATGGCGCCGTCGTGCCGGCCCTTGAGAGCGCCGGCGAGGGTGCGAATCTCGCCGCGCTGGGCCGGCAGATATCGTTCCAGGAAACGCTTGAAGTCGCGTTCGCCGATGAAGCAGATGCCGGTGGAGTCACGCCGGTCGAAATTGGGCAGGCCGGCCTCGCGGGCGATGCGCCGCACGTCATCCTTGGTCAGATCGCCGATCGGGAACAGGGTGCGGGCCAGTTCCGGCTGGCCGAGCAGACACAAAAAATAGGTCTGGTCCTTATGGGCGTCGGCCGCTTTGAGCAATCGCCAGACGCCGCCGGTTTCCGCCACGCGCGCATAATGGCCGGTGGCAATGCAGTCGGCCCCGAGTGTGAGTGCATGGTCGAGAAAGGCCTTGAATTTTATTTCCTTGTTGCAGAGCACATCCGGATTCGGTGTGTGGCCGGCACGGTACTCGGCCAGGAAATACTCGAACACACGGTCCCAGTATTCGGCGGAGAAATTAACGGTCTTGAGTGGTATGCCGAGGTGGTCGCATACGGCGCGCACCATCTTCAGGTCTTCCTCGGCCGTGCAGTGTCCCGAGGTGTCGTCTTCCTCCCAGTTCTTCATGAACACGCCGGTCACGTCATGGCCGGCGTGTTTCAGCCGCAGCGCGGCCACGGCCGAATCCACACCGCCGGAAATTCCGACGACGATATTCATGCAACGACCAGGTCCTTCAACAGGGAAAGCGGGTAGCGCTGGCCGGCGAGATAGTCGTTCAGGCAGCGTTCGACCTGCGGGCTGCGGTGGCGGTCACGCGCGGCGCGGACTTCTTCGGGTGTCATCCACAGTGCGCGCACGATGCCATGATCGAGGGCGCGATCCGGCTCGTGGCGGATGGCCGCGCCGGTGAACGCGAAGCGCAGGTAGGTGGCGCCATTCCTGGGGTGCGGCCACCGGTAGACGCCCACCAGCGCCTGCGGTTCGAAGTGCCAAGCGGTTTCTTCGAGTGTCTCGCGGATGGCGGCGTGGACAAGCGACTCGCCTTCATCGAGATGGCCGGCGGGCTGATTAAGCACAATCACGCCGTCTGCATCCTCCTCGACCAGCAGGAATTTTCCGTCGCGCTCGATGATCGCCGCGACCACTACGTTCGGTCTCCAGATCATGGCGACATGATATCAGCAGCCATGCGCGCCCGGCATTCGATGCCCGTTCGTGGCCGGAAGGGGGCGGCGTTTACCGGGCCACGTTCAGATAAACCGAGGCGAGTGCCGACAGATAAAACGCCAACTGGGTGTACCGGTTCACCGACTCCGGATTGAGATCCCGGCCGGTGATTTTATCGAACTGGTATTTGACAAACGAGGCGGTCCGCGGCCGCTCCCCCAGGCGCGCTTTGATCTTCCACTGGATGCCGGTGATCAGGCAGTAACCGTAGCCGTGGAATTTTCCAAGCCCGAACCAGGAAATCGCAATGAGGATGATGAGGACCAGATTGGCCGGGCGGGTTTCGGGAAAAATCCAGCCGGTGACGCAGAAGAACATAACCGCCAGATGCAGGAGGTGCAGGAATCGGTCGGCCGCCACCAGCGCGATTTTTTCCATGCCCTCAGGAAGTCCGTGCGGACGGGGCTGGTAAACGTTCGGCGATCGCAGGTGCGTGCCGTGCGACTTTTTCAAACGCCATCGCATACTGGTCGAGCAGTTCGGGACAGGGATGCGGGAACGAAGGCAGCTTGAGGAGTGTGGCGTTGGCGCGTTCGGTGACCGGCAGCTGGACCGCGCTATAGTCCGGCAGATTGCCGCGCTCACCCAGACGCGCGACCTCGCGCCACCGGCCTTCGGTGAAAAACGGCTGCTGGTGCAGCAGCGGGTAACGCGGGGCCGATACCTGACAACCTTCCTGTTTTAGCGCATCGATCAGCCCGTCGAGCGGCAACGGAATCCGTTCGGGGTCGTGGCGGATCATGAATTCAAAATAGGTGCGCTGGATATGTTCCGGCGCGCGGTAGGTGTGGAACCCGAGGGACTCCAGGCGTTCGGAAAGGTAGGTGAGGTTGGCGTGGCGCACGACGTTGCGTTCCGGCAGATGCCTGAGCTGCACCCGGGCGAGGGCCGCGGACAACGGCGCGATGCGCGTCTTGATCCCGAAGCTGGTCCCGGCGAAGCGGCGCGCCAGCGTCGGCAATTCAATAATGCGGGTGATGTCGCCGAGACAGGTTGCGCGCTCGTAATACGCATCGTCGTCGCACAGCAGCACGCCGCCCTCGCCGCCGGGCGCGAGCTTGTCGCCCTGGAGGCTGAAGACGGAGATATCCCCAAGGGCACCGCAGGGCCGGTCGCGCCAGCGGGCGCCGTGCGCGTGTGAGGCATCCTCGATGATCTTGAGGTTGTGGCGGCGAGCGAGTGCCTGGATTTCGGTCATCTTCGACGGCAGGCCCCAGAGATGAACGACGACGATCGCCTTGGTGCGCGCGGTGATCTTTCGTTCCATGTCGGCGGGGTCGAGCCCCATGCGCTCCGGTTCGCTTTCGCAGAATACGGGCACCGCGCCCAGCCACAGCATCGGCAGCACCGACGCCCAGAACGTGGCGGATGGCACCAGCACCTCGTCGCCGGGTTTGAGGTCGAGCGCGAAGAACGCCGCGAGCAGCCCGGCGGTGCCGTTGTTGTGGGCCAGGGCATGGCGCCGGCCGGTGAAGGCGGCGTAGTCCTGTTCCAGTTCGCGGATGACGGGATGGGTGGAAATGTTACCGTCGCGCAGCACACGACGCACCGCCTGCTCGTCTTCATCGGTCAGCACCGGCCAGCGATTCGCTGCCTGCTGGTCCAGAGTGACCGAGGGTTTCCCGCCGAGGACGGCTGGCAAATCCGCGCGTTGAATATCCATGGGGTTGTCCCGGTTGGTGTCTATGGTCGGTTACAGGCGTTCGAGTACGGAATCGAAATCGTTCCGCACGCGTTCGCGGTATCGTCGCACGCTGTGCGCGGCCTTGTCATGGTCGCCGTGGTTCAGGGTCAGCGCGATCTGGTCGATCTCCGCCAGGTTTTCATCGTGCCGGCCCAACCCTTCGCGGGCGACCCATTGGGAGATGTTGGTTCGACGTCGCAGGTAGTCATCCAGGGTATGACAAAATTCATGATCCCGGCACCACTGGGCGGAAGGAAGCTTCTGGCTCAACCCCGGAAAGCCGGTGTATTCGATCGGACGCTCTGCCCGCGCGCCACTGTTCACGGGCGCGGGCGGCGGTGGTAGTGCGCGCCCGATCCGCGCTGCGATTTCCTCCGCGGTGGCGGTGCAGCCGGTGATTTTCCCGCCGTATAACGATATCCAGGGCAGGCCGTCATGCTGGGCGATTCGGTGCCGCCGGGAGATATCCAGCGTGTAGCAGTCTCGCTCGAACGATTTCGGGACGGCCAGCGGCCGCAGGCCGCTGCGCAGCGAAACGATGTCGGACCGGCCGGGCGGACCGGTGAAATTCCGCTCCGCCTGTTCCAACAGGAAGCGGATGTCCGCGGTCGTCACGGCGCGGCCGGCGTCGAGGTTCTCAACCCGCGTCTCGGTCGGCCCCCACAGGGATATCGGTCCCCACGGTGAATAGGTGATGGCATCGCCATGGTCGCCCATCTCGAACACCAGGGTCGTCTCATGCTCGGGCGGACGGGGGACGCCCAGGTACACGCCCTTGCTCAGCACGTGCTTGTAAGGCGTTTCGATTCCGAACAGCTCGTTGACCGGGTCAGCCCACGCCCCGGCGCAGTTCACCACCCAGCGCGATCGGGCCTCGGCCGAATCGTCGCCCAGTGTGTCGCGCAGTTCCAGCCGCCAGCGTTTTTCCGACGCGTCGTAGCCGCCGCCGGTGACGGCGCAGTAATTGAGCGGAACCTGCTCCGGCGTCTGGTGCGGCGTGATCCAGTGCAGCACGAAGCGCGCATCGGAAGTTCTGAGCATGCCTTCTTCGTAGTGCAACGATTCCAGGCCATGGCCGTTGCGGATCAGCCGGCCGTCCATGTCCGTCTTTCCCCATCCCGGCGAACGACGGCGGAAATGGCCCAGCAGCCAGTAAAAATAAAGGCCGCCCAGAACCAGCCGCGGGTCGGGTGGGCCCTGGTGAGCGGGGATATAGTGCACGGGCGCGGGCTCGATCCATTCGGGCAGATTCCGGATCATGGCGTCGCGCGCCTGCGAGAAGCGATAGACCGAGAGCAGATCCAGACTGCGGAGATAAAGCAGTCCTCCCCAGATCATCATGCCGGAAGCCTGGCTGGTGCCGGCGGCGAAGTCGCCCTGGTCTACCAGGAGCACTTTGTAACCGGCAGTGCAGAGGCGGTGATACAGACAGGCGCCGTTGATTCCGCCGCCGAGGATGGTGACGTCGAAGGTTGTGCGGCGGACGTGCTGCCAGGATTGCTGACGCTTATGCTGTGCCATGTCTGGATCAATCTTCCATGAAGATGCGGACGCGGTCAGGGAATTCGGGGGGAGCGTGAGGAAAACGTTGTGGTGTGCTTTTCCTGTTCACGGCAGATTCATCCCGTCGGCGATGGGATCGAGCCGAGGGCCGCGCGACCGGGATGTCGCGTTGGCGGCTTCGGCGCAACGTTCCGGGCCGATAGCGAGTGGCGTTTTGTCCTCATCGAGACGGTCGTCTGGGTGAGTGCGCGCGATCCCGTCGCCCGCGCCCTTCCTGGCCGGCAGGAACGTTCCGTCGTGTTCGATAGTCGCCGCCACGTTCGGTTTCCGGGTCACCTTGCCATTTTACCAGCGCGGGATCGGCTTCGCGCCAGGTGCCGGGCGGCAGGTCTTCGACGGTGTAAGGACCGATGGCCACCCGCACCAGCCGCAGGGTGGGATGCCCGACGGCGGCGGTCATGCGCCGGACCTGGCGGTTGCGACCCTCGGACAGGACAATTTCGATCCAGACCGCCGGGATGCTCTGGCGGAAACGGATGGGCGGGTCGCGCGGCCACAGTGCCGGTTCGGGGATACGTCGGACCTCGGCCGGAAGGGTTCGGCTGCCATCGATCAGCACGCCGCGCCGGAGTTGATCAATCGCGGCCAGGTCGGGTTCGCCTTCGACCTGCGCCCAATAGGTCTTGGGCAGCTTGTGGACAGGATCGCTCAGTCGATGTTGCAGGCGGCCATCGTCGGTCAGCAGCAGCAGGCCTTCGGAGTCGTGATCGAGGCGACCGGCCGGGTATACGTCCGGCACCTTGATGTGGTCGGCGAGGGTGGGGCGGCCGTCCTTGTCTCGGTCGCTCCCGGCGTCCTGCCTCTCGCGACACTTATCCGTCCATGGATGTCGAAATTGGGTAAGAACGCCGTAGGGTTTGTTGAAGCGGATCAGCATCAGAGCAGCTCGGTGTCTTCATCCGAGTACGGCGGCGAACAGCTGCACAACAACCGCAGCGGTTCATGACCGGTGTTGTGCAGACGGTGTGACGTGCCCGGCGGGATGCAGACGGTGTCGCCGGTGGTGACCGGAAATTCCTCGGCGATGGGATCGAGCCGAGGGCCGCGCGACCGGGATGTCGCGCTGGTGGCTTCCGCACCCAGCGTCATGTGGCCGGAGCCGGCGGTGAAATGATAAATCTCCTCGTTGCTACGGTGGCGATGCAACCGTGTCAACGCGCCCGGCACCACGATCGCTTCGGCGATAGAACCGAGCCGAGGGCCGCGCGATGACAAGGAAGCCCTACTCGCTTCGCTCGTTCGTCCTGACATAGGACTGGTCGCGGTGGCGGCTTCCGCCAGGCTCTGTTGGCGGTTGCAATCGACCGCCGGATGCATCAGCTCCCGGATCTGGGAACCGTCCTTGGTCGTGAATGGCCGGATGTCACGATAGGCGGTCTTCATGCCGCCAAGCCTACAGGATAGAATGCCCGGCCGATATTCCACCCATCCTTGCCCACGGAGTCCCGATGCCTTACCAGCACATCGCCGTCCCGGCCGACGGTCAGAAGATCACCGTCAACCTGGACCTGTCCCTGAACGTCCCGGCCCGACCGATCATTCCATATATCGAAGGCGACGGTACCGGTGTGGATATCACCCCGGTCATGCGCCGGGTGGTGGACGCGGCGGTGCACAAGGCTTACGGCGGCAAGCGCCGGATTGCGTGGATGGAAATCTTTGCCGGCGAGAAGGCGGTCAAGGTCTACGGCGACAACACCTGCTTGCCCTCCGAAACCATGTCCGCCATCCGTGACTACGTGGTCTCCATCAAGGGACCGCTGACCACACCGGTGGGTGGCGGAATCCGTTCGCTGAACGTCACCCTGCGCCAGGAACTCGATCTCTACGTCTGTCTCCGGCCGGTGCGCTGGTTCAAGGGCGTGCCCAGCCCGGTGAAGGAACCGGAAAAGACCGACATGGTGATCTTCCGCGAGAACTCGGAGGACATCTACGCCGGCATCGAGTGGAACGCCGGCACGCCCGAGGCGCAGAAGGTGATTTCCTTCCTGCAGAACGAGATGGGCGTGAAAAAGATCCGCTTCCCGGGCAGCTCGTCGATCGGCGTGAAGCCGGTGTCGAAGGAGGGCAGCGAACGCCTGGTGCGTCGCGCCATTCAGTACGCCATCGACCAGAACCTCCCGTCGGTGACGCTGGTGCACAAGGGCAACATCATGAAATTCACCGAAGGCGGATTCAAGAGCTGGGGTTACGATCTGGCCAAGCGCGAGTTCGGCGCGACTCTGATCGATCAGGGCCCGTGGATGCGCATCAAGCATCCCAAGACCGGCCAGGCGATCGTCATCAAGGACGTCATCGCCGACGCTTTTCTGCAGCAGATACTGCTGCGTCCCGAGGAGTACAGCGTCATCGCCACGCTCAACCTCAACGGCGACTATGTGTCCGACGCGCTGGCCGCCCAGGTCGGCGGTATCGGTATCGCGCCCGGGGCCAACCTGTCCGACACCGTGGCCATGTTCGAGGCCACCCACGGCACCGCGCCCAAGTACGCCGGCCAGGACATGGTCAACCCGGGGTCGATCATCCTGTCGGCGGAGATGATGTTGCGGCACTTGGGCTGGGCTGAAGCGGCTGACCTCATCATCAAGGGTATGAACGGCGCCATCCAGGCCAGGACCGTAACCTACGATTTCGCACGGCAGATGAAGGGGGCGAAGAAGGTCAGTTGTTCGGCCTTCGGGGATGCCCTGATTCGTCACATGACCGGCCGCCCGTCGGCCACCCGAGTCGGCAAGGCAGTCGGGAAGAAGGCTGTTCGCCGGAAGTCGGCCCGGCCCGGGACAAAACCGCGCGCCAAGGCAAAAAAGAAGGTTGCCAAGGCCCGCCGGCGCTGACCGGGACGGCTTCAACAGCACAAACAAAACCCGGCACAGGGCCGGGTCGGGAAATCGTATCGGATAACGCCTTTCTTGATCAGGGCTTTATCAGGCCATGCTCCGGATATGCCCGGCCTGCGGTCCTTTCGGCCCATGGAGGATCTCAAACTCCACGGTTTGACCCTCTTTCAGGGCCTTGTACCCCTCCATTTCAATGGAGGAATAGTGGGCGAAGACGTCGTCACCCCCGCTGTTGGGTCGGATAAAGCCATATCCCTTGCTGGCGTTGAACCACTTCACGGTGCCTACGGTCATCATGCTACGTCCCCCTTGCTGTGACGGTTTCCCGTCTTTGCATTGCCGGCGGCGGGCGCCGCCAGCGTCCTTCAGGTGACATCGATCAAGCCGTGTGATGATGACGCGAAATGGCGGCGAGTCAACCCATTCCCGCGTTCTCTGTGCGGTCGGTGGAGGTGACCAAGAACCATGCCAGCCACCGACGGGGTTGAATTGTTGCGGATCGCCCCCGACAATGATTCTGCGCCGGTCGGAACTGCCCCGGCGTTCGCCAGAAACCGGCAGGAATTCCATATCTTATCGTCTATTCTTGATGTCGCATGACTGACAAACAGTCCCAGCAGCTTGAGGGTCCGGTCGTTCAGGAGGCCGAACCCAAGGTTCAACGGCCCAGGCTTTATAAAGTGCTGCTCCTGAATGACGACTACACGCCGATGGAGTTCGTGGTCGTGCTGATCGAGCGGGTTTTCCACAAGAACCGCGAGGAGGCCACCCAGATCATGTTGCACGTGCACCAGAAGGGGGTGGGAGTTTGCGGGGTATTTACCCGGGAAGTGGCCGAGACCAAGGTCCGGCAGGTGCTGGGGTTTGCCAAGGAAAGGCTGCATCCGTTGCAGTGCACCCTGGAACCGGAATGAATCTTGTATGTCTTGATGTCTGAAGGGTTGCCGGAGACTAGACCATGCTGTCCCAGGAACTTGAATTTTCACTGAACAGTGCCTTCCAGCAGGCGCGCGAAAAGCGCCACGAATTCATTACCGTGGAGCATCTGCTGATGGCGCTGTTGGACAATGCCGCCGCCATCAAGGTGTTGCGGGCCTGTGGCGGCAACATCGACGAGTTGCGTCGGCAACTCCATGGCTTCCTGGGGGAAAACGTGCCGCGCCTGCCGGCCGGCAGCAAGGTTGACACCCAGCCGACCATCGGTTTCCAGCGCGTCATTCAGCGCGCGGTCCTGCACGTGCAGGGCGTGGGAAAGAAAGAGGTCACCGGCGCCAACGTGATGGTGGCGATCTTCGGCGAGAAGGAGTCGCACGCCGTATATTTCCTGCACAAGCAGAACATCAGCCGTTTCGACGTGGTGAATTTCCTTTCGCACGGCATCTCCAAGGTGCCGGGCGACGCCCAGGGCGACCTGGCGCCCTCGGAAGAGGGCGAAGAGAGCGCGGCGCCGGCCGAGCGCAGCTCGCTCGACGTGTTCTGCGTGAACCTGAACGAGCAGGCCCGCCTGGGCAAGATCGATCCGCTGATCGGCCGCGCCAAGGAAGTTGAACGCACGGTGCAGGTGCTGTGCCGCCGCCGCAAGAACAATCCGCTGTTCGTCGGCGAGGCCGGCGTCGGCAAGACCGCCATCGCCGAAGGGCTGGCCAAGAAGATCGTCGACGGCGAAGTGCCGGACGTGCTCACCGACGCGGTGGTGTACGCCCTCGACATGGGCGCGCTGCTGGCCGGCACCAAGTATCGCGGCGATTTCGAGAAGCGCCTCAAGGCGGTGCTGGCGCAGCTGCGCAAGCAGACGCACGCCGTGCTGTTCATTGACGAAATTCACACCATCATCGGCGCCGGTGCGGCTTCGGGCGGGTCCATGGACGCCTCGAACCTGCTCAAGCCGGCGTTGTCTTCCGGTGATCTGAAATGCATCGGCTCGACCACCTATCAGGAATACCGCAACATCTTCGAAAAGGACCGGGCGCTGTCGCGTCGTTTCCAGAAAATCGACGTGGTCGAACCGACCATCGATGAGACCTGCGATATCCTGCGCGGCCTGAAGAACCGTTTCGAAGAGCACCACGGCGTACGCTACACCCTGCAGGCGCTGCGCGCGGCGGTGGAGCTGTCGGTCCGCTACATCAACGACCGGCACTTGCCCGACAAGGCCATCGACGTAATCGATGAGGCCGGCGCCTCGCAGCAGCTGCTGCCGCCGAGCCGCCGCAAGAAGACCATCGGTGTGCACGACATCGAGGAGATCGTGGCCAAGATCGCCCGTATCCCGCCCAAGAGCGTGTCACTGTCCGATCGTGAAACGTTGCGTCACCTCGACCGCAATCTCAAGCTGGTGGTGTTCGGCCAGGACGAGGCCATCGCCGCGCTCGCTACGTCCATCAAGCTGGCCCGTTCCGGTCTCAGTCACCCGGAGAAGCCGATCGGTTCCTACCTGTTCGCCGGACCGACCGGCGTCGGCAAGACCGAGGTCACGCGCCAGCTGTCGCGCGTGCTGGGGATGGAGCTGATCCGCTTCGACATGTCCGAGTACATGGAACGGCACACGGTCTCGCGCCTGATCGGCGCGCCGCCGGGTTATGTCGGTTTCGACCAGGGCGGGCTGTTAACCGAGGCCATCACCAAACATCCGCACGCCGTGCTGCTGATGGATGAGATCGAGAAGGCGCACCCGGACGTGTTCAACCTGCTGTTGCAGGTGATGGACCACGGCACGCTGACCGACAACAACGGACGCAAGGCCGATTTCCGCAACGTCATTATTGTCATGACCACCAACGCCGGCGCTGAGCGTTTCGCCCGTGCCAGCATGGGGTTTACGACGCAGGATCACGCGACGGATGCGATGGAGGACATCAAGAAGCTGTTCAGCCCCGAGTTCCGCAACCGCCTGGACGCCATCATCCAGTTCAAGCCGCTGAGCGTGGCGACCATCGGCCACGTGGTCGACAAGTTCATTCTCGAACTGGAAACACAGCTGGCGGATAAGCACGTCACCATCGAGCTGGATGCAGCGGCCCGCACCTGGCTGGCGAAACACGGCTATGACCCGGCCATGGGCGCACGGCCGATGAGCAGGCTGATCCAGGAGAAGGTCAAGAAGCCGCTGGCCGACGAACTGCTGTT
>CAKKRZ010000131.1:0-4237 GCA_919902925.1 Acidiferrobacterales bacterium | reverse complement strand
TGAGCAGGCTGATCCAGGAGAAGGTCAAGAAGCCGCTGGCCGACGAACTGCTGTTTGGTCAACTCAGTGACGGCGGCTACGTCAAGGTGTCCGCCAACGATGACGGTCTGACCTTCGACTTCACTGACGTTAAGGAACCGGTCGCCTGAACCGAAATTCAGCCAGTCTGGTATTGTCGCTCACGCTCCCCCGTCGGGCGTGAGTTGTTTCGGGAGCGGTGATTCTTATACGCGGATGTAGGTCCAACCCTGCCTGAGCCGCAGGATGATCTGGTCGAGCGCTGAACTGGCCACTTCAACGTTCGGAAGCAGTTTGACCCGCACCCCTTTCTCCGCCTGTACACGCTCGATGGTCTTGCCGCAGGCCAGAAACTTCACGTTGCCATATTGTTTCTGGATATAGGCCACCTGCTCGGCAGCCGGGGATTTGCCGACACGCAGCAGATTGAGTCCCTCGGCATTGGCCACCAGCTCCACGTGCAGGCGCTTTTGGGTGCCTGAATAGGCGCGCACCAGTTTTTCCACGTGCTTCAGCGTCGAACGGACTTTTTCCGGGTCGTCGCTGGTGACGTGAAAAATGGCGCGGACCTCGTTGGCGGGTGTCCGCAGGTCCAGGTGGGACGGCCGGATCGTCTGGGCGTCTTTGGGCAGAAGCGCGAGCAGGTCATCGTTGGCCGCCGGGTGCCAGTTGAGGCCCATAACGACGCCCACGACCAGCAGTACGCCGGCGGCGATGGCCTGTAAGGCCAGCCGCGCGCCGCGCGACAGGCCCTGACGGCGGATCGCCGCGGGGATCTCATCCGGAAGGGACGTGCTGACCAGTTCCCGCACTCGTCGCAGTTCCAGCAGGTGACGGCGCAACGCCAGGTCGCCCCGCAGCCGCAGTTCAAGCCGGGCCGATTGTGCCGGATCCAGCTCGCCGTCGAGATAGGCATTGAGCGTTTCCGAAATTCGGTCCTGGTCATCGGTGC
The DNA here is from genome assembly GCA_919902925.1 of Acidiferrobacterales bacterium. Taxonomy (GTDB): domain Bacteria; phylum Pseudomonadota; class Gammaproteobacteria; order Acidiferrobacterales; family Sulfurifustaceae; genus CAKKRZ01. The sequence continues at coordinate 3,267 of CAKKRZ010000131.1, read as the reverse complement.
TCATCAACCTGCACTCCGCATTTGAATAACGTTCGCGTGTCCGAACCCGTCGGCGACCAGTTCGGCCAGTTCCACGCGCAATGTCTCACGCGCGCGGCTGATCCGGCTGGTGACCGTGCCGACCGGGATATTCAGTATGGTCGAGACTTCGCCATAGGAAAAGCCCTCAAGATCGACCAGCGTCAGCACCTCGCGTTGGCCGTCCGGCAACCGGCAGACGGCAGCCCTGACCCGGGCCGGGATTTCGCCGTCCTCGGGGCGCGATTCGGAGACGAGTTCGCCGGCCTCATTGACGGCATCGATGTCCTCCGTGCGCCGCTCGCGGCGGTGCACGTCCAGCCAGCAGTGGTAAAGAATGTGGTAGAGCCAGGCGTCGATGGCCTTGGGTTCGCGCAGCTGGCCGATATTCTTGAGCGCCTTGGCAAACGCTTCCTGCACGAGGTCGTCGGCCTGCGGGTGGTTGCGACACCACATATAGGCAATGCCGTGCAGGCGCCGGCGGCGTTCATGGTAATGCTGTCCGAGGTGTTTCCCCGGGAAGGGTACGTCAAGCGCGGTCATGGACTCCTCCAGTGGTCCGCCGGCCGATCCACTGTCGGCCTGGCTGTTTTTCTGGACGATCCATCGCCGTGCCCGGATTCTCCCTGGGGTTCCGCTCGATCGACAGGGATCGATTCGGACCTCCGGTGCGTCTGTACTTATAGCAGTGTTGTCATGTTGCGGACAATAAGCGGCCATCACCGCGTGCCGGGGGCAAACCCAGCTCGCGCCGGCTGTTGTGCGAAATTATTTTTTTCGCTCAGCAGTCATGATGGAACAACAACTTAGCCGGTATTGATAGAGGAGTTTCTATGTCCAAACGAGCAATGTCTGTTCTTGCCACAGTGCTGTTGGTGGCGACTTTTTCACTCAGCAATCCCCTGAACGCCGCCGACAGGGAGCACAAGGTGGTCCTGCAGATCAGCGACGGTAGCCCCGAGAAGCAAACTCTGGTTCTGAACGTCGCCAACAACCTTCAGGAATTCTACGGTGTCGACAAGGTGAAGATTGAGATCGTGGCCTTCGGTCCGGGCCTGCAACTGTTGTTCAAGAACAACGCCAACAAGGACCGCATCGGGGGTTTGGTCGGCCGCGGCGTGCAGTTTTCTGCTTGTCAGATAACCATCAAGGGGATGACCAAGGCTTTGGGGTACCCGCCTGCGATCAACCCGCAGGCAGTACAGGTGGACCGCGGGGTCGTACGCATCCTCGATCTCTCGGCTCAGGGCTATACGCTCGTTCAGCCCTGAAATTGAATGCCGGATTTCAAAATCAATAACCTTTCACTACCAGGAGTCGACATGAAAATCATCAAACGTACGGCGTTGGCCATGGCCTGCGCCGGTGCCATGACCGTTGTGGCCAACACCGCCCAGGCCGCCAACTGGCTGATGTTGCAGGGCACCGAGCCGGAAGGCGCGGCCAAGCCGGTGAATGTCTGGGGCTTTATTCAAGCCGACTACCAGGCTGACAACAGCACCCCAAGGGTTTCCAACCAAGGTCTTGTGCCGCCCAAGTTGATTGGCCCGAACCTCACATCACAGGCGGCATTCAACGTCAGCCGTGCACGTATCGGTGTGCGCGGCATCGCCATGCCGCTCGACGACAAGGTCAATTACTTTCTCCTGATCGAGGCGGGCAATAACGCAGCAAATTACTACAGCAGCACGAGCACCAGCACGAACAGCAGCGTCGTCAAAGCTACCGACGCCAGCATCACGCTGAATCATGCACCATTGGCGCGAGTACGTGTCGGCCTGTTCAAGTACCCGGGCGCCGAAGAAGGTTTGCAGGCTATCCAGGTTTTTGACTACATCAATTTTACAGAGGTTACCAATCAGCTTCTGCTGGAACGCTTTCCTAACCGCTCCTATACCTCGAATATTGCCGATTGCAATCCCACCACGACCACATCGTGTAACCTGAATGGGTTTGACCGACCGGTCGGCGCCTTCCGTGACGTGGGTGTGCAGGTGTTCGGCAGTACCATGGTAGGCGAATGGGATGCCAGCTATGCGGCAATGATTGGCAATGGCAATGGCCTGAATTTCTCGGACGTAGATGCCCATCACGATCTATATCTGTACGTGTCGGCCGAAAAGGTCTTTGGTGGAGAAGGTCCGTTTCGCGAGGGTCTCAAGCTCTTTGCCTGGTCTCAGTCTGGCAAGCGTAATTTCGATGGTGATGCTAGTGGCGCGTTCGAGACCTATGACCGTGACCGTTCCGGTATTGGCATGAAGTATCTGAAGAAACCCTGGCGCTTTACCACTGAGCACATGACCGGTAAGGGTATGATCTGGAATGGCCCTGACAAGCCTTCCTGGGCATTAATCACTGGCGGCAATCCGGATTCCAGCGATAGCGGACTCAAGGCCAAGGGCAAGGGTTGGTATGTGGATGGCGGGTACTACATCCCCAACACCAGCTGGCAACTGGACCTGCGCTACGACTACTACTCTCGTCTGGACGACAGCTTGTATCAGTTGGACTGGAAGACCTGGACGGTAGGTGCCCAGTACCACATCAACAAAAAGACCCGTGTGGCATTTAACTACGCTACGCGAGACATCAATGCAAAGAACTTCGCAACTGGTGCTGGGCCGAATGCCAATCTCGATGGCATCAAGGACCGTTACGGCATTCAGTTGACGGCAATCTTCTAGAGATTTTTCACGGACGGCAGTATCAACCCCGGCCAGGTTTTCGGCCGGAGTTTTTTCGTTCTGCGGGGGAAGGAATTTACTGAACTACCGGGCGCGGAAGGTGATGCGGCCCTTGGTGAGATCGTAGGGGGTGAGCTCGACCTTGACGCGGTCGCCGGTGAGGATGCGGATGTAGTTCTTGCGCATCTTGCCGGAGATGTGGCACATGATGATGTGCCCGTTGTCGAGTTTTACGCGGAACGTGCTGTTGGGCAGGGTCTCGGTGATGACCCCTTCCATTTCAATATGCTCTTCTTTTGCCAAATGCCTGACCTCTGGGTGATGCGCTGCGCGCCCGTCCGGGGGGCGGGGCGCGCGTATGATGCCGCAGGCCACGGCGGCCGTCAAAGGAAAACGCAGGCGGTCGCCGATGGGATCGAGGCGAGGGCCGTGCGCCAGGGATGGCGCGGTTACGGATTCAGTGAGCGGCGGCGCCGGGCAGGTGGTGCCGCCGGGCGGTCCAGGCTACGTCGGGGTGCTCGATTTCGGAGACGATCAGGACGTCCATGCCGAGAAAGCGGCGGAC
>CAKKRZ010000130.1 GCA_919902925.1 Acidiferrobacterales bacterium | reverse complement strand
GCGAAACGAGCAGGAATCAATGGCTAATCAGAGAATCCGTATCCGGCTGAAAGCGTTCGATCATCGTCTGATCGACCGATCGGCCGCGGAAATTGTCGAGACCGCCAAGCGCACTGGTGCGCTGGTGCACGGTCCGATTCCGCTGCCGACCAAGATCGAGCGCTACACGCTGCAGAGCTCGCCGCACGCCGACAAGAAGGCGCGCGACCAGTTCGAGATTCGCACGCACAAGCGCATCATGGACATCATTGAGCCGACCGACAAGACCGTGGACGCGCTCATGCGTCTCGACCTCGCCGCCGGCGTCGATGTGGAAATCAAACTGAGCTGATGCCATGGCACTGGGACTGGTAGGCAGAAAGATCGGCATGACCCGCGTGTTTGGCGCGGACGGCAACGCCACGCCGGTGACCGTGCTGGAGGTGACCGCCAACCGCGTCACCCAGGTCAAGAATACCGACAACGATGGCTATATGGCCGTGCAGGTCACGCTCGGCGAACGCCGTGCCAGCCGTGTCGGCAAGCCTCTCGCTGGCCACTACGCCAAGGCCGGCGTCGCGCCGGGCCGCGGGTTGTGGGAATTCCGCCTCGCCTCTGGTGAGGGCGCGGATCTCAAGCCTGGCGCTGAAATAAAGGTCGACCTGTTCCAGGCCGGTCAGTATGTCGATGTGCAGGGCACTTCAATTGGTAAGGGTTTCGCTGGCGTCATGAAGCGTCACCATTTTCGCGGCGGCCGGGCCAGCCACGGTAACTCGCTGTCACACCGCGCCCCGGGATCGATCGGTCAGCGCCAGACGCCGGGTCGTGTATTCCCCGGCAAGCGCATGGCCGGGCACATGGGTCATCGCACCGCCTCGGGCATCAACCTGGAAGTGGTGAGCGTGGATCTGGAGCGCAACCTGCTGCTGGTGAAGGGCGCCGTGCCGGGACCGAAGGGTCAGGACGTGATCATCCGTCCAAGCGTCAAGGGCAAGACCAAAGCCAAACCGGCCGTGATCAAGAAGTAACGGATTCAGGAATCGATGTCATGAAGATCAACGTCGTCAACGATAGCGGAAAAGCCGGAACAGCCCTGGAGCTGTCCGACGCCGTGTTCGGCGTGCGTTTCAACGAAGCGCTCGTGCACCAAGCCGTGGTCGCCTACCAGGCGAACGGTCGGCAGGGTACGCGCAAGCAGAAGACCCGCAGCGAAGTGCGCGGCGGTGGCCGCAAGCCGTATGCCCAGAAGGGCACCGGCCAGGCGCGCGCCGGCACCATTCGCAGCCCGCTGTGGCGCGGTGGCGGCAAGGTGTTTCCGTCCGACACGAACGAAAACTTCACGCAGAAGGTCAATCGCAAGATGCACCGCGCGGCCCTGCGCTCGATCCTGTCCGAGCTGGCGCGTCAGGATCGCCTGCTGGCGGTCAGCGATTTTGCCATGACCGAACCCAAGACCCAGGCGCTCATCAGCAAGCTCGGCAAGCTCGGTGCTCACGACGTGCTGATCGTGTCCGATGTCGTCGACCGCAATCTGCAGCTTGCCGCCCGCAACCTGCCGAACGTCGAGGTGTGCACGGTCAGCGCCGCCAACCCGGTCAACCTGATTCGTCACGAGAAGGTCATCTTCACGCCGGCCGTGGCCAAGCGCTTCGAGGAGATGCTGGCATGAACACGGACCGCCTCTATCAGATCATCCGCGGGCCGCACGTCTCGGAAAAGAGCACGCGCGCGGCCGACAAGTTTCGGCAGATGGTTTTTGAAGTCCTGCCGACCGCCACCAAACCCGAGATCAGGGCGGCGGTGGAAAAGATGTTTAACGTGCAGGTCGAGCGCGTAGCGGTGGCCAATGTCCTGGGCAAACGCAAGCGCACCGGCCGGCAGCAAGACTGGAAGAAGGCGTACGTGACCCTCAAGCCGGGTCAGGACATCGACTTCCTCGGCGCCAAGTAACGAACGGATCAGCCATCATGCTCGTCAAGGTCAAACCAACATCACCCGGACGCCGTAGCGTCGTCAAGGTGGTCCATCCCGATCTGCACAAGGGTCAGCCGCATTCGGCGCTGGTCGAGCCGATGAAGCGCGGCAGTGGCCGCAATAACGCCGGTCGCATCACCATGCGTCACCAGGGCGGCGGTCACAAGCATCACTACCGGATCATCGATTTCCGGCGCGACAAGGACGGCATCAGCGGCCGCGTCGAGCGCCTGGAACACGATCCGAACCGCAGCGCGCACATTGCGCTGGTGCTGTACGCCGACGGCGAGCGCCGCTACATGATCTCACCCAAGGATCTGCACGCCGGCGATACCGTGATCTCCGGACCGGAATCGCCGATCAAGACGGGCAACTGTCTGCCGCTGCGCAACATCCCGGTCGGTACGACGATTCACTGCATCGAACTCAAGCCCGGTGCCGGTGCGCAGATGGCACGCGCCGCCGGCGCGGCCGCAGAACTGGTGGCGCGCGACGGTGACTATGCGCAACTGCGCCTGAAGAGCGGTGAAGTGCGCATGGTGCACGTGGAGTGCCGCGCCGTCATCGGCGAGGTCGGCAACAGCGAGAACAGCCTGCGCAAGTACGGCAAGGCCGGCGCCAAGCGTTGGCGCGGTATCCGCCCGACGGTGCGCGGCATGTGTATGAACCCGGTGGATCACCCGCACGGCGGTGGCGAAGGCCGCAGCAAGGGCGGCAAACACCCGGTCAGTCCGTGGGGAACGCCGACCAAGGGCTACAAGACGCGTCACAACAAGCGCACCGATCACCTGATCGTGCAGCGACGCAAGCGCAAGTAATGAGGAACTGAACCGTGCCACGTTCGATTCGCAAAGGCCCGTTCGTTGACGCCCACCTGCTTGGCAAGGTCGAGAAGGCGCGCAATGAAAATTCCAAGAAGCCGATCAAGACCTGGTCGCGCCGCTCGGTGGTGCTGCCGGATTTTGTCGGCCTGACCATTGCCGTCCACAACGGCCGTCAGCACGTGCCCATCCTGGTGACCGAAAACATGGTCGGACACAAGCTGGGTGAATTCGCCGCCACCCGTACCTTCAAGGGGCACACGGGTGTGAAGAAGGCAGCCGCGGAAGGGACCACCTGATCATGCAAGCGACTGCCATTCTCAAGTTCATCCGGATTTCGCCGCAGAAGGGTCGGCTGGTGGCCGACCAGATTCGCGGCCTGACCGTGGCGCGTGCGTTGGAGTTGCTTGAGTTCAGCGACAAGAAGGCCGCCCGCCCGCTCAAGAAGGTTCTCGAATCGGCCATCGCCAATGCCGAGAACAACGAGGGCGCCGATGTCGATGAGCTGCGCATACTGTCGGTCGAGGTCGACAACGGCCCGCAGATCAAACGGATGATGCCACGTGCCAAGGGGCGTGGCGCGCGCATCATCAAGCGTACCAGTCACTTCCGCGTGACGGTCAGCGATCAGAAGAAGCAATCCGCCCGTGTGGCGGCCAAGAGCAAGGGGAAGAGCTAATGGGCCAGAAAGTCCATCCAATCGGATTCCGCCTCGGCGTCATCCGCGACTGGAGCGCCAAGTGGTATTCCGGCGGCCGACAGTATGCGCGCCATCTGCTGGCCGACATGCGCCTGCGCGATTACATCAAGGAAAAGCTCAAGGGCGCCGCCGTCAGCCATATCATCATCGAGCGGCCGACCCAGAAGATCAGCGTGACCGTGCACACCGCCCGCCCCGGCATCGTGATCGGCAAGAAGGGTGAGGACATTGAGCGGTTGCGCCAGGAATTGACCAAGCTCGCCGGCCAGCCGGTGCAGCTGTCGGTCGAAGAGGTTCGCCAGCCGGAGCTGGATGCACAACTGGTGGCCGAGAACATCGCCCAGCAGCTCGAAAAGCGCATCATGTTCCGCCGCGCCATGAAGCGCGCCGTGCAGAACACCATGCGCCTGCGCGCGCTGGGCATCAAGATCATGGTGGCGGGCCGCCTGAACGGCGCGGAAATCGCCCGTACCGAGTGGTACCGTGAAGGCCGCGTGCCGTTGCACACCCTGCGCGCCGATATCGATTATGGATTTTCTGAGGCCCATACGACCTACGGCACGATCGGCGTCAAGGTCTGGATCTTCAAGGGCGAGATCTTCGATCAGAACCTGCCGAAGGCCGTAGACAGCGAAGCCGCCAAGGCGGCGACGGCCTGAGCGGATAGACAGGAGCAGAACGAGTCATGATGCAACCCAAGCGCACGAAATACCGCAAGGCCATGAAGGGCCGCAATCGCGGCATGGCCCTGCGCGGAAACAAGGTCAGCTTCGGCCAGTACGGCCTGAAGGCGACCACGCGTGGGCGTCTGACTTCGCGTCAGATCGAGGCGGCACGTCGCGCCCTGACCCACTTCATCAAGCGCGGTGGGCGTGTGTGGATCCGTATCTTCCCGGACAAGCCGGTATCCAAGAAACCGCTGGAAGTGCGCATGGGCAGCGGCAAGGGCAGCGTCGAGTATTGGGTGGCCGAGATTAAACCCGGCTGCGTGTTGTACGAAATGGAAGGTATTGCCGAATCCGAGGCCCGCGAGGCCTTCCGGTTGGCGTCGGCCAAACTGCCGCTGCGGACCACTTTTGTGACCAGAATGTAATGGGACGCCGCCGATGAACGCGAAAGATATCCGTACCATGGACGAAGGCAAACGCCGCGAGGAACTCGAGGCCCTGCGCAAGGAGATGTTCAACCTGCGCATGCAGAAGGCCACCGGCCAGCTCGCCAACAACGCGCGCGTCAGTGCGGCCCGTCGCGATATCGCGCGGATCAAGACCGTCATGAACGAACAGAAGGGTAAGTCGTGATGAGCGAGGAAACAAAGACCAAGAGTGCGCGCCTGCTGAGCGGCCGCGTGGTCAGCAACAAGATGCAGAAGACCATCACGGTGATGATCGAGCGCCGCATCCAGCACGCGCTGTACGGCAAGTACATTACCCGCCGTACCAAGCTGCACGCCCACGACGAGAAGCGTGAGTGTCAGGAGGGCGATATCGTGCAGATCGAGGAGTGCCGGCCGATTTCCAAGAGCAAGGCCTGGCGCCTGGTCAAGGTGTTGGAGCGTGCCCGCGGGGTCTGAGCCCCGGTGGTATACTCACTGGTTTTCGCGAGCAGATAGGTAGTCCGGAGAAACGAACATGATCCAGATGCGCAGCGTGCTTACCGTGGCGGACAACAGTGGCGCCAAGAGGGTGCAGTGCATCAAGGTATTGGGCGGGTCAAAGCGCCGCTATGCCGGCATTGGTGACGTCATTAAGGTATCCGTGAAGGAAGCGATTCCGCGCGGCAAGGTGAAGAAGGGCGACGTCTGTGATGCCGTGATCGTGCGCACCAAGAAGGGTGTGCGTCGTATCGACGGACAGGTGATCCGTTTCGACGCCAATGCGGCGGTGCTGCTGGATACCAAGCGTGAGCCGATCGGTACGCGCATCTTCGGGCCAGTGACCCGTGAGTTGCGCGGTGCGAACTTCGCCAAGATCATGTCACTGGCGCCGGAAGTGCTGTAAGGAAAAATAGCTTATGTCCAAGATTCACAAGGGCGACAAAGTGGTGGTGACGGCGGGCCGTGATAAGGGCAAGCAGGGTGCGGTCGTGCGCGTGCTGGAAAATGACCGTCTGCTGGTCGAGAACGTGAACGTGGTCAAGCGCCACACGCGCCCGAACCCGCAACGCGGAGTGACCGGCGGCATCGTCGACAAGGAGTCGCCGATTCACATCTCCAACGTGATGCTCGTCAACCCGACAACCGGCAAGGGCGAGCGCATTGGCTACAAGACACTGGAAGACGGCCGCAAGGTGCGGTTCTTCCGCAAGAGCGGCGAAGTTGCCGACCTGAAATAGCAGGACTGACGCATGGCACGCTTACAGGAATTTTATCGCAAGACGGTCATGCCCGAGCTTCAGGCGAAGTTCGGGTATGGAAACGTGATGCAGATCCCGCGCCTGACCAAGATTGTGGTCAACATGGGCGTGGGTGAGGCCATGACCGACAAGAAGATCATGGACAACGCCGCCGGCGATCTCAAGCAGATCACCGGCCAGCTTCCGCAGATCCGGCGTGCCCGCAAGTCCATCGCCAATTTCAAGGTGCGCGAGAACTGGCCGGTCGGCTGCAAGGTGACTCTGCGCGGCGCGCGCATGTACGAGTTCCTGGATCGGCTGATCAACGTCGCCATCCCGCGCATCCGCGACTTCCGCGGCCTGCCGTCGCGCTCGTTCGACGGCCGTGGCAACTATTCGCTCGGCATCAAGGAGCAGATCATTTTCCCGGAAATTGACTTCGACAAGGTCGACGCGCTGCGCGGCATGGATATCACCATCTGCACGACCGCCAAAAACAACGCTGAGGCACGGGCGCTGCTCGCCGCCTTTCACTTCCCGATCCGGAGCTGACGTCATGGCCAAGACCAACATGATCAATCGCGATATCAAACGCCGCGCGCTGGCGACCAAGTATCGCGTCCGGCGCGACGAATTGCGCGCCAAGGTGCGCAGCCTCAAGACCTCCGATGAGGGGCGGCACGAGGCCATGGTGGCGTTGCAGAAGCTGCCGCGCGATTCCAGCCGCAGCCGCGAGCGTAACCGCTGCGGTCTCACTGGTCGTTCGCGCGGTTTCTACCGCAAGTTCGGCCTGTCGCGCATGAAGCTGCGCGAGCTGATCATGAAAGGGGTTGTCCCCGGCGTGTTGAAGGCGAGCTGGTAAACCAGCCGCCAGTGACGAGGTTCTACTGGCCGCTTGAAACCTGAAATCTGGAACTGAATTTTATGATGACCGATCCGATAGCCGACATGTTGACCCGCATCCGCAATGCCCTGCAGGTGGAGAAGGTGAGCGTGCGCGTCCCGAATTCCAGCGTGAAGCGGGCCATTGCCCGTGTGCTCAAGGAAGAGGGCTATATCGACAACGTGGTGGAGACCAGCGATGGCGACCATCCGATGATCGAGATCACATTAAAGTATTTCGAGGGGCAGCCGGTCATCTCCGCCATCGACCGCACCAGCAAGCCGGGGCTGCGCATCTACCGCGGCCGCTACAAGCTGCCGCGCGTGTCCGCCGGCCTTGGGGTGGCGATCGTCTCCACCTCCAAGGGCGTGATGACCGACCGTGAGGCACGTCGTCAGGGCCTGGGCGGCGAAGTCCTGTGTACGGTCAACTGACCCGATCAACGTTCGCAACTGACTGATTACGCCATGTCCAGAATCGCCAAACAGCCGGTGGTCGTGCCCAAGGGAGTTGAGGTCAAGCTCCAGGACAACCACCTGCACATCAAGGGCCCGAAGGGCGCGCTTGAGCAGCAGCTGCACCCGCTCGTGAAGGTGGCGCACGCCGATGGCCAGCTCACTTTCGAGCGCTGCAATGATACCAAGCTGTCGCGGGCGTTGTCCGGCACGACCCGGGCACTGGTCTACAACATGGTGAATGGTGTGACCAAGGGATTCGAGAAAAAACTGTCCATCATCGGCGTCGGTTTTCGCGCCGCGGTGCAGGGTAAAAAGCTCAATCTCACGCTCGGTTATTCGCACCCGATCGTGTTTGACATCCCGGCCGGTATCACCATCGAGGCGCCGGACCAGACCAATCTGGTGGTCAAGGGGGCCGACAAGCAACAGGTCGGCCAGGTCGCAGCCGATCTGCGCGCTTACCGTTCCCCGGACCCGTATAAGGGCAAGGGTGTACGTTACAGCGATGAACGAATTGTGCTGAAGGAAGCCAAGAAGAAGTAAGCCATGATGAGCAACGAAAACAAGCGTCTGCGTCGTGCTGGCCGTATCCGCCGGCGAATCCAGGGGTTGGGCGTCGAGCGGTTGACGATTCACCGCACGCCCCGCCATATCTACGCGCAGATCATCGACAAAAACGGCGCCAAGGTGCTGGCCTCTGCTTCCACGCTGGAGAAGGAAGTGCGTGCCCAGCTCAAGAACGGCGGCAATGCCGAGGCGGCCAAGCTGGTGGGCCAGCGGATCGCCGAGAAGGCCAAGAGCGCCGGCATCACCACGGTGGCCTTCGACCGCGCCGGCTATCAGTATCATGGCCGCGTGAAGGCGCTGGCCGACGCTGCCCGTGAGGGCGGCCTGCAGTTCTGAGCCACGATCAGGAACCTGACATGAAGAAATACGGCGAAACCGAAGTCCATACCGACAGCTTCATCGAAAAGCTCATCAACATCCGGCGCGTGGCCAAGACGGTCAAGGGCGGGCGGTTGTTCGGGTTTTCGGCGTTGACCGTGGTCGGCGACGGCGCCGGCCAAGTCGGCATCGGCAGCGGCAAGGCGCGCGAAGTTCCGGTGGCCGTGCAGAAGGCCATGGACAACGCCCGGCGCAACATGGTGCAGGTCCCGCTCAAGGGCGTCACCCTGCACCACGCCATCATCGCCCATCACGGCGCCTCGCGCGTGGTCATGAAGCCGGCCTCGGTTGGTACCGGCATCATCGCCGGCGGCGCCATGCGTGCCGTCTTTGAGGTGGCCGGTGTGCATGACGTGCTCGCCAAGTGTGTCGGATCGCGCAACCCGATCAACGTGGTGCGTGCCACCCTGAAGGGCCTGCTGGCGATCCAGAGTCCCGAGCGCGTGGCCCGCAAGCGTGGCAAGACGGTCGAAGAGATTATCGGGCCGAAGAGGGCGAAATGAGCGGAAAATCTGCCAAGAAGCTGCGCCTGACTCTGCTCAAGAGTCCCTTCGGCACCGGCAAGGATCACATGGCCACGGTGCGCGGTCTGGGATTGCGCCGGCTGCGCCACACCGTCGAGGTCGAGGATACCCCGTCCATGCGCGGCATGATCAACAAGGTGAACTACATGCTGAAGTGCGAGGAAATCTGACGTGCGTCTGAATACTCTCAAACCGGGCCGCGGTGCCCGTACCAGCCGCAAACGGTTGGGTCGCGGTATCGGCTCCGGGCTCGGCAAGACCAGCGGTAAGGGTCACAAGGGTCAGCACGCGCGTGCCGGCGGATATCATAAGGTCGGCTTCGAAGGCGGCCAGATGCCGTTGCAACGCCGGCTGCCCAAGCGTGGCTTCCACTCGCACCAGGCGGCGTCCAGCGCCCAGGTGCGGCTCGGCGACCTGCACAAGGCCGGTGGCGACACCATCGATCTCGCCGCCCTGAAGAAGGCCAACCTGGTCTCGGCGCAGGCGATCAAGGCCAAGGTGTTCCTCTCGGGCAGCGTCGACAAGGCCCTGACCCTCAAGGGAATCACTGCCACCGCCGGGGCGCGCCGCGCCATCGAACAGGCCGGCGGCAAGGTCGAGTCCTGATACGATGAGCACGCCTGGCCAACGCCTGGGCGGCCTCGGGGGTCTGGGAAAATCCTCCGACCTCAAGCAGCGCCTGCTGTTCGTGCTCGGCGCGCTGATTGTTTTCCGCATCGGCACCTACATACCCGTGCCGGGCATCAACCCGGCGCAACTGGCCAAATTGTTCCAGGGCCAGGAAGGCTCGATCATCGGCCTGTTCAACATGTTCTCGGGTGGCGCACTCGAGCGCTTCTCGCTGTTCGCGCTCGGCATCATGCCGTACATCTCGGCGTCGATCATCATGCAGCTCATGAGTTCGGTGATCCCGACGCTGGAGCAGCTGAAGAAGGAAGGCGAGGCCGGACGGCGCAAGATCACCCAGTACACGCGTTACGGTACGGTCCTTCTGGCGACCGTGCAGGCGCTCGGTATCGCCATCGCCTTCGAAAGCCAGGGCGCGGCGTTGGCGCCGGGCATCGGTTTCAAGCTCATGACCGTCATCAGCCTGGTCACCGGCACCATGTTCATCATGTGGCTCGGCGAGCAGATCACCGAGCGCGGCCTGGGCAACGGCATCTCGCTCATCATCTTCGCCGGTATCGTCGCCGGCCTGCCCGCCGCCATCGGCAGCACGCTGAGCGCGGTCGCCACCGGCAGCTTCCACACCCTCAAGGCCATCGTCCTGTTCGCCATCGTCGTGGCCGTGACCTGGTTTGTGGTGCTGATGGAACGCGCCCAGCGGCGCATCACCGTCAACTACGCCAAGCGTCAGCAGGGTCGGCAGATGCTGGCCGGCGGCACCAGTCACCTGCCGCTCAAGATCAACATGGCCGGCGTGATTCCGCCGATCTTCGCCTCCTCGATCATCCTGCTGCCGACCACGGTGGCCAGCTGGTTTGGCGAGGCGCAGGGCATGACCTGGCTGCGCGACCTGGCGACCAAGCTGTCGCCGGGCGAACCGACCTATGTGTTGCTGTACGCGACCGGCATCATCTTCTTCTGCTTCTTCTACACGGCGCTGGTGTTCAACCCGAAGGAAACCGCTGACAACCTCAAGAAGTCGGGCGCCTTCATCCCCGGCATCCGCCCAGGCGACCAGACGGCTGCCTACGTCGACGGTGTCATGACGCGCCTGACCTTCTGGGGGGCAATCTACATTACCGCCGTTTGCCTGTTGCCCGAATTCCTGATCATCAACTGGAAGGTGCAGTTCTATTTCGGCGGCACCTCGTTGTTGATCGTGGTGGTGGTGTGCATGGATTTCATGGCCCAGGTCCAGACCCGGCTCATGTCGCACCAGTATGAAAGTCTCCTCCGCAAGGCCAATCTGACCGGCGGGGGCATGGGGCTGCCCCGTTGACCGCTGGTCCGGGGCAAAAACTGAGAGTGGAGAGTGTGAAATGAAAGTCAGGGCATCAGTAAAGAAAATGTGCCGCAACTGCAAGATTGTGCGGCGCAAGCGGGTGGTGCGGGTAATCTGTTCCGACCCCACCCACAAGCAGCGACAAGGCTGAATTCAGGCCCGGCGGGGGCTGGAAGCTATTGATTTTTGCGGGGAAGGGCAGTAACCTTCCGCGCTTTTCCCCGGCCGGCCTACAGGACTCCGGAGACAGGATTATGGCCCGAATTGCAGGCATCAACCTACCGAACCAGAAGCACGTCTGGATCGCCCTTACCTCGATCTACGGGATCGGGCGCACCCGTTCGCGCGATATTTGTGCCGCCGCCGGGGTCGAGTTGCCGCTCAAGGTCAAGGACCTGACCGATGCCCAGGTCGACAAGCTGCGCGTCGAGGTCGGCAAGTTCATGGTCGAGGGCGACCTGCGCCGTCAGATCTCGATGAGCATCAAACGGCTGATGGACCTCGGCACCTATCGCGGTATGCGCCATCGCCGTGGACTGCCCGTGCGCGGTCAGCGTACCCGCACCAATGCCCGCAGCCGCAAGGGTCCGCGCAAGTCGGTGGTTCGTGGCACTGGCAAGCCGGCCGGCGCCTGATCCGACATCCATCAACCGGTTAACGATTGCTCATGACTACTGAAACAACTACTACTGCTACTACTGCAGCTGCTGCCACTCCCGACAGCACCGCGGTCGTCAAGGCCAAGAAGCGCGCCAAGAAGAGCGTGGCCGAAGGCATCGTCCATATTCACGCGTCCTTCAATAACACCATCATCACCATCACCGATCGCCAGGGGAACACCCTGTCGTGGGCGACCTGTGGCGGTGCCGGCTTCAAGGGCTCGCGCAAGAGCACGCCGTTCGCGGCCCAGATGGCGGCCGACAAGGCCGGTCGTGCCGCGCAGGAATATGGCCTGCGTTCACTGGAAGTGCGGGTGAAGGGACCGGGTCCCGGTCGTGAATCGGCCGTGCGTGCGCTCAATGCGCTCGGCTACGAAATCAACAACATTACCGACGTTACACCGATGCCGCACAACGGCTGCCGTCCGCCGAAGCGCCGTCGTGTCTGACCGACTGAACTGGAGTTAATTGTGGCTCGTTACACCGGATCCAAGTGCCGTCTTTGCCGCCGCGAGGGTGGCAAGCTGTTCCTCAAGGGCGAGAAGTGCTTCACCGAAAAATGCCCGGTTGAGAAACGTCAGTATCCGCCTGGTCAGCACGGCCAGCGCCGCACGCGCGTTTCCGATTACGGCAAGCAGTTGCGCGAGAAGCAGAAACTGAAGCGTATCTATGGCGTGCTGGAACGTCAGTTCCGCAGCTACTACGACGAAGCGGCCCGGCACAAGGGCTCGACCGGCGAGGACCTGCTGAAACTGCTCGAACGCCGTCTCGATAACGTGGTGTTTCGCATGGGGTTCGGTACCTCCCGCACCGAGGCCCGCCAGCTGGTGCGACACGGCGCCGTGCACGTCAACGGCAAGCGCCTCACGATCGCCTCCTGCCAGGTGCGCCCGAACGACGTCATCGAGATCGGCTCCAAGGCCCAGGCGCAGCTGCGCGTGAAGGCCTCGCTGGAGGCCGCCGAACAGCGCGGTATTCCGGACTGGCTGGAAGTGGACACCAAGGCCATGAAGGGCGTGTTCAAGCGCGCCCCCGAGCGTACGGACTTGCCGTCCGAGATCAACGAGGCGCTGGTCGTAGCGCTCTATTCGAAGTAATCGAAGTACTACCGGGTTGCATCCACCGGTTTCAGACGAGGACGGATCATGTCGAGCTCTGCATCGGATTTCCTGAAGCCCCATCGCGTGGATGTCCAGGCGCTGACACCCACGCACGCCAAGATTGTGCTCGAGCCCCTGGAACGCGGCTTCGGCTACACGCTGGGCAACGCCCTGCGCCGGATCCTGCTGTCGTCCATGCCCGGCTGCGCCGTCACCGAGGTCAGGATCAACGGTGTGCTGCACGAATACTCGGCGATCGAGGGCGTGCAGGAGGATGTGATCGAAATCCTGCTCAATCTCAAGTCCATGGCGCTGATCATGCACGGCAGCCGCCAGGAGACGACGCTCAAGCTTTCCCGCAAAGGGCCGGGCAAGGTCACCGCCGCCGACGTCCAGCTGGAACACGACATTGAGGTAGTCGATCCCCATCATCACATCGCCACCCTCACCAAGGATGCCACCCTCGACATGGAGTTGAAGGTCAGTCGCGGTCGCGGTTACGTGCCGGTCGCGGCGCGACCGGCCGAATCCACCCGCACGATCGGTGTCATGCCGCTCGACGCCTCCTTCAGCCCGATCCGTCGCGTCGCCTACACCGTCGAGAGCGCACGCGTTGAGCAGCGCACCGATCTCGACAAGCTGATCCTCGACATCGAGACCAACGGCGCCATCGATCCGGGCGAGGCCGTGCGCCGCGCCGCCAATATCCTGCAAGACCAGATCTCGGTGTTCGTCGATCTCAAGAGCCCTGAGTCCAAACCCGAGGAGCGCCGCGAGCCGGAGATGGATCCGATGCTGCTGCGCCCGGTCGACGACCTGGAGCTGACCGTGCGTTCGGCCAATTGCCTCAAGGCCGAGAACATCTTCTACATCGGCGACCTGATCCAGAAGACCGAGTTCGAGCTGCTCAAGACCCCGAACCTCGGCAAGAAGTCGCTGACCGAGATCAAGGACGTGCTGGCGCAGCATGGTTTGTCGCTGGGCATGAAACTTGAAACCTGGCCACCGGCCAGCCTGAAGGACAGGACCGGCGAAATCGTGACCGGGCAGAACTGAGGATTTTTTCATGCGTCACCGTCACAGCGGCCGAAAACTGAATCGCACCAGCAGCCATCGCCAGGCGTTGCTCCGCAACCTGGCCTGCGCGCTGCTGCGCCACGAACAGATCGAAACCACCCTGCCCAAGGCCAAGGAATTGCGGCGCGTGGCCGAGCCGCTCATCACCCTGGGCAAGAACGCCACGCTGGCCAATCGTCGCCTGGCCTTCGCCCGTTTGCGCGACCGCGAGATGGTCGGCAAGCTGTTCGATGATCTCGGACCGCGTTTCAAGGCCCGTCAAGGCGGTTACCTGCGTATTCTCAAGAGCGGTTCCCGTCCCGGTGACAACGCGCCCATGGCGCTGGTGCAGATGATCGAGCGCTCGGCCCCGGGCGCCGCCGCCAAGGCGGACGAGCCGGGCACGGCAAAAAAGAAGGTCAAGAAAAAGTCCGCCGCCGGCAAGAGCAAGAAATCCAGCAAGACCGCCACCGGCAGCGCCGCGACCGCCTGACCGGCTGGTCCGGTCCGGGGACGCGACGGCTAGCCGGGTGGTGACGGCCTACGGTAAAGCAGGGCACATTCTGGACGTGCCCGCGACAGTCAGTGAACAAGGCCGGGTATAACGCTCGGCCTTTTTTCATGAGCCGGACCAGGGGTGGTGCAAGGTGCTCGCGCTGTTTACCGACTACGGGATCGCCGCTCCCTGCGGGGGATGGGTTCACGCTGGCCACGCCGTTGAGGCGCCGGGCACTGTCGTGATCGACCTGTTCCACGATCTTCCAGCCACCGATCTGCGTGTCGGCCGTCCACCCGGTGTGTGCCTGACCCGGAGCGTGGCGGCAGTGACGGGCGCGGCCGGAGAATCCATCGTCCGAGGGGAGCAAACGCGACATGCGTGACTGGACTATCCGCAACCGCGTGTTGTTCGTGGCGCTGGTTCCGCTGGTGCTGATCGTGCTGCTGCTGTCCGTGCATTTCACCTACACGCGCCTGGCCGAGATTGAGCGATCGCTCAACGAACGCGGTGGCGCCATCGTCCGCCAGTTGGCGCCGGCCTGCGAGTATGGCGTGGTCTCGGGTAACGCCGCCTTCCTGACCGGCCTGTCGACGGCGGCGTTGCGCGAGCAGGACGTGTCGGCGGTGCTGATCACCGACCGGCGCAACCAGTTGCTGGCGCGCGTGAACAGCGCCGCGGCGCCTTCCATCGTGCCGGAGGACGTGGAGGCGGCTTTCCGTGCGCCGCTCCGCCGCCAGGGGGTCGACTATGCCAGTCACCGCGGCCTGCACCTGTTCCGCGCGCCGATCGCGCAGAGCCTGGTCACCCTGGGTGAGGTCCCGGGTACGGCCGAACCGGCGCGCGCCGGACCGGTATCCATCGGCTGGGTGACGGTGATCATGAGCGGTGAGACGACCCGCCGTCAGCAATACCGGATTCTGGCCGAAGGCCTTGGCATCGCCTTGCTCGGGTTTCTCGGCACCATGTTGATCGCGCTGCGCATGGTGCGCGGGGTGGTCCGGCCAATCCTGCAGCTGACCCAGAGCGTCAACCGCCTCAAGCACGGAATTCTGGAAGAACGGGTCGCCACCGGCAGCGGCGGCGAACTCGGGCAGCTGGAGGCCGGCATCAACGCCATGGCGGCGGCCCTGGCCCAGGCGCGCGAGCAGGAGCGACAGTGGGCCGAGGACGCCCTGTTCCTGGAACGCGTCCGTGCTCAGGTCACGCTCGCCTCCATTGGCGATGGCGTGATCACGACCGACGCCAAGGGGCGCGTGGTCTACATGAACCCGGTGGCGGAGCAGTTCACCGGCTGGACGAGCGACCAGGCGCGCACCCGGCCGCTGGACGAAGTCTTCCAGATCATCGACGAGACCACCGACAGCCGGATCCAGTATCCGCTGCACTATTGTCTGGAGCGCGGCCAGGTGATCCGTCACGACAGCCATCACCTGCTGGTCAAGCTGGACGGGGGCAAGCTTGAGATCCAGGACTCGGCGGCCCCGATCCGCGACCGCGACGGCACCACCCTCGGCGCGGTGGTCGTGTTCCGCGACGTGACCGAGATCCAGCACATGATCCGGCGCATGGCCTTCCTGGCGTCGCACGACCCGCTCACCGGCCTGCTCAACCGGCGCGAATTCGAAAGCCGTCTGCATCAGGCCATCGAGAGCGCCATCAATACCGATCTGCAGCACGCGCTGCTGTACATCGATCTCGATCAGTTCAAGATCGTGAATGACACGTCCGGGCACATCGCCGGCGACGAAATGCTCAAGCAACTGGCCCATCACCTGCAAAAGGAAATCCGCGCCAGCGACGTGCTGGCGCGCCTGGGCGGCGACGAATTCGGCGTGATTCTCGAAAACTGCTCGGTGGACAAGGCCCTGCAGATCGCCGAGCTCATCCGTCAGGCGGTGCGCGATTTCCGTTTTGCCTGGCAGAACCGGCGCTTCGAGATCGGCGCCAGCATCGGGCTGGTGCCGATCACCAGCATCAGCGGCAACCAGACGGAGGTGCTGGCCGCGGCCGATTCCGCCTGCTACGTGGCCAAGGACTACGGCCGCAACCGTATCCACGTCTACCAGCCTGACGACGCCGCGTTGAACCAGCGGCAGGGCGAGATGCAGTGGGTGCAACGGCTGCGCCAGGGGCTGGAGAACGGCGCCTTCGACCTCTATTGCCAGCCGATCGTACCGGTTGACCCCGCGCGCGTGGCGCCGGGGCGTTTCTTCGAAATCCTGGTACGCATCCAGGGTCGGGAGTTCATCAGCCCCTCGGTGTTTCTGCCCGCCGCCGAGCGCTACCACATGATGCCGGCCATCGACCGCTGGGTGATTCACACCGCGCTGGCGCTGCTGCGCGAGTACTATGCCCGCGACCCGGACCCGGTGCCGGCGCGCTTTGCCATCAATCTCTCCGGCCAGTCGCTCGGCGACGATAGCTTCCTGGGCTTCGTGACCCAGCAGTTGCAGAGCAGCGGTATCGACCCGAGCCGTCTGTGCTTCGAGGTGACGGAAACGGCAGCCATCGCCAACCTGGCCCGCGCCCGCCAGTTCATCAGCAGCCTCAAGCGCCTGGGCTGCCAATTCGCGCTCGACGACTTCGGCAGCGGCCTGTCCTCGTTCGGCTATCTCAAGAACCTGCCGGTCGATTACCTCAAGATCGCCGGCGACTTCATCCGCGACATCGCCGACGACCCGGTCGACTACGCCATGGTCGATGCCATCAACCAGATCGGCCATGTCATGGGGCTGGCGACGGTGGCCGAATCGGTCGAGTCGGAGGCGATCCTGGTGAAATTGCGTGAACTCGGCGTGACCTATGCCCAGGGGCTGGGGGTTGGGTCGCCGCAGCGCATGCACGAGACGCTGGGGCTCAGCGAGGCTCGTTGGGAATCGGTGCGGGTGGCGGCGCGGGCCGCCCTAAGCGGGGGATAGAGGGTAGGGTTGAGCCGCCATCGGCGGACTACCCTGTCGTCATTCCCGCGCAGGCGGGAATCCAGGATGAGCGCCCTTCAGGCGCGCTGAAATCATAACTTGCGGGTGGCTGACCCGCTGCAGGTTACCTTCTTTTGTTTCGGCCAAAAGAAGGTAACCCAAG
>CAKKRZ010000129.1 GCA_919902925.1 Acidiferrobacterales bacterium | reverse complement strand
CACTTACTGCGGCCGGCACTCGGCCATCTCCGCCACGGCACGACGGAACTTCGGACTGTCGGGCGGCTGGCCGGTTTCCTTGGACTTCAGACCCAGTTGGGTAATTTCATCGATCGACATGTGGCGACGCACCACGCGCCAGCCACATTCGCAGGCGGTACGGTGCTTTTGCATCGCCATTCCCTCGCGCGGACCCTTGCCGGTACAGCCGCGTATGAAAGCCGCCTGTGCCTCGGACTCGCTGAGCGCAGAGCTGGGGGTCGGCTGGGTGGCGCAGGCGGACAGCAGTAACGGCAGCGACAGCGCCGCAAATAACATTTTCGGAAAACGTGACATCAGTTGCCTCCTTGGCTGAGAAAAAGACGATAGGCTGGATTGCCGGTTTCATCGACGTGCTCGTACCCCAGGCCATGCAGAAAGGCCCGGAATTTTTTCTTGTCGCGCGCCGGCACCTGCATGCCGACCAGCACGCGGCCGAAATCGGCGCCGTGCGAGCGATAGTGGAACAGCGAGATGTTCCAGGCACCGCCCATGCGGTTGAGAAAGTTCAACAATGCGCCCGGACGTTCCGGGAATTCGAAGCGGTAGAGGATTTCGTGCTCGGCGTTCGGCGCCCGGCCGCCGACCAGATGGCGGATGTGCAGTTTGGCCATCTCGTTGTCGGTCATGTCCAGCACCGGATAACCGTTGCGCCGCAGTGTGGCCAGCAGGTGGCTGATCTTCTCGGCCTCGCGCACCTGCACGCCGACATAGATGTGCGCCGCCTTGGGATCGTTGTAGCGGTAGTTGAACTCGGTGATGCTGTGCCCACCCAGGATGCGGCAAAAACGCTTGAGACTGCCGGGCCGCTCCGGAATGGTGACGGCCAGCAACGCCTCGCGGCGTTCGCCGATCTCGGCGCGTTCGGCGATATAGCGCAGGCGGTCGAAGTTGACGTTGGCGCCGGAGGCGATGGCGGCAAAAGATCGATCCCGCAGCTTGTGGCGTTCGACGTAGCGTTTGAGGCCGGCATAGGCGAGCGCCCCGGCCGGCTCCAGGATGGAACGCCGGTCTTCGTAGACGTCCTTGATGGCGGCCGAGATCTCGTCGTTGCTGACCACTACCATGTCGTCGACGAAGCGCCGGCACAGGCGAAATGTTTCCTTGCCCACCTGGCGCACAGCCACGCCGTCGGCAAAGATGCCGACGTGCGCCAGGCGCACGCGCTTGCCGCTTTTCAGCGAACGATCCATGGCGTCGGCATCCTCGGGCTCGACGCCGATGATCTTCACCTCCGGGCGAACCTGTTTCATGTACACGGCCATGCCGGCGATGAGCCCGCCGCCGCCGACCGGCACGAACACGGCGTCGAGCGGGCCGGTGTGTTGCTTCAGGATCTCAAGCCCGACCGTGCCCTGACCGGCGATCACCTCAGGATCATCGTAGGGATGGATGAACACCAGCCGGCGCTGCCGGCCGAGGCGGCGGGCATGATCGTAGGCGGCGTCGTAATTATCGCCGTGCAACACCACCTGTCCGTCGAGCCGCCGCACGGCATCGACCTTGATCTGCGGCGTGGTGCGCGGCATGACGATCACGGCGCGGGTGCCGAGCCGGGCCGCCGCCAGGGCCACGCCCTGGGCATGATTGCCGGCCGAGGCGGCGATGACGCCGCGCCGCAGTTCGGCCGGCGACAGCTGCACCATGCGGTTGTAGGCGCCGCGGCACTTGAAGGAAAACACCGGCTGTTCGTCCTCGCGCTTCAGCCACACGTGGTTGTGCAGGCGGGCGGAGAGCAGCGGCGCGTATTCGAGCGGGGTCTCGCGGGCCACGTCGTAGACCCGGGCATTGAGGATCTTCTTCAGGTAGTTCTGCGGCACTTGGGCGGCTCCGGTCCCGCGCCGTCCGGAGGAAAAGCGCGGCAAGATCAACACATTAACCTAAATCTAGCAGATCGCACGCTTCATTATCACGGCCGGAATGGGTATTCTTACCGGCCTGCCACCAGAGCCCGACCCTGAGCATGACCCCGGACGAGAAGAAAAAAGCCGCTGCTGAAACCGCCCTCGCCTACGTGGAATCCGGCTGGGTGGTCGGCGTGGGCACCGGCTCCACGGCCAACCACTTCATAGATGCACTGGCGCGGGTCAAGGGCCGCATCGATGGTGCCGTGGCCAGTTCCAACGCCACCGCCGAGCGGCTGAAAAAACACGGCATCCCGGTACTGGAGCTCAACAGCACCGGCGACCTGCCGCTGTACGTGGACGGGGCCGACGAGGCCACCCGTCACCTGCACCTCATCAAGGGCGGTGGCGGCGCACTGACCCGCGAAAAGATCGTGGCCGCGGCCTCGGCAAAGTTCGTCTGCATCGCCGACGATTCCAAACTGGTCGACGTGTTGGGCAAATTCCCGTTGCCGATCGAAATCATCCCCATGGCCCGCAGCCTGGTCGCTCGCCAGCTGACCGCGCGCGGCGGCCAGCCGGTGCTGCGCGAAAAGTTCATCACCGATAACGGTAACCTGATTCTCGACGTGCACAACCTCAGCATCCTCAACCCGGTCGAGCTGGAACGCGAACTCAACCAGCTCGCCGGCGTGGTCACGGTCGGCCTGTTCGCCGTGCGCCCGGCGGACGTGCTGATCCTGGGCGGAGACGAAGGCGTCGAGACCCTGCCCTGACGCCGCGCGCCGTTCAGCCGGCGCTGCGGGTCACCTGGATGTTGAGCTTCTTGATGCGGTGCCAGAGACTGCGCTCGCTCACGCCCAGTCGGCGGGCGGCCTGTGCCTGCACGCCGTGGCACGCGGCCAGTGCTTCGAGAATCGCCCGCCGCTCGACCTCGGTCAGCCAGCCGTCGAGATCCTGATCCACCGGTCGTGTGTCGGCGGCCGGCGACGGCAACGCCGTACCGGCTTCCAGCACCGCCTGCGGCAAATCTCCGACCTCGATCGATTCACCGCGGCAGGACAACAGCGAACGTTCGACGGCGTTGCGCAACTCGCGCACATTGCCCGGCCAGCCGTAGCGCGCCATCACCTCCAGCACCGCGGGAGAAAAGCCGCGCACCGTCTTGCCGGTTTCGCCGCGGAAGTCGTGCAGAAAACTCTCCGCCAGCAGCGGTATATCCTCGCACCGCTCGCGCAGCGACGGCACGACGATGTGGTAGACGTCCAGCCGGTAGAGCAGGTCTTCGCGGAATTTCCCCTCCCGCACCATTTGCTTGAGATCGCGGTTGCTGGCGGCCAGGAAACGCACATCGACGCGGCGCACCTGGTCGGAACCGACCGGGGAGAATTCCCGCTCCTGCACCACGCGCAGCAATTTGGCCTGCAGGGCGAGGTCGAGATCGGCGATCTCGTCGAGAAACAGCGTTCCGCCGTTGGCCTGCTCCAGCCGCCCGAGGCGATTCTGGGTGGCGCCGGTGAAGGCGCCCTTCACGTAGCCGAACAGCTCGCTCTCCATCAGGTCGCGCGGGATGGCCGAGCAGTTGATGGCCACCCACGGATGATCGTGACGCGGCGATAATTCGTGGACGGTACGCGCCACCAGTTCCTTGCCGGTCCCGGACTCGCCGCTGATGAGCACGTTGGTCTTGTACGGCGCCACCCGCCGGATTTCTTCCTGCAGGCGTTGCGCGGCTACGCCCGTGCCCATCAACCGGCGCGTGCCGAACGACTGGCTGGCGGCCGCCTTGAGTTGCTGGTTCTCGTGCAGGATGTCGTGCAGCTTGAGGGCGTTGTGCACGGCGATCACCAGCTCGTCCGGCTCGAACGGCTTGGTGAGGTAATCGGCCGCGCCCTGGTGCACGGCCTTGACCGCCGACGGGATCGTGCCGTGGGCGGTCACCACAATCACCGGCACATCCGGCCGTTCGCGGCGCAGGTGCTCGATCAGCTGATCGCCGCCCATGCCCGGCATGCGCAGGTCGGTCACCACCACGTCGAGGTTGGGGTCGAGCAGGTGCGGCAACGCCGCCTCGCCCGAATCGGCCACGCGCACGACATGTCCGGCCTCCTCCAGCACCAGGCGCATGACCGCCTGCATGTTGGTCTCGTCGTCAACCACCAGAATGGTGCGCTTCATCTCTGCGTCTCCTCGATCAGCGGGAAGCGCATGCGAAAGCGCGCGCCCTTGCCAACCGGCGGCACCGCCTCAAGCCGGCCGCCGTTGGCCTCGACCAGGGCGTGGGCAATGCTGAGACCCAGCCCGGTGCCCTGATCCTTGGTCGTGAAGAACGGCTCGAACAGGCGCGGCATGATCTCGACCGCGATACCCGGTCCGTTGTCCTCCACCGCCAGCCACACCGCGCCATTCTCAACGAGCGACTCCAGGAGCAGTTCCGGCTCGCGCCCGTCCATCGCCTGCAGGGCATTGCCCAGAATATTGCCCCAGGCCTGCTGCAACAGGGCGACATCGCCCTGTATCCGCGCCCCGCCATGCCGGAATTTTTTTGTCACCTTGACCGGTGCGCGTCCGGCCAGCGCCAGTTCCAGCGCCCGCTCCAGCGGCGCGGCCGGGTCGATGGCCGCCAGCGCCGGCTGGCGCGGACGCGACAGATGAAGAAAGTCCTGCACCAGGTTGCTGACCCGCTGCGATTCCTCGCGAATCATGCGTGCCAACTGGGCGCGGCGCGCCTCGTCCTGATCCGGCCGGTCGAGGAGCGCGGCCGAGGCGTTGATGACGCCGAGCGGGTTGCGGATCTCGTGCGCAAGCGAGGCCGACAACTCGCCCAGCGCGGCCAGCTTGTCGCGCTGGAAGCGCCGGGCCTGTTCGTCACGTGCTTCGCGCAGGCGCGCGGCCATGGCATTGAAGGCCTTGGCGAGATCGCCCAGCTCGTCATCCGTGTCGATCGGCACACTGGCGTTGAAGTTCTGCCCGCCGAGCTGCAACACGCCATCGCGCAGATAGCCGAGCGGCCGCAGCACCAGCCGGCTGAGCAACAGACCGGTCAACGCGCCCAATACCAGACCGATCAGGGTGATCGACAGGAACATGGTCAGGCGATTGGTCAGGAACTCCTGCACGCCGCGGCGTTCCAGGCCGCTGAACATGATCGCCTCGACGTGTCCGCTGGAATCGACGATCGGCGTGTACACACCGCGATACTGACCGTCTTCGGCGTGGGTGCCGTACCAGGGCTTCTTGCCCTTCTCCAGGCGCTCGAGCGCCTCGGCCGGCAGGGCCGGCAACGGCCGCGCCGCGCCGCCGTCGGCGGAAAAGAAATCGAGGTAGCGTTTGCCCTGACGCAGATATAAACGCGTTTGCATGCCGGTGAGCTGTTCAAGCTCCTTCGTGAAGTCCTGACCGAGCACGCTACCCAGCACCAGGTAGTAGCGTGGCGCGCCCTGTCGCGGGACGGGGGTAATGCCGATGGCCGCGATCATGCTGCGATTACGCCGGGTAACCTTGAGGACCGCCTCGGTCTGGCCCGGCTCCCACAACGTACCCATCTCGATTGGCAGCGAGCTGTAGACGAGACGCAGGTCCGGTGTGTACACCTGCACGAGATTGATGCCGAGTTCCTGCGCGATACGGCGCACGGACTGCGGGATGGCCTCCTCGGGCTGTTCGTTCAGCCGTTGGCGGTAGACGGGGTCGTCCGACAGCACGCGCCCGAGCATGACGGCGTCGTTCTGGTAGGCCTGCAACCAGTTGAGGTTGGCGCGCGCCGCCTCCGTGACCCACTGCTCCAGCCGGTTCTCGAAGTTGGTGGAAACCCACTCCGAGGCGAACCAGCCGGCGGCCAGCATGGGCAGTAGCACGATGGTCGAGGCGGCCAGCAACACCTTGCGTTGCAGCCGGCCGAGGCGGGGCAGGTTAAAGGTCATGTCTCCGGGTTACGAGGTAAGCTACAAAATATGTAGCCCGCATTTTGGAGGATCAGGAAGGATCTGGCGATATTAATTTTAACTTATTGTTTTATATATTTATTTATTACAGTTCCCGATGGCATGCCGATTGCTATTGGTGCCGGTAATGGCAATCGTGCCAGAGACCCAGTACATCAAAAAAACCAGGAGCACATCCCATGAAGAAGACCCTGATCAGCATGATCGCCGTCGCTTTCGCGTTCGTTCTCGGTACCGCCCAGGCCGCGCAGCATGAAGGCCCTGGCCAGGCCCCGGCAGCCACGAAGGAAGTGAAGAAGCCCGCCAAGGAAAGCCCGCTCGCCAAGGCCTGCAAAGGCAAGAAGGTGGGCGAGGTAGTCAATGTCGACGGGAAAGACGTGAAGTGCCCGGCGAAGAAGACCTCCAAGAAGAAGATGGAAAAGAAGGGCGACGACAAGAAGGCCGACGAAGCCAAGAAGTAATTACACCTGAGTCTACAAAGGGCGCTACCCGCAAGGGTGGCGCCCTTTGTTTTTCAGCGTCCCGCTATCCTGGACGATCCGGAGTAAAATCCCGCCATGAAGAAAACAATGTTTATCCTGATGGCTGGAATCCTGGCTGGCGGTTACGGCACGGCAATCCACGCGGCCAAACCGGATCCCTCCGCGCAAGAAGCGCCACGGGCCAAACCGCGCAAGAGCAAACGACTCGCCCCGCCCTGCGCCGACGAACCGGCTGACCAGAACAAGGCGGGAAAGAAGAAGGCCGGCTGACCTGCCGCTGTGCCGGATTTATTTTTGTGTCTTCCGTCTCACAGCTGGCGGTCGATCCAGTCGCTCAACGGCGCCAGGCCCAGCGCCCCGGACACCCGCGCCGACTCGCGCCCCTGACGAAACAGGATCAGCGTCGGGATGCCGCGTATTCCGAACGGCGCGGCCAATTGTGGGTGCGCCTCGGTATCAAGTTTGGCGAAACGCACGCGGTCATCCAGCTGCCGGGATGCTTCGGCAAAAACCGGCGCCATCGATCGGCACGGCCCACACCACGGCGCCCAGAAATCCACCAGCACCGGCAAATCGTTTCCCTGCAGGTAACGCCCGAATGTCGCCGGGGTCAGCTCAACTGGACCACCACCCCGCAGCGGTGTGCGACAGGCCCCGCAACGCGGCTGCTCGCCGAGGCGCTCGGCCGGCACACGATTGGTGGCCGCACATTGCGGGCAGACGATATGGATTGCGGCGCTCATGGTCCCGGCAGATGGGGACGCGAGCGCCGGATATCCAGCAGCGAATAACTACTTGGTTTTCTTGGCGGGCTTCTTAACGGGTTTCTTCGGCTTGGCCGCGGTCTTCATTTTTTTGCCAACGGGTTTCTTCTTGCCCGCCGCCGGTGCGGGCTTGCCTTTGGCGATCAATCGCTGACGCAGCGAACCCAGATAGGCGATCTGGTCATTGAGCCGGGCAACCGCCTTGGTGGCTGCCTCCGTGCCAGTCTCTTGCGGCTGTATTTGCCGATAGGCCATTTCAATCACGTCCTGGTCGAGACCGGCAAAACGACCGGCCGCCGGGCCGGCGGCCGCGGTCAGCTGCAACAATACTTCCCGCGCGGCGAGATTGATTTCGTGCAACTGCCGGGTGCGTTCGGACCCGATCCAGCTCATGAGTGCGAACGAGTTGCCGGCGGGACCCGGCGAGGCCAGGTAGCCTTCCCAGAGCTTTTTGGCTTGCTGGCAATGACCGACCAACTCATCGACCCAGCCGGCAAGACGGGCACGTTCCTTGTCCTTGCTGGATGGCCACCGCGAAACCTGTTCCACCGCACGTTCCAGGCTGTACATGCTGACCTCCTGTGGTTCTTGGAATTCGTTGACGGTTCAAGATA
>CAKKRZ010000128.1:18879-29834 GCA_919902925.1 Acidiferrobacterales bacterium | reverse complement strand
TCGGTCATGCGGTCATGGATGAGCGGCATGAGGGCGTCACGCTCGGCGGCGGCGATCTCGGCGCCGTCCGCCCCGGCGATACGCCAGGCCACGCCGCGTTCGACGCGCGCCACCTTGACCAGTCCGCAACGATGGATGATGTCGGTGGCCTTGCTCGACCACGGCGAAATGGTACCGAGCCGCGGGATGACCAATAGCGGCGCCACCTTGGTGTCCGCGGCCGGCAATTCGTGCGGGCCGTAGGTCAGCAGACGCACCAGCACCCTGGCTTCGGTCTCGGTGAGCGCCTGGCGCAGGGCGGCGAAGTGCCAGTAGCGGGCCTCCAGGGTCTGCACCGACGGCGCCAGCCGCTGCATTTCATACAACAGCTTGTCGCGCCGGAACTCGGACAGGGCGCTGGAGCCACGCAGGGGAAAGACGGAGGTCTGGCCGGCGGGGGCGGCGGGGTTCGGCTGGCCGGTGGTCATGGAATATCTATTTTATATCGGTCGAGGGACAACTTCCCGCCAGTCTAGTCCGATATCGGCATCGGCCACGTCCAGCCAGTCCGGATCGTCGCCGAGCGCCTCCGCCAGGGCGGTCCGGGCCAGTTCCGGGCGATTATTGCGCTGGCTCAGGTGCGCCGCCACCAGGTGCTGGAGACGGCCGGTTTCGAGACGCGCCAGCAGGCGCGCGGCCGTGGCATTGTCGAGGTGTCCGTGCGGGCTGAGGATGCGGGCCTTGAGCGACGGCGGGTAGTTACCCCGCTCCAGCATGCCGATGTCGTGATTGCATTCGAGCACCAGGGCATCGCAACCGGTCAGCGCCTGCTCCATCACCGTCGTGGTCGAGCCGACATCGGTCACGAAACCGAGGCGGTGCAGGCCGTCGCCGAACACAAACTGCGCCGGCTCGCGGGCATCGTGGGGAACCGGGAAAGGTTCGATACACAGATCGCCGATTTCAAAGGCGAGGTGCGGGCTGAAGGTACGAACCTTCGATAACACACCGGCACGATCGCCGATGGCGGCGCGGGTGCCGGCCGTCATCCACACGGGCAATCCCGAGCGCCGGGCGACTGGACCGAGGCCGCCGACGTGGTCGCTGTGCTCGTGGGTAATCAGGATGGCGGCGAGAGATTCGATATCCATCCCCAACCGGTGAAGCCGGTACTCGGTCTCGGTCAGGGAGAAACCGCAGTCGAGAAGTATATGCGTATCACCGGCGGCGATCACCGCGGCATTGCCAGTGCTGCCGCTGCCGAGGATGGCAAAACGCAAACCGGGCGCGTCCCCGGAACGGCTCATGGGCGCGTGCCGGTGCAAACCGTGAACGTGAAAGAAAAAACGAAAAGCGCGAGAGGCAAACCGAACCAGTCGGTGGGTTTACGCCTCACGCTTCGTGTCTCACCTGGGCGCTTACTTCAATTGCTCGTGCAGCAGGCCGAGAATGCGGTCGCGGGTGGTGGCCACGGCCGGCGCACCTTCGCGGTCCAGGATTTCGATGGCCGTGCCCTGACCAGACTCGCGCAGGCTGATACGCAGCTCGTCATCCTTGGCCTTCTTGGTTTTCCGGTCCGGGTCGACGTAGCGGATGTAGTAGGTCCACTTCGAGCGATCGCGATCCTCGACGGTGAAACCGCCGCGGTCGAGTGAAATGCCCACGCGCCGCCAGGCGCGATCGATATTCTCCTCCAGATTCAGGAAAGCGCTCTGGCCGTTGCGCTTCAGTTGCGCGCGTTCGGCCGGTTTGGTGGCGGCCTGCGCCACCGCCGTCTTGGCCACCTCATCCTTGGCGCCGAGGTGCACCATCAGCAGGCGCAGCATCTCCAGCTCCAGCGCCGGGTCGGAGGCGCGCGGCTGCCAGACCGTCTTCACGATATCGCCCGACGCGCCCGTGTTGCCCTCGCGGTTGACAACCTCTTCCATGCCCTGGTGGTTGATGATGATGTTGACCATGCCTGCTTCCGTGCCGCGCTCGATCACCACGCGATAGCGGTCGCGAAGGCCGGTGGAGTACAGCGAGCCCAGCCACGTGGCCAGCACCCGCTGGCTGCCAGTGCCGACCTTGGCACGGTTCTCGGCCCAGTCGGTTTCAATGATGCCGGTGCGCGGATTTTCCTTGGCGACCAGCAGGCCGTGCGCCGACAGGAACTCACGCATGCGCAGCCACAGGGTTTCCGCGTCGCCCTTCACCACCAGCCAGCGGGCCTGGTGGTCGCGCTCCAGACGCATGTTCGGGAAGATTGGCAACACCGCGGCCGTTGCCGAAGGTTGCTGGGTTGTGTCGCGGCCGGCGGTGAAAGTCGAGAAGGTCGTACCGGTGGCCGGCGCGCCACGGTCGGCCGGCGAAATACCCGGCAGGTCCGGCGGCACTTCCAGCGGCGGCAAGGTGCGCGTGGTCTTGTAGTCGATCGTGCGGCCCTCGCGAATGGTCGAGCAACCCGCGATGGCCAGCGCCAGTAACGACGCCAACACCATCCTGAATATCATCGAACCTGACATGGTTTACACCCCTCGGCGTTGTGGTGGTGGCTTCAGCCCGGAATGCCCGCGGCACGCAGGGCCGCGCGCACCGACTCGTGGTGACGCGCGGACAGCGGCGTGAGCGGCAACCGAATGCCGGCCTCGATCATCCCCATCTCCGTCAACGCCCATTTGACCGGGATAGGGTTTGCTTCGACAAACAAATCCTTGTGCAGTGCCCGCAGGCGCGCATCGATCGCGCGCGCCTCCTTCTCCTGGCCCGCGCGGGCGAGCCGGCACAGGTCATGCATCAGGCGCGGCGCGACATTGGCCGTCACCGAGATATCGCCCTTGCCGCCGAGCAGGATGCAATCGAGCGCGGTGGCGTCGTCGCCGGAATACAGGTCAATCTGCTTGCCACAGCGCTTCAGAATATCGCGCGCGCGATCGAGGTTGCCGGTCGCCTCCTTGATACCGACGATATTCGGAATCGCGGCCAGGCGCTCGACGGTCTCGGCCTGCATGTCCACGGCCGTGCGACCGGGGACATTATATAGTATCTGCGGGACCGCCACGGCCTCGGCGATGGCCTTGTGGTGTCGGTACAGACCTTCCTGGGTCGGCTTGTTGTAGTACGGCGTGACCAGCAGGCAGGCGTCGGCGCCATGGCGGCGCGCGCACTCGGTCAACTCGATGGCCTCACTGGTGGAATTGGCGCCGGTGCCGGCGATCACCGGGAGGCGGCCGCGCGCGTACTCGACCGTGCGGCGGATGACCTCACAGTGCTCTTCCATGTCGAGGGTCGGCGATTCACCGGTAGTGCCCACCGACACGATGGCATCGGTGCCGTTGTCGACGTGAAAGTCGACGAGCCGCTTGAGCGCATCGTAATCGAGCGACCCATCTTCGTGCATGGGGGTGACGAGCGCCACCATGCTGCCGTGAAACATAACTGTTTGCCTGGGAAGAAGAATGTTGGAACGCGCATGGTACTGGAGCGGCCACGGGAAAAACAAGGCAACCCCGGGCGATTTCCGCCGATTATGCCCGAATCAGGCATTTTTGCTGGTGCGCCCCACCCGCCCTGCTAACCTCACCGGCACCTGCAAGGGAACTGTCATGACATCTAAAGCCGCGAAACCCGAACCCCCGAAGCCCCTGGGCGCCGACAAGGTTGTACGCGAAATCCGTCTCAACCCGATCGTGCCGAGCGAATCGGTGCTGGTCGCCACCGCCCGCTCGCTACGTCCCAAGAAGGCCGAGGAACCGGCGCCACGCGATACACGGCAGCACGTCGAGACCTGCCCGTTCTGCACCGGCAACGAACACATGACGCCGCCGGAGATCGCCGTCTACCCGAAAGAGAGTCCGTGGTCGGTGCGCATCGTGGAAAATCTTTACCCGGTGCTCGGCGACGATCGCCAGAACCCGAACCTGGCCTTCGGCCTACAACAGACCATCGATGGCTACGGCCGCCACGAGGTGATCATCGACAACCCGCACCACGGCATCGCCCTGCACGAGATGGGCGATGCGCACCTCACGCGGCTGTTCGGCGCCTACCGCGACCGCATGCAGCAGTTGTACCGCTCCAACAACCGCCTGCGTTACGTGCTGGTGTTCAAGAATTTCGGCCCGGCCGCGGGCGCCTCCATCGCGCACACGCACAGCCAGATCATCGCCATGCCGGTGATTCCGGATAACGTGCAGGCGGAAGTGGCCAACAGCAAGCTGTACTACCAAAAACATCACCGCTGCATCTTCTGCTCGCTGATCGACGAGGCACTCACCTTCGAGGCCACGATCTACGATCGCGAGTCCGGCGAGATCCGGCGCAAGATCAACGTCGGTCAGTACATCATCGAGCGCGGCAAGAAATTCATCGCCATCAAGCCCTTTGCCAGCCGCTTCGAGTGGGAGGTGCACATCCTGCCGCTCCAGCACCAGGCCGATTACCTGCGCGTCAGCGACGACGACCTGGCCGATCTCGCGCGCGTTATGCGCCGCACCATGGCGCGGCTGGAAGCCGTGCTCGGCCATGCGCAATACAATTTCTTCCTGCACTCGCTGCCGCACGATGGCGATGTGCAGGATGCACAAGTGCCGCGGGCGCAGGGACGCGCAGGAGCGGCTGAAGAATGCGCTGCCAGCTACCACTGGCATATCGAGATCTGCCCGCGTACCTCGATCCCTTCGGGCTTCGAACTGGGCTCAGGGCTGTTTGTGAACACCGTCTCCCCGGAGATCGCCGCCGAGCAATTGCGCGCCGTCAAGCTCGACGATTAGGGAAATTCCGGTTTATATGATCACTTGGCGCGGAGACGCCAAGACGCAGAGAAACTCTCTTTGAATAATCCATAGGAGACTCTCCGCGACTCTGCGTCAGAAACTCATATATTTTACAGCTTCCTTGGAAGCACCCGACGGTTCCGCGTAGACTGATCCATATGCGCGGCGCCCTACTTCTGGTTTTTCTGCTGTCCATCGCCCTGCCAGCGCCGGCCGCGCCGCCCTGCCGGGAGCCGGCGGTCGACGCACCGATTCCGGATATCGCTTTCAGCGAAGTCGCGCGCGGCTTCGAACACCCGGTCCACATCACCCACGCCGGCGACGGCAGCGGGCACCTGTTCGTGGTCGAACAGGCCGGGCGCATACGCGTCATCGATCGTGGCGAAGTTTTGCCGGACCCCTTTCTGGACATTCACGACCGGGTCGACAGCGGCGGCGAGAAGGGCCTGTTGAGCGTCGCTTTTCATCCGCGTTTCCGCGAGAACGGATTCTTCTACGTCAACTACACGGCCAACCGTAACGGCCTGCATACGGTCGTCTCCCGTTTCCGGGTCGCGGAAGGGAAAAGAGTCGACCCCGCAGACGAAACAGTGTTGCTGCGCATCGACCAGCCCTATTCCAATCACAACGGCGGGCAGATCGCTTTCGGACCGGATGGATATCTATATATAGGCATGGGCGATGGCGGCGCCGCCAACGACCCGCACAACCACGCCCAGAACCCGGCCAGCCTGCTCGGCAAGATGCTGCGCATCGACGTGGACAAGACCGATCCGGGACTGGCCTATTCGATCCCGATGGACAATCCCTTCGTTGGCCGGCCCGGCTATCGGGCCGAGATCTGGGCGCTGGGACTGCGCAATCCCTGGCGTTTCTCATTCGATGCCGGCAGCGGCCGGCTATGGGCGGCCGATGTCGGACAGAACCAGGTCGAGGAGATCGACATCATCCGGCGCGGCGGCAACTACGGCTGGCGCATCATGGAGGGCGACATCTGCACACCGGGCGTCGACGACGATTGCCGGAAGGACGGCCTGGAGCCGCCTTTGCACACCTATCGGCATCCGGCCGGCTTCTCCATCACCGGCGGGCATGTCTACCGTGGAAAGAACATTGCCGGTTTGTGCGGAACCTATGTCTTCGGCGATTACGTCACCAAACGCCTCTGGGGCCTGCGCACCGACGGCCGTCGCGTGCGCGCCCATCGTGAACTCGGCAAGGGCCGATTCGCCGTCAGCAGTTTCGGGATAGACGAGGCGGGCGAACTCTACATCGCCGATCATGCCAGCGGCACGATCTGGCGGGTCGTGACGGCCCGTTAACGGGTCAGGCCTGCGGTGGACGATAGAGGTAGACGATCACGCAAGTGACGATGCTGAAACCGCCCATCACCGCCAGCTCGCCGGTCAAGACAAAATGCACGACGCCGGCGATGGCCGGCAGGTCTGCCACCATCATCCCGATCACCATCAGCCGGCGAATGGACTGGCGCTGTCCGGCCTCCAGTTTGCCGCGCGAGGTCGCGAAAAATTCCTTGTAACGGAGCAGCAGGGGAATGGACGGCACGAACGACAGGCCGGCGACAATCAGGCTGTATCTTCCCCACTCCGTGGCAATGGCCGAGGTCTTGACGAAATAGACCATGGCAACCACCAGCACGATGACAAAGATCATGGACTGCACAAAAAAACCTGTCCACAGTCGCAGCAGGTTTGAATTATCAGGAGTGGCCATGATTCAGTTACCGGTACACTGATCAACAGTCTAGCAGGCCATTGGCCGGGCGCCGGCTTGCTTCGCAAAAAAGATAATTTTTATTTCTTTCGGTATTCCAGGTGCCGGCACTTCGCGCACGGCGGCAAATGTGCGCTGGTCGCCAGCTGCAACTGGTGTTGGCAGGCCGCGCACTCGTAGGTTCCCGCCGCCGCCACCTCACCCGCCCGATACCGGGGCGGCTGTCCGCCCGCGCCATGTTGTTTCGCCCACTCGCCCAGGGCATGAGTGGCATTGACCAGGAACTGGCCGCCGCGGTCGCGCCAGCCATGCAAGAGATCGCCGGTCTTCGAGGTCAGCGTTCTCCATTCCTCGTTCACGCGCGCGGCCGCCGCCGTCAGATCCTTCTCCAGATGCTCGGCGGTGCGGTCGACCGCCTGGATGGCGCGTTCCGAGGCCCCGCCCAGCCCGCGTCCGGCGCGGTGGGCGATCTCGACCAGCTCTTTTTCCACGCTCGCGGCCACCCGGTCGACGGTATCGGCGGTGTGTTCGCCCATGGTTTTCAGGTGGGCCTTGGCATCGACCAGGGCCTTGCGGATGGTCTCGGCATTGAGAGTTTCGCGCGCGCCTCCCAGCAACTCACGAACCTTGGCGCGCAACTTCTCGCGGGCTTCGAGTTCGCGCTTTTGCTGCGCCGGTTCGGGCATTTGATGTTCGATCTCGCGCTCGACCATGAGCCAGTCCTCCATGGGGTTTCCGGGTTGTGCGCCGCGCTGCAGACTGCGCCGGTAGGCGGCTTCGGTAATCATACGATTCCGCTCCGTGTCAGTCACCAGCGGACGCGCCGCGGTATCGGTCGCGGCGCTGCTTCTTTCCCGTGAAAAATCGGATTTCCCGGCCATGGCATCCTCCTTGATCGATCGTTTGGCGCAAATATCCCGTACAAAACAATCAGATTGTTAATACACCCTGGGCCGCAGGGTTTCCTTGATTCGCATCAACACGAAGGACAGGCACAACAGCGGTGCCTGATATTGGCCAAATCAAACCGCGCACACCCGATCCGCCTTTTCCCGGCGGGGAACAGTGGAGTCGTCCACCACCCTGCCCCGCCGGTTAGACGGCCGGGCAGGTGCACCCTCTAGTCGATCGGAATATCCACCGCCCGCTTGGCGCTCTCCAGTTTGGGCAGGTGAATCTCCAGCATGCCGTCCTTCATGGACGCCGCGACCTTCTTGCTGTCGACTCCCACCGGCAGCCGCAGCGAGCGTGAAAACTCGCCGTAGCTGAGCTCGTGATAGAAATAATCCTCGTGCTTTTCCTCTTCACGACGCTCGGTCTTGCCACGGATGGTCAGGGTGCTGTCGGTCACCGCGATGCTCAGGTCTTCCTTGCGCACACCCGGCACTTCCACGCTCACGATCACCTCGTCCTCGCGGTCGAGCATGTCGATGGCCGGCATGCGATGTGCGAAGAACGGGCGTGGCGTGCGCGCCCAAGACGGCAGCTCCCACTGCGAGGGGCTTAACCAGCCTTGCGGAAAGATGGATTCGTACATCCGCTCTATCTCCTCGAACGGCCGGTGCCCCGTCGATGGGGTTTCGCGCGTCGTGGTTGGCACGCGGGTCTGTTTCACCTCTTTCGTCTCAGTCATGATGACGGCTCCTTGGCATGGATCCGGTCTACAGCCCGCGCGCCCATGCTCGTCAGACGGGCTTTGTTTGAAAAAAAACCAACAGTTAAGAATGCCCGGAATGATGAACTCCTGCCTTGACATCGATCAAACGTTTCTCAACCAGACTATAAAGACGATTTATCGAACCGATTCTGCCATATGACGGTTTGATGGCGTGCTCACGTTACCGGCGCCGGAATCCGCAGGTATCGTCTGAACCACCCGGAGGCGAGGCGCGCGACTTCCTCCAGCGTCCCCGGTTCTTCGAACAGGTGGGTGGCGCCGGGGACGATTTCGAGCTCCGCCACACCCGTGAGCCGGGCATAGGCCTTGCGGTTCAGTTCGATCACGTCCTCGTCGCGGCTGCCGACGATCAGGAGCGTCGGCGCGGTGACGCGCGCCAGCGACTCGATCGCGAGATCGGGCCGGCCGCCGCGTGATACCACGGCATCGATGGTGTCGCCCAGCTCCGCCGCCGCCTTGAGGGCCGCCGCCGCGCCGGTGCTGGCGCCGAAATAGCCGTACATCAACTCCTTCAGTTCCGGCTGGTGCCGGGCCCAAGCGGTCGCAGCGAGCAAACGGTGCGTGAGCAGGTCGATGTCGAAGCAACGCTCATAATCGCGATCCTCCGTTTCCGTCAGCAGATCGAAGAGCAGCGTGCCGAGACCGGCGCGACGCAGGGCCTCGGCCACGAAACGGTTGCGCGAGCTGAGGCGGCTGCTGCCGCTGCCGTGGGCGAAGATCACCAACCCGCCCGCGCCGGCAGGCAGGCCGAGGTCACCCCGATGCGCCACGCCATCGAGCGGGATGTCGACCTCGCGCTCGATCGTCTCGCGGCGCACGGTCAGATTATCTCCATCCGGTGCTTGAGCAACGCCACGACTTCCACATCGCTGACTTGGGGGAAAGAGTCGTAGTAGGCACCGACGGCGCCCAGATAATACTCATCGCCCGCCAGCACCACGACCTCATCGACCTCGCGTTGCAGACGCGCGATGGTTTCGGCCGGCGCCGCCGGGATGGCGACGACGATGCGCGCGGCGCCGGCGCGGCGGATGTCGCGCAGGGCGGCGAACATGGTCAGGCCGGTGGCGATACCGTCATCGACCACGATCGCGGTCTTGCCGGTCAGCGTCGGCACCGACCGACCGCCGAGATAGATCTGCCGCCTTCGTCGCGCCTCCTGGCGCTGGCGCTCTACCTCTGCCCGGAACCAGTCCGGATCGACCCGCTCGACTTCGCCGGCATTGCTCGCCAGCTCGCCGCACTCGGCGACCGCGGCAATGGCGTACTCCGGTTGGTGGGGATGCCCGATTTTGCGCGGGATGACCAGATCGAGCGGGAGATCGAGTGCCTTCGCAATCTCGGCGCCGAGCACTACCCCGCCGCGCGGCAAGGCGATCACGACCGCGTCGGCCTGTTTGTACGCGGCCAGCGCGGCGGCCAGGCGCCGGCCGGCATCCGCTCGATCCTTGAATCGCATGATCGACCCCGGGGAATTTTCTGTAAGCAGGCTACGTGGCGCCACCCACCGACACCTTGACCTGCATCAAGCAAGCGGTGACGCAGAACAATGGTTGACGCCGCCGCTCAGGGAAACGATTCGGTGGTGTAACGAGAAATTTGCAAAGACTCGGACCAGTATTGCTCCGGCAAGCCGGCCTTGCGTTTCAGGTGGCGCAGGAAGTCGCGGGGATCGGGCAGTTGTTCCCACACCGACGGCAGGAAGGTGCCACGCCGGTTACCCTCCTCCAGGATCAGCCCGTCGATGCCCGGGCGCATCAGGGCCAACAGTTCGGTCTCGCTGCCGGCGCTGACCGGCTCGGGCACGGACAGGACCGAGATGTGGATTCGCAGCCGGTCGAGTTCGGAAATTTCAACCGGCGTAAAACGCGCGTCGCGCGAGGCGGCACTCCAGGCGTTACGGGCGATATCGACTATCAGCGGGTCGCGCGCCTCCAGTGTGCCAATGCAGCCGCGCAGTTGGCCGTCGACGTGCAGCGTCACGAAGCTGGCGCGTTGCACACGCAGTTCCGGCGGAGCACCGGCCGGCTCCGGCTGCCAGCGCTGATCGCGCAGGCCGGTGGCGATCGCTTCGCCGGCGACGCGCAGCAGCGCGCCGCGCGCGACCGCGGACAGTATGCCGTTCTCAGCCAACGGCCCAAGCACCATAACCCACCACCCGGTCGCGTGCACCGGCCGTGTCCCCGGAATTGCGCAGATCGAGCGTCTGCACGCGCAGGCCATGATCGCGCGCGTAGTGCAGCAGGCCGCTGACCGGACCGCGGCCGCAGGCGTCGCCGGCGTCGATATCCTCGTAGCGCAGTGCCTCGATGGAGCGCGATGTCGCCGCGTCGCGGGCGCGCGCCGTTTCGTAATCGTGATAATGACTGAGATCGGAGCTGATCACGATCAGCGTCTCATCGCCGCCCCACAACCGTTCCAGCACCTCGGCCACCTCGGCCGGCGTTGATTCGCCGACCACGATCGGCACCAGCGTGAATTCGTCCAGCACTTGCTGCAGGAACGGCAGATGCACTTCGAGGCTATGTTCTTCGGCGTGGGCGCGCGGCAACACCTGCACCGACGGCAGCCCGTGCAGGGCCGCTTCGGCCTCATGATCGACGGCGATGCGCCCAAGTGGCGTCTCGAACCAGTCGGCCCCGGACAGGGCCAACCCGCGAAAGCCGACCCGGTGCGAAGGGCCGAGCAACACCACCCGGCGAATTCGACCGCGCGCGGAACGCAGGCGTGCATAAGCGCTGGCCGCGACCGGTCCGGAGTAGACATAGCCGGCGTGCGGCACGATCAGCGCCTTCGGCGATCGGATCGAG
>CAKKRZ010000128.1:3488-18779 GCA_919902925.1 Acidiferrobacterales bacterium | reverse complement strand
GGAGTAGACATAGCCGGCGTGCGGCACGATCAGCGCCTTCGGCGATCGGATCGAGGCCGCTCCCGGCCATCCTGGCCTCCGCGGCATTCGCGCGTCCTGCACATCACCGAGGGGCGCGGTGCAGGGATGCACCGGCTGCGCCTTGGGGGCCGGTTCCTGCCCGTCCACGTCAGCCAGAAAACCACCGAGCTGCCGGCGCAGCACGCCTGGATCGTCCGGATAAAACAGCCCGGCCACCGCCGCATAGCGAATCGTGCTCATCTCGAAAATGATCCTGTCGTTGCCATTCTGCCGGTTTAAGATGACCCTTCCGTTCAGCGGTTTCAAGACGACCGGCGAAATTGCCGCCGATCATTGCATTTTATGGCCCTTGGGCACATATATCGTGCCATGAATGAGCAGGAAATCTTCGACGCCACGCACCCGACCCGCTACTGGCACAAGCTGGAAGACGGGCGCGTGCAGTGCGATGTCTGCCCACGCTACTGCAAGCTGCGTGAGGGGCAGCGCGGCCTGTGCTTCGTGCGCGCCAACCAGAATGACCAGATCGTCCTGACCACCTGGGGCCGCTCCAGCGGCTACTGCGTGGACCCGATCGAAAAGAAACCGCTCAACCACTTCCTGCCCGGCACGCCGATCCTGTCGTTCGGCACCGCCGGCTGCAACCTGTCCTGCAAATTCTGCCAGAACTGGGACATCTCCAAATCGCGGGAGATGGACACGCTCATGGACCAGGCCAGCCCGGAGACCATCGCGCGCGCCGCGAAATCGCTCGGCTGCCAGAGCGTGGCCTACACCTACAACGACCCGGTGGTGTTCATGGAGTACGCCATCGACGTGGCCAAGGCGTGCCGCGCGCACGACATCAAGTCGGTGGCGGTCACGGCCGGCTACATGTGCGACGAACCGCGCCGTGAGTTCTATCAGTACATGGACGCGGCCAATGTCGACCTGAAGGCCTTCACTGACGATTTCTACTGGAAGATCACCGGCTCGCACCTGCAACCGGTATTGGACACCCTGAAGTACATCAAGCACGAAACCAACGTGTGGCTGGAACTGACCACCCTGCTCATCCCGGGACTGAACGATTCGGAAAAAGAAATGCAGGAAATGACGCAGTGGGTGGTTGAACATCTCGGCCCGGACGTGCCCATGCATTTCACCGCCTTTCATCCGGACTGGAAGATGCCGGATGTCCCGCCCACCCCGCCGCAGACCCTCGCCCGGGCGCGGCGTATCGCCATGACCAACGGCGTGCGCTACGCCTACACCGGCAACGTGCACGACGAGGACGGCGGATCGACCTACTGCCACCACTGCGGCCAGCGGTTGATCGGCCGCGACTGGTATGTGCTCACCGAATGGAACCTGGACGCGCACGGCCGCTGCAACAAATGTCAGATGCCCTGCGCCGGTGTCTTCGAGTCGCAGCCCGGCGCCTGGGGCGCCAAACGCATCCCGGTCCGCTTGGCGAATTTCGCTATTGGGACGTAGCGAGGGCCGCAGGCCGTAACGGAAACCCTACTCGCTCCGCTCATTCGTCCTTTTATATGAGTAGGCCTGATTGCGGTTTCGCCGCCTGAGGTGCCTTACCGGTTGTTGAGCCGGGTCAAATCGCGTCGAGGCGGTTGGTGCTAGGATTTTCCCGACATGGGCAAGTCACCTGCCATTTTCGAACAGTTGGAACTGCATAACGTCGCCCGGGTTTTTGAAGATCGGGAGCAAGCCGGTCACGTGCTCGCGGCAATGATCAGGGATCGTCATCCGCAACCCATGATGTTGCTGGCAATCCCGTCCGGCGGTGTGCCGGTCGCCGCCACCATCGCCCGGGATCTCGGCTGGCCGCTCGATGTCGCCGTCACCAGTAAGATCACAACGCCCTGGAACAGCGAGGCTGGCTACGGGGCCATTGCCTTCGACGACACCTTGCGCCTCAATGAAGCATTGATCGAACGCTTCGGCCTGAGCCATGAAGACATCGATACCGGCATCGCCCGCACGCGCGAAAAGGTGCAGCGTCGGGTATCGCGGTTGCGTCGTGACCGCCGGCCGCTCGCGCTGTCCGGCAAGCCCGCGATGCTGGTCGATGATGGTTTGGCCTCCGGTTTCACCCTGCAGGTCGCCATCGAGGCCGTCCGGAATCTGGGCGCATCCTCGCTGTATGTCGCCGTGCCCACCGGCCATGCCGAATCGGTCCGGCGGATTGCCGGCGAAGTCGATGGCCTGTACTGTGCCAACATGCGCGAGGGATACCGTTATGCAGTGGCGGACGCTTATCGTCACTGGTCCGACGTCAGCGAAGACGAAGTCATGGCGGAATTGGAAGCAGTCTGGTGCGGGGCCGCCTGTCCGAGCGAATGACCGTTGCCCACTGGGAACATTTCGCGCACGAGGCCGACATGGGCGTGCGCGGTTACGGCGCCACCGAGGCCCAAGCCTTCGAGCAGGCGGCACTCGCACTGACGGCCGCGATTACCGAACCGGAGCGGGTCGAGCTGCGCGAACAGGTGCAGATTGCATGCGAGGCGCCGGATGACGAA
Organism: Acidiferrobacterales bacterium; assembly: GCA_919902925.1. Classification (GTDB taxonomy): domain Bacteria; phylum Pseudomonadota; class Gammaproteobacteria; order Acidiferrobacterales; family Sulfurifustaceae; genus CAKKRZ01. Next base: position 16,236 of record CAKKRZ010000128.1, on the reverse strand, counting down.
CTGCTGTTCGTCGACTGGCTGAATGCCATCATCTTCGAAATGTCGACCCGCAAGATGTTGTTCGCCAGATTCGAAGTCAGGATAGAAAATGGACAACTGACAGCGACGATCTGGGGCGAGAAAACCGACGTCGCCAAGCATTCACCGGCGGTCGAGGCCAAAGGCGCTACCTACACCGCACTGCGCGTGGCGCGCGAGAATGGGCAGTGGATCGCTCAAACGGTGGTGGATGTGTGAAAGACAACTAATGTCATTGCCTAATGGACACCGCACTATTTAAACGTCGCTCCGATTACGAATGGGAGATCGAACCCCACGGCCCCATGCGCGTGCCGGCGATCATCTACGCCGATGAAGCGCTCATCCGCGCCATGGACCACAAGGTCTACGAACAGGCCGTCAACGTCGCGACCCTGCCCGGCATCGTCAAGGCCAGTTACGCCATGCCCGATGCGCACTGGGGTTATGGCTTTCCCATCGGCGGCGTGGCGGCCTTCGACCCCGACGAGGGCGGCGTGGTCTCGGCCGGCGGCGTCGGCTTCGATATTTCCTGCGGTGTGCGCTGCCTGCACACCGGGCTGGTGAAGGACGACATCCTGCCGGTACAAAAAGCGCTCGCTGACATCCTCTACCACCAGATTCCGGCGGGTCTCGGCTCAACCGGCGCCATCCGCCTGAACACCGCCGAGATGGATGCCATGCTCACCGGCGGCGCGAAATGGGCCGTGGAGCGCGGCTGGGGCGGCGAGGCCGATCTCGACCGCATCGAAGAACGCGGGCAGATGAAGCACGCCAAGCCCGGCCATGTCTCGGAACATGCCAAGAAACGCCAGCGCGACGAGATGGGCACACTCGGCAGCGGCAACCACTACCTTGAAGTCCAGCACGTCACCGAAATTTACGATGCGCGCATCGCGCAGGGCTATGGCCTCAAGCCGGGCGACGTGGTCATCAGCATTCACTGCGGCTCGCGCGGGCTGGGCCATCAGATCGGCACCGAATATCTGAAGAAGATGGTCATCGCCGCCGGCCAGTACGGGATCCGGCTCCCCGACCGCGAGCTGGCCTGCGCGCCGATCAACTCCGACGTCGGCCAGGAGTACCTGGGGGCCATGCGCGCCGCCATCAACTGCGCGCTCGCCAACCGCCAGATCCTGACCCACCTGGTGCGCCAGGTCTTCACCGATCTGGTGCCGAAATCGCGACTGCCGCTGCTCTACGACGTCTCACACAACACCTGCAAGGTCGAGAAACACGTGGTCGACGGCAAGGAGCGGGAGTTGTACATCCATCGCAAGGGCGCGACGCGCGCCTTCGGCCCGAATCATCCTGACGTGCCGGCCGTGCTGCGGCCGTATGGCCAGCCGGTGCTGATCGGCGGTTCCATGGGCACGGGTTCCTACGTGCTTGCCGGCCTTAATGAAGGCGAAGCCGCAGACGCGCCTACTCTTATGGGAGGACGAGCGAGCGTAGCGAGCAGGGCTACCGTTTCGGCGCGCGGCCCTCGGACACGTGTCCCTGGCGTCCCGCCTATTACGTCTCCTATCGGCGAGACGCGCGCATTCTCCTCCGCCTGCCACGGCGCCGGCCGCGCCATGAGCCGCCACCAGGCCCATCGCACCTGGAAGGGCCGTGAAGTCATCGATGAACTCGCCAGCCGCGGCATCCTGATCCGTTCGCCCTCTTCCCGCGGCGTGGCCGAGGAAGCCCCGGGCGCCTACAAGGATGTCAGCGCCGTGGTCGACGCCGCCGAGCACGCCGGCCTGGCGCGCAAGGTCGCGCGCATGGAACCGCTTGTCTGCGTGAAGGGTTAAAAAGATCCGGTGCCCACGCGTGGCGAAGGGAAGCAATTGACGCCTGGGGGACAGGCGCCATGACCGCAGAGGTTACACGTCCGGCCGCGGCGGCAAGGGTTCGTCGGTTTCGGTCCGATTCCGGCCCAGACGTTTCGCCCGGTAAAGGGCCTGATCGGCCCGGTTGAGCAGTGTCACCGCGGATTCACCGGAACGAAGCCCGGCAATACCGGCGGAGAAGGTCGGCAGGCCGACGCAGGCACCACCGACATCCAGGGGGTCACGCCGGATCTGGCGACGCAATTTTTCCAGCGCGTTGCGCGCCTCGTCTTGCCAGGTCACGGGGAACAACAGCACGAACTCCTCGCCGCCGTAGCGGGCCGACAGGTCATGCTGTCGAAACTCCTGGGTGATTCGCTGGGCGAAACAGTGAAGAACCTGGTCGCCGATGTGGTGGCCGAAACGGTCGTTAATGTCCTTGAAGTTGTCCAGGTCCAGCAACACCACGGACAGGGGTTGTCCGGTACGCTGGCTACGGCTGAGTTCCTGGTCCAGTCGCTGAAGAAAGGCGCGCCGGTTGGGCAAGCCCGTCAGATCATCGGAAAGGCTCAGGGCTTCCGCTTGGCGCAGCGCCACGGCCAGCCCATCCCGCTCGCTCCGCAATGATTCGATTTCATTCTGTAACGCCCGGATATCCTGACCGAGCTCGCGCCCATGCCGGACCGCCTCCTTCAGCAAGGCCAGGGTCGCGCCGGCGGGCTCCAGGCGTGTGGGGTGGGCGGTGTCGAGAAAAGCCGACCGCTCGCCTTCCAGCAGCGAAATGGCCTTTGCCTGCAGGTTGAGGCAACGCGCCAGCCGGGCCGCGGGATCGGCGGCATCTGTCCCGTCATATTGTTCAGGCGGCGGGGGTTCAGCGACAGCCGGCACAACGGCCGGGCCTGGCCCGGAAGGCGCATACCAGAAACGTCCCTCTGGCTGCTCGTGCGTTCCCTCGTGCACGGACCGGTCAACCCTGAACTCGGACAAGGAGCCTCCCTGACGAAAAATTATTATTGGTTTGTTCGAGTGTCACTATAGCGGCGTTTCCTGCCAGTACAATCGACAAATACTGATATGCCTATTTCTTGAGCAAATGGGCGGACAGGATCGAAACAAAAACAATGGTTAGTACTTACAGATTATTTTTTGGCTCAACAATATGAGCTAAGTGCGTGATGTTTCGTGGAAGTCTCGAACCTTGAATAAAGCGCGCTGCCAACAACTGGCGCCAGGGGCTGAAGATTGAGTCATCATCGCGTCATTCCAGCCGGACAACAGGCAATTTTCACAAGGCCCTGCGAGGAAACGCACTGATCACCCCGGCGTGGCGGCCACACGCTCCCGCTCTGAGGGTGGCCACGTGGGTGACCGTATTCATTCATCCTAAAAAACGGCGATTGCATCCGCAGATTACGCAGATTTCCGCAGATATTAAGTTATTGACTCTCCTTCTCTCATCATAAATGGGTGCGCCAGACAGTCATTCAAACCAAATGATTCATCTGCGTTAATCTGCGTAATCTGCGGATAACTGCTTTTTCCAGGTTCATGCAAGCCCGCGGAATCCCTGGAATCTGCCCTGCACATCCTCCGCTACGTACATCCCTGTACTCTCGCGGCATTTCCCCCGTCTTGGGGGTCAAAAAAAAGGCCCCGCCGGATGGCGGGGCCTTTTCACAAACCTGCTTGCGCAGTGCTTAAGCTGGCTGCACGTTGGCGGCCGACGGACCCTTCGGGCCCTGCTCGAGCTTGAACGTCACCTTCTGACCCTCGGCCAGCGACTTGAAGCCACTGCCCACGATGGCGGAGTGATGTACGAAAACATCCTTGCCGCCGTCGCTCGGGGTGATGAAGCCAAAACCCTTGCTGTCGTTAAACCACTTCACGGTTCCTGTAATCACGAAAATACCTCTATATGTTGAATTGAGATGAGCTGCAGCTCATTCCTTAGCGTGGCACTACGGGAGTAACATCCGAAATAACAGGAGGGACTACCGGACTGACTACGAGGAGCGCACTGCAAGCTGGGGCACTATACACGAACCCGCCGGAATACAACAACTGTCCTGGGCTACCTGGGGCCGGGGGGTCTTGGCACCGGGGGGAACGCCACGGGGCCCTGATTTTCAGGGGCCAAACGGGGATCCCGGGCGCAGGCCGCGATGCCATGCCAGAAATACATGGTGTATAAAGTCGAGGCCGGAAAGTGCGAATCCCCGGCCGGCGATGGATCGGCAGGCCGGGGTTCCCGCTTTCATGGCAGACTCTGATTTGTACAGCCAAACCAGTTTCACCCAATGGAGATAAAACGATGGCCAAAGGCATAGAAGGCAAGAAGCAGGCGAAGAAACCGCCGACCAAGACCATGAAAGAAAAGAGAGCCGAGAAAAAGGCCAAGAGAGCGGCCCGGGGTTATTAAAGCCGCAAACGCGCCATCCCTGGCGCGCGGCCCTTCGCTGATGTGCAGGATGCACGAATGCCGCGAAGGCCATGGATGGCCGAGAGCGGCCTCGATCCTATCGGCGAAACGTCAGGGAAATTCTGCTCAAGTCCCCGTTCGTCATGCCGGCTTTCGCCGACATGACGAACAGAGGGGAGTTGTACTTGTTTACAGCTTCCCTAACCAGCCTCCATGGCCCGGGTGTACTTTCCGTCACGGGCCAAGCCATTCAAGCGGCAACGCTTCAGCAGCGCCTTCTGCGCCGCGGCCACGTTGCTTTCCTGTCCCTTCCAGGCGGCCAGCACCGGCGCTTGCAGTGCCCGCCCGTAGGAGAAACTGACCTGCCACGGATGCGCGCCCATCGCGTTCATGGCATTCAGGTGGTCGGTGGCGTCTTCCGCGCTTTGTCCGCCGGACAGAAATACGATCCCGGGGACCGCCGCCGGCACGTAGCGGGTCAGGCAGCGCATCGTGGCCTCGGCCACCTGCGCCACACCGGCCTGCTGCGGGCACTTCTTGCCGGCGATCACCATGTTCGGCTTGAGCAGCATGCCGTCGAACACCACACAGTGGGCGTCAAGCTCGGCGAACACCGCCTCCAGCACCTGCGCCGTCACCGCTTCACAACGTTCGATGCCGTGGGCGCCGTCCATGAGCACTTCCGGTTCCACGATCGGGACGATATCGACCTCCTGGCAGAGCGCGGCGTAGCGTGCCAACGCGTGGGCATTGGCCCGAATCCCGAACGCCGTCGGAATATTTTTTTCGTCGATCTCGATAACCGCCCGCCACTTCGCGAACTTTGCGCCCAGCTGTTTGTACTCGGCGAGACGTTCGCGCAAACCGTCCAGGCCCTCGGCGACCTTGTCGCCGGGATACAACGCCAGCGCCTTGGCGCCCTTGTCGACCTTGATGCCGGGGGCGATCCCGCGGCTCGATAACAGCCTGGCAAAGGGAACCCCGTCGCGGGTGCTCTGGCGCAGGGTTTCGTCGTACAAAATGACGCCACCGATATAACGCTCGATTTCGTCGGTGGTAAAGAGCAGCTCGCGGTAGCGCCGCCGGTTTTCTTCGGTGGATTCGGCCTTGATCGAATCGAAACGTTTTTTGATCGTGGGACTGCTTTCGTCCGCCGCCAGCACGCCCTTCGACTTCGCGACGATGGCGTTGGCCACTGCTTTGAGTTCGGCGATGCTCATGGGCGTTCACCCTCCAAATTAATCCGCTATCCCTCCAGCTAGCTTAAAAGCGGATGATCTTTCGGCAATTGCCGGGAGTACCAGATGGCCAGCTTGTGTTTCATGGAAGGCTGCGAGACCTGATCTTCCGGCAAGGGCTGGATGACTTTATCGTGAACCAGAAGACGGTAGATGAACAGGATTTTCTCACTGGCCGAGTCCGTTGGCTCAAAAACCACGGCACCACGATCTACACCGTACTGCATGCCGGCGAGGATCGCGGCCTTCACCAGTTCTGCCTCATGTTTCAGTTTCTTCATGGCGACCCCGGTGGTGAGTCAAAGGTGTCATCGCGCTGCCCCGCCGGGTTTGCCGGGCACGTGGCGGTCGAACGTCTTCAGACGTAGAACAGGATCGCCACATAGTGACTGATGCTGCCGGCCAGCACAAACAGATGCCAGACGCCGTGCATCCACGGGTAGCGCCGGTCGAGCGCGAAGAACACGATCCCGGAGGTATAGAGGATACCGCCGGCCAGCAACCAGTAGAAACCCAGGCGCGGCAGTGCGTCGAGCAGCGGGTCGAGCGCCAGCAGCACCAGCCAGCCCATCGCGAAGTAGATGACAAACGGCACCACCCGCGCGCTGCGCCGCGGCAGCCCATCGAGCACCAGGCCGATCACCGCCATGGCCCAGATGGCACCGAACAGCCACCAGCCCGTCGGCCCGCGCAGCGTCACCAGCGTGAACGGTGTGTAGGTGCCGGCGATGAGCAGGTAGATCGCCTGGTAATCGAGCACCTGAAACACGCGCTTCGCCCGCCCGGGCAGGCCGTGGTAGAGCGTGGAGACCAGATAGAGCAGAAACAGCGTCGTGCCATAAACGCTGAACGACACGATGCGGCGCGCATCGCCATCCTGCGAGGCCGCCACCACCAGCACCACCGCACCGGCCAACGCCATCGCGGCGCCGACCAGGTGCGAAATGCTGTTAAAGCGTTCACCCTCGATCATGTCAGGAATGCCCGGAAGACGGGATAGACGAAGAAATTACGCTCTCACCAGTCCTGAAGCCGCAGACGCGCCTAACCTTATGGCAGGACGAACGAGCGAAGCGAGTAGGGATTCCGTTACGGCGCGCGGCCCTCGCCTCGACTCCAGGAGGGAGTCGAGGGCCACTGTGCAGGGATGCACAGATTGTGGCTTCGGTCCCATCGGCGAAGCCGCAGACGCGCCATCCTTGGCGCGCGGCCCTCGGACACGTGTCCCTGGCGTCCCGCCTATTACGTCTCCCATCGGCGACAAGCTGGTTGCGGGCCAACGACAACCGTCTATACCGTGGCGCGGCGAATCCGGCGCTTGAGCGCATGGATATTCCGCAATACATCCGGCAGACCCTGGCGCTGGGGGGAGGTCAGGATTTCGTCGCGCTTCTTCTTGAGTTCGCGGATCCTGGCCTTGATGGCGGCCTTGTCGATACCCACGGCATGGTGGTGCACATGGGCGTCGATGCCCAGCGCCGTGCACAGCGCCTTGAGCAGGTGGTCCTTGTTCATCTGCGTGGCCCCTTCCACCGCCTCGTGCTCAATGCCCTTGGCGATTTCGCGCAGATCGGCGACCGTCTTGTGCTTCAACTCTTCATAGGTATGGCTCACGGGAATCCTCCTTGACGACTGGTGGTATGGCTATCTTGCCGCAGCCGGCGGACGGGTTCAAATCACTCGTCCGCCGGCCGGTAGAAAAAGACAAACCGCCCGCCCTCGAAATCGATGCGCAGGCTGGCGCCACGGGACAAGGCATAATCCACGTAGCCCGGCACCGCGGCATCCAGGTGACATTCGCTGACATGCGCCGGTGCTTCCAGATCGCGGTCACGGTCGTACCACGACAGCAACATGGCCTCGCCCAGACGCCGGGCCGCCTCGGCGTTCGCCAACGACAGGGCCGTCGTGTGGTCCTCCGCCACGGGCATCTGTACCCGCACCACGCCGGACAGGTCGCGGGTACCCGGGATCGGGCAGCGGTCATTCGGTTCGTTCGGACACATGGCGATCAGGGTGCGGGCGCCATCACGAGGATAAGCCGGTCGTCCACGCGCACCACCTGGCCCGCACGGATCTTGCAGGTCTTGCGCAACTCCACATGGCCATCCACCGAAACCTCACCGGCCGCCACCCGCATTTTGCCGGCGCCGCCGCTGTGGCAGGCGCCTGTCAGCTTCAGCAGCTGGTTCAGTTCCACGTATTCGCCGATCAATCTGAATTCAAGTTGTGGCATGCGGTCCTGGCTTCAGCGTTTGGCTTCACGCCGCCTTGATGCAGATAGTGTAACTCGCCGGGGAGGAACTAGCGGGCCTTCTGTAAACGTCCGTTCGCCTGTCCTGCCGGTTGCTCCTGGCTGCGCAGGTATTCTTCGTAGTTACCGCCGAAGTCTTCGATCCCCTGCGGGGTCATGTCGATGATGCGCGTGGCCAGGGACGAGACGAATTCACGATCGTGGCTGACGAAGATCAGCGTGCCCGGGTATTTTTCCAGCGAGGTGTTGAGCGACTCGATGGATTCCATGTCGAGGTGGTTGGTGGGTTCATCCATGAGCAGCACGTTGGGCTGTTGCAGCATGAGCTTGCCGAACAGCATGCGTCCCTGCTCACCGCCGGACAGCGCCTTGACCGATTTGCCGATCTCGTCCTGCGAGAACAACAACCGGCCGAGGACGGCGCGGATGGATTGTTCGTCGTCGCCCGGTTTTTTCCACTGAAACATCCACTCGAACAGGGAGCGTTCGGTGGCGAAATCGGCGGCGTGGTCCTGGGCGAAATAGCCGACGCTGGCATTTTCCGACCATTTCACCGTGCCGCTTTCCGGCGCGAGTTCACCCGCCAGGGTGCGCAGCAACGTGGTCTTGCCGATGCCGTTGGGGCCGATGATGGCGATGCGCTCGCCGACCTCGGCCGTCAGGCCGAGGCCGCGGAACAGCTTGGTCTCGCCATAGCCCTGGGCCAGGCGCTTCACCTCCAGCACCAGGCGATAGAGCCGTTTGGCCTGATCGAAGCGCAGGAATGGATTCTGGCGGCTCGACGGTTTGACCTCGGCCAGCTCGATCTTTTCGATCTGCCGCGCGCGCGAGGTGGCCTGCTTGGCCTTGGAGGCGTTGGCGGAGAAACGGCTGACGAAGGTTTGCAGTTCCGCCACCTGGGCGATCTTCTTGGCGTTGTCGGCCAGCAGCTGATTGCGCGCCAGGGTGGCGGCGGTCATGTATTCGTCGTAGTTGCCGGGGTACACGCGCAACTCGCCGTAATCCAGATCGGCCATGTGCGTGCACACGCCGTTCAGGAAGTGACGGTCGTGGGAGATGATGATCATGGTGCTGGCGCGCGCGTTGAGCAGGTCTTCCAGCCAGCGGATGGTGCTGATGTCGAGATGGTTGGTGGGTTCGTCGAGCAGCAGGATGTCCGGGTCCGCGAACAGCGCCTGCGCCAGCAGCACGCGCAGCTTCCAGCCCGGCGCCACCGCGCTCATCGGGCCGTCGTGCTGTGGCAGCGGGATGCCCAAGCCGAGCAGCAATTCGCCGGCGCGCGCCTCGGCGGTATAGCCGTCGAGCTCGGCGAACTTGTGTTCGAGATCGGCGACCATCATGCCGTCTTCCTCGCTCATTTCCGCGAGGCCGTAGATGCGATCGCGTTCCTGTTTCACGTGCCACAATTCGGTATGGCCCATGATGACGGTGTCGAGCACCCTGAAGGTCTCGAAGGCGAACTGATCCTGGCGCAGCTTGCCGAGACGTTCGCCGGCATCGACGGAGACATTGCCCGAGGTCGGCTCCAGATCGCCGCCGAGGATTTTCATCAGCGTCGATTTGCCGCAGCCGTTGGCGCCGATCAGGCCGTAACGATTGCCGTTACCGAACTTGACCGAGATGTTTTCAAACAGGGGCTTGGGCCCGAACTGCATGGTGAGATTGGCGGTCGTGATCACAACACTGTTCCAGTAGATATTTCGTAAAGAGTGACGGCCGGGTCACGCGGCGCGATTGCCGAGGGTCTCGGCGCACGCGGCCTGGTCCGGGAGTTCAGCCGATGAATTGAGGGGACCAGGAACTGCCTGAAACCTCACGCCCTCCCCTGTCCGGGGAGGGGCCGGGCGCGCATTCTACCTCTTTCTGCCCCGCCGTTGCGCTGGCGGGAGCCGCTTCGCCTGCCGACGGGCGGCCACGGCGCCCTGCCCCTTCCAGAATCTCCGGAAATCCCGCTATCGACAGAGGCCTGGCCCACCCCCGGGCCGGCGCTGGCGGCGGCCGCGAAATAGGCCCGCCCGGAAAACGCTAGGTCGGGGCGTTGAAGCTGCGGATGACGTAGTTGCCGGACTTTTCGTCGCGCTCAAGGGTGAGGAGTTTTCGGGCCTGGGCCTCTTCGAGCAGTTCGTTGAAACCACGAAAGCCGTGATAACTCTCGCTGAAACCCGGGTTGCGACGCTTTATAGCCTGCTTGACCATTGAACCCCAGATCTTCTCGTCCTCGCCCCGCTCTTCGAAAAGATCTTCCACCGTTTCCATCACCAGGTCGAGGCCGGCCTGTTTTTTGTCCGCGTCGCTTAGCGTGCCCGCTTTGGGCGCAGTAGCCGCGGCGGGCTTGCGGCGCCCGGGTTTTTTCGAGCCGCGCATCAGATCATCGTAGTAGATGAATTCGTCACAGTTGGCGATCAGCAGGTCGGAGGTCGACTGTTTGACCCCCACGCCGATGACAATCTTGTTGTTTTCGCGCAGCTTGCTGACCAGCGGCGAGAAATCGGAATCGCCGCTGACGATCACGAACGTATCGACGTGCGCCTTGGTGTAGCAGAGGTCGAGGGCGTCCACGACCAGGCGGATATCCGCGGAGTTCTTGCCGGACTGGCGCACGTGCGGGATCTCGATCATCTCGAAGGCGGCTTCGTGCATGGGCTTTTTGAAATCCTTGTACCGTTCCCAATCGCAATAGGCCTTCTTGACGACGATGTTGCCCTTGAGCAGCAGCCGTTCCAGCACCTTCTGCATGTCGAACTCGGGATGACGGGCCTCGCGCACGCCGAGGGCGACGTTCTCGAAATCGCAGAATACGGCCATGTTCTGGGTCTTGAGCTTGGCGGTCATGGGGGTGGCGGGTTCCTCGGTTGGTCAGCAGCGACAGGTCCAGCAGACATGATCCGGACAATCCGTCGCCGTCAGGGGACTATTTAAACATCTTTTTGGAGGATTTTTGTATCGCCCGGACACCGGATCCTGAGAATGACAGCGCCAAGCGCTGGCGGGCGCCAGAATCTACAATGAGAAGAACCATGACTCATGATCCCCTGATCGCTCCCGCCTCGCCTCCGGTCGGGGAGAGGCGTGCCTGTATCGACAACCACGCTCCGGGGCATGTGCCCCGGGATGCGATACGGCTCCGGGCCCTGCTGCATCCGGCACCACGGCGAAACCGCAACCGCGACTACCAAAATGACAGGACGAGCGACCGAAGGGAGCAGGGCTTCCGGTTCGTCGCGCGGCCCTCGGACACGTGTCCCTGGCGTCCCGCCTAAGACGTCTCCCATCGGCGACACTGATCATGCCCGTCCACAACGCTGACATCGCCGCCGTCTTCGAAGAGATCGCCGAGCTGCTGGAGATTCAGGGCGAGAACCCGTTCCGCATCCGCGCCTATCACAACGCCGCGCGCGAACTGCTATCGCTCGGCGTGCCGGCGGCGGACATGGTGGCACAGGGCGATGACCTCACCGAGCTGCCCGCTATCGGCAAAGACCTGGCCGCCAAGATCACCGAGATCGTCGCGAGCGGTCACTGCCGGACGCTGGACAGGCTGCGCCGGCAACTGCCGGCGGCGATCACGGAACTCCTGAAGATCCCGGGGCTGGGACCGAAGCGCGTCCGCGCACTCTACCAGCAACTGCACATCGGCAATCCGGATGAACTGGCGCGCGCCGCGCGCGCCGGCCGCATCCGCGAGCTGCCTGGGTTCGGCGAGAAAACCGAAACCGCCATTCTCAATGCGCTGAGGATGAAGGCGACATCGGAGCAACGCTTCAAGCTGGCGATCGCCGCCCAGTACGCCGAACCGTTGCGCGAATTCCTCGCGGCTATTCCGGGCGTGCAGCATGCCGTCATCGCCGGCAGCTACCGCCGCTGCCAGGAAACCGTCGGCGACATCGATCTGCTGGTCACCGCCGGAAATTCCGCACCGGTCATGGATCGGTTTGTCGGTTACGACGAAGTGGCGCTGGTGCTGGCCAAGGGCCCCACCCGCGCCAGTGTCCGGCTGAAGTGCGGGTTGCAGGTGGATCTGCGCGTGGTGGAGGAGGCGAGTTTCGGTGCCGCCCTGCACTACTTCACCGGCTCCAAGGCCCACAACATCGCCATCCGCAAGCTTGGGCAAAACAAAAAGCTCAAGATCAACGAGTATGGTGTGTTCCGCGGTGAGAAGCGCATCTCCGGCAAAACCGAAGCGGAGATCTATCGTGCCGTCGGCCTGCCCTATATCGAACCGGAGCTGCGCGAGGATACCGGCGAGATCGAGGCGGCGCGCAAGGGCAAGCTGCCGACGCTGATCGCCCTAGCCGACCTCAAGGGCGACCTGCACAGCCACACCCGCGCCAGCGACGGCCACCATACCCTGAAGGAGATGGCGCAGGCCGCGCGCCAGGCGGGGCTCGAATACCTGGCCATCACCGAGCATTCGCAACGCCTGACCGTGGCGCACGGTCTGGATGTCCAGCGGCTGCGACAGCAGTGCGATGAGATCGATCGGCTGAATGAATCCCTACAAGGCATCACGCTGCTGAAAGGCATCGAGGTCGACATTCTTGAAGACGGTGCACTCGACCTGCCCGACGAGGTGCTCGCCGAACTCGATCTGGTGGCTGCTGCCGTGCACTCGCACTTTCACCTGTCGCAGCGCCAACAGACCGAGCGCATCCTGCGCGCCATGGACCACCGCCATTTCAGCATCCTGGCTCATCCCGGTGGCCGGCTCATCGGCGCGCGCGAGGCCTACGACGTCGACATGCTGCGCATCATTCGCCACGCCCGCGAGCGGAAATGTTTTCTGGAACTGAACGCCCACCCCGATCGTCTCGACCTGACCGACAATCACTGCCGGCTGGCGAAGGAAGAAAAGGTGCTGATCGCCATTGGCAGCGATGCCCACAGCATCCAGGACTTTGCCCACCTGCGTTACGGCGTCGGCCAGGCCCGGCGCGGCTGGCTGGAGAAGGGCGATGTTCTCAATACCCGCTCACTGCGGCTGTTGCGCCCATTGCTTCGGCGTACA
>CAKKRZ010000128.1:1387-3388 GCA_919902925.1 Acidiferrobacterales bacterium | reverse complement strand
TCCGGGCCGGTGTCGTTCATGCGCATCTGGGATGCGATGTGCGCCACCCTGCTGTCGGTCGGCAGCCGGCGCGGGGCGATGATGGCCACGCTGCGCTGCGATCACCCGGACATCGAGGATTTCATCGACGCCAAGCGCGAGCACAACGCGTTGCGCCATTTCAATCTTTCTGTGCTGGTGTCCGACGCTTTCATGGATGCCGTGCGGGAAAACCGCGACTGGCCGCTGGTGTTCCCGGTGGACGACGACGTGAAGGACGGCGAGATCGTGCCGCGTCTGTGGTCAGGACGCGCCACGGCCGTGCCCTGCCGCGTGGCGCGGCGCCTGCCGGCGCGGCAGTTGTGGGAACGCATCATGCGCGCCACCTACGAGTACGCCGAGCCGGGCGTGCTGTTCATCGACCGCATCAACGAATGGAACAACCTGGGGTACCGGGAGCAGATCAGCGCCACCAATCCCTGCGGTGAACTGCCGTTGCCGCCCTATGGAGCCTGCGACCTCGGCTCCATCAACCTGACGGCCTTTGTGCAAAAACCGTTCACGGACCAGGCGCGCATCGATCTGGAGGCTATCGCCGCCACCGCGCGCCTGGCCACGCGCCTGATGGACAACACCATCGATGCCTCGCGCTTTCCCCTGCCACCACAGGCCGAACAGGCGCACGGCACGCGCCGCCTGGGCATTGGCCTGACCGGACTGGCGGACACACTCATTATGCTCGGAGCGCATTACGGCGAGGAGCCGGCGCGATCGTTGGCGGCGAAAATCATGCAGACCATCTGCCACGCCGCCTACGGTGCCTCCATCGATCTTGCCCGCGAGAAGGGGCCGTTCCCGTTCTTCGCGCGCGAGCCGTACCTGAACGCTCCGTTCATCCGGCAGTTGCCGGCCGAGCTTCGACAGGGTATTGCCGGGCACGGTATCCGCAACAGCCACCTCACCGCCATCGCCCCGACCGGCACCATCAGTCTGCTGGCCAACAACATCTCCAGCGGACTGGAACCGGTTTACGATTTCTGCCACAGCCGGCGAGTGACGGACACCGATGGCCGGCTCGTGACCCATGAGCTGCGCGATGAGGCCTTCCGCCGCTATCGCGAACTCGTGCCGCAGGGTCCGCTGCCGCACGCGTTTGTCACCACCCACGACCTGGCGCCCGAGGCGCAGCTGGCCATGCAGGCGGTCCTGCAGCCGTTTGTGGACAGTTCAATTTCCAAAACCATCAACGTGCCAACCGACTACGCCTTTCCGGCATTCCAGGACATTTACGCGCACGCGTATGCGCTCGGCCTGAAGGGATGCACCACCTTCCGCCCGAACCCGGTCACGGGAGAAATCCTCAGCCGCGAGGCGGAACCGTTGTCACACTGCTGCAATATCGACCGCGAGGCCGATTAAGCGGACGACTTGTCTTGGGAGGCCACGGCCTTCCGGATAGAATGATCCGAAACCACGGAGGTGCATCATGGCTAAAGCCAAAAAGCGCAAAACGACCCAGGCGAAGTCCCGGAAGAAAGCCAAGGCCGCGCCCCGCCGGCGCTCCCGCGCCACCAGCCGGACCAAGGCCAGGGTCCGGAAGCCCGTCCAGAAAAAACCCGCCAAAAAGAAAAAGGCCAGGGCCGCGGCGCGCCCCGTGCCCGCCCCGGCCCGGGCCAGCGCCCCCGCCAGCCTGCCCAACTTCGAGGTTCAGGCCACCGGCGGCCAGCGCTTCCGGCTTTCCGATCTGCGCGGCCGGACGGTGATCCTGTACTTCTACCCCAAGGACGACACGCCCGGTTGCACCCAGGAAGGTTGTGACATCCGCGACAATTTTCCGGATTTCAAAATGCGCGATGTCGTGGTGTACGGCGTTTCGCGCGACCCGGTCGCTTCGCACGAAAAGTTCAAGGGCAAGTACGGTTTCCCGTTCGAGCTGATCTCCGATCCGGACGAACGGATGTGCCGCGCCTTCGGCGTGATGCAACCGAAGTCGCTCTACGGCCGTCCGTACATCGGCGTCGA
>CAKKRZ010000128.1:0-1287 GCA_919902925.1 Acidiferrobacterales bacterium | reverse complement strand
CCGATGAAAGAAAAAAACAAGATTTTCGTACTGGACACCAATGTCCTTATCCACGATCCCAGCGCCATCCTGCACTTCAAGGAACACGACGTCTATCTGCCGATCGTGGTGCTGGAAGAGCTCGACCGCGCCAAGGTCGGCCTTTCGGAAGTGGCGCGCAATGTCCGGCAGGTCAGCCGGATGCTCGACGAGCTGGTCGCGAAAGCCAACGGCAATATCCAGCAGGGCATAAAGCTGCCGTCGGTCACGGCCGACCTGCCGACCGGGCATCTGTATTTTTACCTGGAGGCGGTGCGCAGCCACTTGCCGAACGGTCTGGCGCCAGACCATCCGGACAACATCCTGCTCGGCATCACGCTCGACCTCGGCAAAAGCCATCCGACACGCGAGGTGGTGCTGGTTACGAAGGACATCAACCTGCGCATCAAGGCGCACGCGCTCGGCATCCGCGCCGAGGATTACACCACCGACCAGGTGCTGGACGACGCCAACCTGCTGTACACCGGCGTGGAGCGACTCGGCGACAGTTTCTGGGAGTCGCACAGCAAGGACATGGAATCGTGGAAAGAGGAAGGCCGCACCTTCTACCGCGTGCACGGCCCGCGCGTGCGCACCTGGCATCCAAACCAGTTTCTGGTGGTGGAAGGCGACAAACCCTTCGAGGCCGTGGTGCGGCGGATGGAGCCGGACGCCGCCATCATCGAAACGGCGCGCGATTTCACCAGCGAACGGCACAAGGTGTGGGGCATCGCCGCCCGCAACCGCGAGCAGAACTTCGCGCTCAACCTGCTGATGGATCCGGAGATCGATTTCGTCAGCCTGCTCGGCCACGCCGGCACCGGCAAGACGCTGCTGACACTGGCCGCGGCGCTGACGCAGACGCTCGATCAGCGTCGCTATTCCGAGATCATCATGACCCGCCAGACCGTGCCGGTCGGCGAGGACATTGGCTTCCTGCCGGGCACCGAAGAGGAAAAGATGGGACCGTGGATGGGCGCGCTGGAAGACAACCTCGACGTCCTGCAGGAGACCGCCACCCAGGAACACGGCGCCTGGGGCCGGGCCGCCACCCACGACCTGCTCAAGGCCCGCATCCGCATCAAGTCGCTCAACTTCATGCGCGGGCGGACGTTCCTGAAGAAATTCCTGATCATCGACGAAGCGCAGAACCTTTCGCCGCACCAGATGAAGACCCTGGTCACGCGCGCCGGCCCGGGCAGCAAGGTGGTGTGCCTGGGCAACATCGCCCAGATCGATACGCCTTATCTGACCGAGACGACTTCAGGA
>CAKKRZ010000127.1 GCA_919902925.1 Acidiferrobacterales bacterium | reverse complement strand
GGGCGGCGCACGATCCCGCCCCAGGTCCATACCCAGTATCAGCAACGCGGCTGGGTGATCGACAAACGCTACAATCACAATCATTACTATCCGCCACGCGGACACGTCGTGTCTGTGCTGCCGGCGCGCTACCACACAGTGCACTACCAGAATGTGCCGTACTATTTCTTTGCCGGTGTGTGGTATCGCTCCTACAATTCGCGCTTCATCGTCGCCGTGCCGCCGATCGGGGTCTCGATCAGCGTCCTGCCGGAGATCTACACCACCATCTGGGTTGGCGGTTCACCGTACTACTATGCCGGCGGCGTGTACTACACGTGGCGCCCCGAAGAGCGCATCTACGTAGTCGCCAATCCGCCTACTGAGATCGTCAATGTCGCTGGCGGAAATGATTCCGCCACCAACGACCAGATGTACATCTACCCGAAACAGGGCCAGAGCGATCAGCAGCAGGCAACCGACCGTTACGAGTGCCACCGCTGGGGCACGAGCCAGACGAGTTACGATCCGACCGCGCCCAACCAGAATTTGTCCGTCTCGGAACAGGCCAGCAAGCGTCTGGACTATCGGCGCGCCATGAAGGCCTGCCTCGACGGGCGCGGCTACAGCGTGCAATAACCACCGGGGTACATTTGTGTTGGACAACAAAAAAGGGCGGGTGACCGCCCTGTTTTGTTTCTACTGTTCGGGAGCGACGGCAAAAAATCCACGCGCCCGGCTCACTCGGCCGGCGAAAACCTGGCCAAACGCTTGGCGCACGCGACCTGCAAAACTGCAAGACGCGCCACCGGGCCGCGCCCGTCATTCACGGGCAACGGCCAGCGAACGTTTTTTCCCAGTACTACGCCGATACCCGGTCGCGTCCGGCGCGGCGGGGTTTGCCGCCGAAGCGACGACCCTGAGCCGGCTTCGGGCTGTGGGGGCTGTGGGGGCTGTGGGGACGATCGCGATGCTCCTGCCGGGGAGCGGCGACACGATTGCCATCGGCTTCCGGGCTGCGGTTGCCCGGCGCTGAGTCGCCGCGATCGCGACGCGGGTGACTGGGCTGGCCCGGTTTGCGGTGATGGGAATCCGCCGCCCGGAAAGCCGGACGGGTATCGTTACGACGGAAGGGACGGTGCTTGGCACCGGACGGCCGATCACTGCGGCCGGGCGGGCGTTTCGGCTCCAATCCCGGAATCACCTGGCGGGTGAGCGAACGTCCTGTCAGCCGTTCGATCCCCTTCAGCAGATAGCGATCCTCCGAATCCACGAACGAAATGGCGGTGCCGGTGGCACCGGCGCGGCCGGTACGACCGATGCGGTGGATATAGTCTTCCGCCACCATCGGCAGGTCGAAGTTGAAGACGTGACTGAGTCCGCGGATATCGAGCCCGCGTGCCGCCACGTCGGTCGCCACCAGCACCCGGAACTCGCCGCGCCGCATGCGATCGACCGCGCGCTTGCGCTGGTTCTGGTTCATGTTGCCGTGCAACGCCGCACTGGCGTGACCCTGGGCCGCCAGCTTCTTCGCCAGCTTGTCGGCGCCGTGCTTGGTGGCAATGAAAATCACCGCCTGATACAGGGCGTCGTCCTTGAGATAGTGCGTCAACAGCGCGTGCTTGTGTTCGACATCATCGACTTCATGGATTTGCTGGGCAATGGAAGCGTGCTGATCGCTGTTCGTGGCCAGCGAGATGCGCACCGGGTCGCGCAACAGCTGCTGCGCCACCGTCAGCACTTGGCCTTCCAGGGTGGCGGAAAACAGCAGCGTCTGGCGCTTGGCCGGCAGGGCCTTGGCGATGGTCTTGACCGCGCCGAGGAAACCCATGTCGAGCATGCGATCGGCCTCGTCGAGCACCATGACCTCGAGTCGCGAGAAATCCACGCGTCCCGACTCCATGTGGTCCATCAACCGGCCCGGTGTCGCCACCAGAAAGTCGAGCGGCCGGCCGAGCAACTGGATCTGCGGGCCGTAACCGACGCCGCCGACCACGCTGCCGGAGGTGACATGGCACTCGCGGGAAAATTGACGAATGTTATCGGTCACCTGCATGGCCAACTCACGCGTCGGCGTCAGCACCAGCACGCGCGGTCCGCGGCCCTGGGCCGGAGCAGTCGTCAACAGGCGCTGCAACAGCGGCAGCACAAAGGCGGCCGTTTTGCCGGTGCCGGTCTGGGCCGAGGCCATGAGATCGCGGCCTTCGAGCGCCACCGGAATGGCCTTGAGTTGGATGTCCGTGGGCTCCTTGAAATGGCACGCGGCCACGGCACGCAGGAGTCGGGGGTCGAGCTTGAGATTTTCAAAAGACAAAGTAAGTCCCTCATCTGCCTGCCACGGCAGAATATAGATGGAATGAAATGAGAACGGACGAAGCGGACTTACTTGGCAGGTAATGTCAGCGCCTGGTGCCGGCAGCCGGACCCGTAGCGGGAACGGCTTAAACGTCGCCAACCAGGAAACTGATGCAGAGACTGCACTGCGGAGGTCAGAAACGCCTTACCCCATACTTCAGGGTGCGCGCACTATACGCACATGCCCGGGGGAAAGCCAGCCTTGTTGTGGCCTGACTCTGCCGAGAAGGGCGACCGGGACTGGCCGTCCGGGGAGAGCGGATACGCTGGACCGATCGACCACAATCCCCGGAAAGGCCCGGCATCGCGCTGGGCCACGCTGGACA
>CAKKRZ010000126.1:33166-48136 GCA_919902925.1 Acidiferrobacterales bacterium | reverse complement strand
TCTGTCGTTCGCCCACGGCGGAAGGAGTATTTCGAAAACTGATCGAAGAGGCCGGTCTGACCGACCGGATCGAGATCGATTCGGCCGGCACCCACGCCTACCATGTCGGCGAACCGCCCGATTCCCGGGCACAGGCCGCCGCCAAGCGCAGGGGTGTGGATTTAAGTCTGCAGCGTGGCCGTCAGGCCGTGGCCGAGGATTTCAAACGCTTCGAATATGTGCTGGCGATGGACGAGGAGAACCTCGAAAAGCTGCTGTCCATCTGTCCAGACGGACTGGAAGAGAAGGTCGAACTTTTCATGGAATACGCCGCCGGTGGCCATCCCCGTGAAGTGCCCGATCCATACTTTGGCGGCGCCTCCGGCTTCGACCGCGTCCTCGACATGATTGAAGCAGCTTCACAAGGTCTGCTGGCGGATATCCGCCAGCGTTTATGAGTTGAGGGTTACCCGCGATGCAATCTTCGCACAATGTCGTATGGCTGATGATAGCGGTGTTCTTTATCGTTTTGCTCGCGATGGTCTTTAACACCTGGCGCAAGCACAACGAGGCGCTGGGCAGAAAACTTCGCGGGCTGGGCAGGCACGATCAACAGCCGTTTGATGCCGAAAGGGAAAAGAACCGGGCGCGAGCCCAGTTAACGGGTGAAGCGCTGGTCAGGGCCATTGAGGAAATCGTACTTAAAGCGCAAACGGAATCTGTCGCCGCCGACACCTACGCCGAATATCGGAAATCCCAGCGCTCTGCGTTCAAGATGATGGCAGGAGTTGGGGCCGTCCTGGTGCTTGGAATCTTGTATGGGTTCTACCGCTTTATCGCCGGGCCATAAATGCTGCAATCTGGCACGAACAAGCTTGATGCGTTCACTTCCACGACCAGTACGCGCCATTATCATTCATGGAATGGGGCGCACACCACTGTCGATGCTAGTGCTGGCGACACGACTGCGAACGATGGGCATCAGACCCAGTCTTTTTGCCTACTGGGCTGCATTAGAAAGATTTGATGGTTGTGTAAGGCGCTTCGCAGCTTATATTGAGAATCGCGCGGCGACAGACCGCTACATCCTTATCGGGCATTCACTGGGCACCGTGTTAATGCGCGCCACACTTCCGATGTTGGCCCATAAGCCACTCGCCTGCTTCATGTTGGCACCGCCGGTTCGGGTATCACGGGCAGCACGCCGGTTCGCGCCCCGCACGATTTATCAATGGCTGACCGGCGAAATGGGGCGGCTCCTCGCAGACAAGCAGTTCATGGCTTCGTTACCCATGCCGGATGTTCCTACAAAGATATACGCGGGTACCGGCGGTCCTCTTGGTCGTTACTCTCCTTTCGGCAGGATACCAAACGATGGAGTATTGTCAGTCGATGAGACATTGATGCCGACTATTCCGGCACAGCAAGTTGCCTCGCTCCACACATTTATTATGAATTCGAAAGACGTGGCGCATGATATTGCCAAATTGACCGAAGCGCTTGTATCTTCAACATAGTGGCGCTTTCTCGAAACCGTCCGGAGTAGCCCACATTCTGGAATGAGTGCGGCGAACTTCATCGATACGAAAAAAAATCCCGCGAACCGTTTCCGGTCGCGGGATTTGTTTTTAAAGGAAACGATCAGGGTTTAGCTGTTGGTCTTTTCAGGCTGGGTTTCGACCTGAACCGTTGCCGGGGCTTCCTCGCGGGACGGGGGACTGACTTCCGCGCGCGGAGCCGCTGGTGCTGGCGTGGCCGGGGGTTGGTGATCGTCATGTTCAACCCGTTCGGCCGGAGGTGGGGTGTTCGGCATCCGGTTGCCAATGTCGTCCGGGATCGGACGGTCCGGCGTGTTCGGATCGCCCTGACGCGGCTCGCCCCGACCACCTTCGAGCGGGCGACCACCGCGGCCACGACCGCGACGGCGACGGCGACGACTGCCATCATCACGCGCACCGCCGCCGTTGGCAGCCGGCTGGCCCTGACCAGCGCCCTGACCGCCGGCTTGTGGCTGTGGCGATGATGGCTGCTGCTGAGGGCGGGGCGGACGAGGCTGATGCGGCTGTGACGGCGATTGGCCACCGGGCGCGGGGCCCCGTTGTTCGTGGCGCTGACCGTGACCGCCGCGGCGATGATCGTTACGATCATGGCGTTCGTGACGGCGGCCCTGATGTTGCGGGCGTGGCCGGTGCTCCGGACGACGTTCGGGTTTGACTTCCGGTTTCTTCTCCGTTTTCCCGCCAAACAGTTTAGTGAACAGCCGCGACCAGAACCCGGGGCCACTGGCCTTCGGTGCCTGCGGGCGCGGCGGCGGTGCCGCGGCGGTGTGCGTGAAGGAGCCGATGACCGGTGTCTCGACCTTGTCGGCCGCCAGGGTCGGCTTTTCGGCTTCGTTCTCTTCCTCGTCGACGATGTCGATCTCGTAGCTGAGGGTATCGGCCTCGGTTTCGAATTCTTCCAGGCGCAGGCGACGGATGTGGTAATGCGGCGTTTCCATCTCGGTGGAGGCCACCACCAGGATCGGTGTGCCCAGACGCGATTCGATCTGACTCACTTCGTGACGTTTTTCGTTCAGCAGGTAGGTGGCCGTTTCCACCGGCAGGTGCACGTGCACCGCGGCGGTGTTTTCCTTCATGGCCTGTTCCTGGATCAGACGCAGCACGTACAGCGCCACCGACGGCACGTTGCGGATGTGGCCGGTGCCGCGGCAGCGCGGGCAGACGAGGCTGGACGTTTCGCCGAGCGCCGGGCGCAGACGTTGGCGCGACATTTCCAGCAGACCGAAGCGCGAGATGCGACCGACCTGCACGCGCGCCCGATCCATCTTGAGCGACTCTTGCAGGAGGTTCTCAACATCGCGCCGGTTGCGTTCCGGCGTCATGTCGATGAAGTCGATGACGATCAGCCCGCCCAGGTCGCGCAGACGCAACTGGCGGGCCAGTTCTTCCGCGGCTTCAAGGTTGGTATTCAACGCCGTCTCCTCGATGTCGGCACCCTTGGTGGCGCGCGACGAGTTGACGTCGACGGTGACCAACGCCTCGGTCTTGTCGAACACGATGGCGCCGCCGGAAGGCAGGCGCACCTCGCGCGAGAAGGCGGTCTCGATCTGGGTTTCGATCTGGTAACGCGAGAACAGCGGCGTTTCGTCCTGATACAGCTTCAGCCGGTCGGCACTTTGCGGCGCGACCTGCAGGGCGAACTTCTGCATGCGTTCGAAGATCTCCTGGCTGTCGACCAGGATCTCGCCGATATCCGGGCGCATGTAGTCGCGCACGGCGCGCACCACCAGGTTCGACTCCTGGTAGATCAAAAACGGGGCGTGGCGGTCGGTCTCGGCCTTGCTGATGGCGTCCCACAGGGCCACCAGGTAATCGAGGTCCCATTGCAGTTCTTCGGTGCCGCGACCGATACCGGCGGTGCGGGCGATAACCGAGTAATCACGCGGGATGTTCAGCTGGCTGATGGCCTCGCGCAGTTCGGCGCGTTCCTCGCCCTCGATGCGACGCGAGATGCCGCCGCCGCGCGGGTTGTTGGGCATCAGCACCAGGTAGCGGCCGGCCAGCGAGATGAAGGTGGTGAGGGCGGCACCCTTGGTGCCACGCTCATCTTTCTCAACCTGCACGACCAGTTCCTGGCCTTCCTTGATGACGTCCTTGATGCGCACCTGGCTCATCGAGGTGCGATCGTCGAAATCCTTGAAGTACAGTCGGGAGATTTCCTTGAGTGGCAGGAAGCCCTGACGTTCGGTGCCGTAATCGACAAAGGCGGCTTCGAGCGAGGGCTCGACGCGCGTGACCTTGGCCTTGTAGATGTTGCCTTTCTTCTGGTGGTAATGGGCGGACTCGATATCGAGATCGAGCAGTTTCTGACCGTCGACAATAGCCAGCCGCAACTCTTCCGCGTGAGTTGCGTTAAATAGAATACGCTTCATGTTGTAAATACCCCGACGCCCGGGCCGGCGAACGGCGGCTGCATGTCGGACGTTGCCTCGCCATCTTCAGGCGTGGGCAGCGGCCTTGTGGAAGCCTGTGCTCTCAACGGGGAGTCCAACCGGATTGTGGCGCCTGGCATTGCACCCCTTGGGGCGACTCATGCCGCGCTCGCGACGATCCGGGCGCTCTTGCTGACCCGTGACATCTACTTGCATCCCTACAGATAGGGGAGGGATGCTCAACCCTTTTGTCGACCTGCCGGCCTGGCAACCGCTTGGCGATCCGCATTCGGCCTCAGGGACTCGCCGGACCGAAAAAATGGTCCGGCGGAAAATCCAGGCACCGTGAAAAACCGAAGTCCTTCAAAGCACTTACGACGACTATAGCAACGAAGTCCGGGGACAGCAATCTGCTATCATCGCGCGCCATGACCGAACCGGCCGCCCCCCCGTCGGTCCGCCACGTCGAGGTTGGACCCCGCCACGCCGGCCAGCGGATCGACAATTTCCTGCTGACCGCGCTCAAGGGCGTCCCGCGCAGCCGTATCTACCGGCTGCTGCGCAAGGGCGAGGTGCGAGTCAACAAGGGGCGGGCCAAGCCGGAATACCGGCTGAAAGAAGGCGACATTGTGCGCCTGCCGCCCGTGCGCACCAGTGCCCCCGAACGGCTTCTGACCGATGCCAGCCGCTTCGCCTGGCTCAACGACCGTATCCTGTACGAAGATGAGGCGCTGCTGATAATCGACAAGCCGCCCGGCCTGGCCGTTCACGGCGGCACTGGCGTGAGCGTCGGCCTGATCGAGGCCCTGCGTGCCCTGCGCGGGGAGGACGCCCCGCTGGAGCTGGCGCACCGGCTCGACCGCGACACCTCCGGCTGCCTGATCCTCGCCAAGACCCGCGAGGCGCTGCTGGGTCTGCACCGCATGCTCAAGGACGGCGGTCTGCGCAAGACCTACCTGGCGCTGCTGGTCGGGCGCTGGCACGGTGGACCTCAGGACGTGGAGGCCGCGCTGGAAAAAGGTCGCGATGTCGCCGGCGAAAAACGCGTGGCGGTCGCCGAACAAGGTCGCCCGGCGCGCAGCCATTTCCGCCCGCTCGACCGTTACCACGATACCACGCTGGTGGAAATCGACCTGCACACCGGCCGCACCCACCAGGCGCGCGTGCACGCCGCCCATCTCGGCCACCCCGTTGCCGGCGACGAGAAATACGGCGACCGCGATGATAACCGTCGCCTCCGCAAACTCGGCATCCGGCGCCTGTTCCTGCACGCCCTGCGGCTGTCGTTCCCGCACCCGGTCACGGGAAAGCAACTGACGGTTGAATCGCCGCTGCCATCCGACTTGGAGCAGGGGCTCGAGCAGATTCGTCGTGGCCCGTAGTTACGATCTGGTCGTCTTCGATTGGGACGGGACGCTGATGGATTCGGCGGACAAGATCGTGCGCTGTTTCCAGAATGCCCTGCGCGACGCGGCGTTGCCCGATCCGGGGGTCGAGGCGATCCGCCAGATCATCGGCCTCGGCCTGAACGAGGCGATGGCGGCGCTGCTGCCGGCGCACAGCCGTCACGACCACGCGCGTGTCGCCGATCGCTATCGCGATCATTTCCTGCACCTCGACACCACCGACAGCGTATTGTTTCCCGGCGTGCGCGAAGGGCTCGACGAGATCAGTCGCGGCGGTTACCTGCTGGCGGTGGCCACCGGCAAGTCGCGCCGTGGCCTGCAGCGTGTATTGACCGAAACCGGCCTGACGACGCTGTTCGTGGCGACTCGTTGCGCCGACGAGGCGCGCTCCAAACCGCATCCACAGATGTTGCTCGACATCCTCGACGCCACGGGCATGGAGGCTGACCGTGCACTCATGGTCGGTGATACGGTTTATGACCTGGACATGGCGCGCCACGCCGAGGTCGATGCCCTGGCTGTCAGTTACGGTGTGCACCACCGTGCGCAGCTGAAGGTCTGCGATCCACTCGCTTGTCTCGATTCGTTCGACGAGGTGCGCCGTTGGTTGGCGTGATCTGCGACAGCGCGCGACTGGGCGAGGGTAGCCGTGGAGTGCGTTTCACGGTCCGCTGGCGCGGTAAACTGGCCAGCGCTTTCGCGATTCGTTACCAGGGTCGCGTCTATGCCTACCTCAACCGTTGTGCCCACCGCCAGGTGGAACTCGACTGGGACCCTGGTGCTTTCTTTACCACCGATGGCGCCTCGCTGATTTGCGCCACGCACGGCGCTCGCTACGCGCCGGACACCGGCCGTTGTCTCGATGGCCCCTGCGGCCGTTCCGGGTTGATGGCCCTGCCGGTTTCAGAACAGGACGGCCAGATTCGGCTCGGTCCGGGAGATGAACTACACTTGTCCGCAGAACCGCATCCCCCCGCCGGAAATTCCCCATGACCGACCAGCCCGAATCTGAACCGTCGCCTACCTCGTCGTCACCCGCAGCGCCGGTCGGGCCGAGCATTCTCGAGCGGCTCGCCTTTGCCAGCCTGGACGAACAGCGACTGAAACGTCGCTGGGGAATCTTCTTTAAACTGCTGTTTGTGTCTTACGTGATCCTGATCACTCTGGTCATCACCTTGTCGGACCGGCCATCGCGCCCGTTGGTGGCCCGGTATACCGCGTTGGTCGAACTGGAAGGCACCATCGAACCCGACAGTGCCGCCAGCGCCGACAACGTCATCGCCGGCCTGCGCGCCGCCTTCGAGGACAAGGGTACGGTCGGTGTCATCATCCGCGCCAATTCGCCCGGCGGTACGCCGGTGCAGGCGGCCTTCATCAACGACGAGATCCGGCGCCTGCGCAAGAAGTATCCGAAGATTCCGGTCTACGCGGTGGTCGAGGACGTCTGTGCCTCCGGCTGTTACTACGCGGTGGTGGCGGCCGACAAGATCTACGCCGACCGCTCGAGCGTGGTGGGATCGATCGGCGTGCTCATGAACGGTTTCGGCTTCACCGATGCCATCCGCAAGCTCGGTATCGAACGCCGCCTGCTGACCTCCGGTGAGCACAAGGGGCTGCTCGACCCTTTCCAGCCCATGAAGCCGGAAGACAAGGCCCATGCCCAGCGCCTGCTGCGCAACATCCACCAGCAATTCATCGCCCGCGTGCGCGAGGGCCGCAAGGATGCCTTGCGCGAGACACCGCTGATCTACAGCGGCCTCTACTGGACCGGCGATGAGGCACTGAAACTCGGGCTGATCGATGACATCGGCAACGCCGGATTTGTGGCCCGCGAGATCATCAAGGCGGAAACCATTGTCGACTTTACCCGTCGGGAAGGGTTGTTCGATCGCTTCGCGCGACGCTTTGGCACGGCGGTGGGCAAGGTCATCAGCACCGAGTTGCTGGGCCGTACACCGACCCTGAAGTAACGGAGCGGCAACAGGCCGCGAGCGGAGAGTCAGACGACCCTGATCCCTTCGTTCTCGAGCATGCGCACTAGGCGGATCAGCGGCAGGCCGATCAGGGTGTTCGGATCGTCGCCTTCGAATTTCTCCAGCAACGATATCCCGAGTCCTTCCGAGCGCACGCTGCCGGCGCAGGAATAGGGCTGCTCCTTGCGCAGGTAGCTTTCAATCATCTCGTCCGTGAGCGGACGGAAGGTCACCCGGTAGGGGATGACTTCGCACTGCACGCGGTGGGTGACGGCATTGATGAGCGCGAGGCCGGTATAGAGTGTCACGACTTTGCCCGACGCGGCGCGCAACTGTTCAACCGCCCGGTCGTGGCTGTGCGGCTTGCCGACGATACTGCCGTTGTAAACCGCCACCTGATCGGAGCCGATGATCAGCGCGCGGGGTTCGATGTCGGCGATCTTGCGTGCCTTGGCGATGGCCAGGCGTTCGGTCAGTTGTTGCGGGGTCTCGCCCGCTAGCGGTGTTTCATCCAGCTCCGGCGGCATGATCTCGAATGGAATCCGCAGCCGTTCGAGCAGCTCGCGCCGGAACGGCGAGGACGAGGCCAGGATAAGTTTCATAAGATTATTTGCCGCAGAGGCGCAGAGGACGAAGAGAAAACCATTCGGATGTTTTCACCAGAGACTTGGCTTTATTTTCGCGTTTACCTCTGCGATCTCTGCGCCTCTGCGGCAGGAATTCTTATTCAATCTCGACCAGCGCTTCGTCAGGATTGACGGAATCGCCCTTGGCGACATGGATGGCCTTGATCTGGCCGGCGACGGGAGCGGGCACTTCGTTTTCCATCTTCATGGCCTCGATGACCAGGATGGGGTCGCCGGCCTTCACCTTGGCGCCCACCTTGACCATGATGTCGACAACCCGGCCGGGCATGGAGCTGGTGACGTCGCCTTCCTTGGTGGCCTTCGGCCGGCGCGAGCCGCGTGCGGCGCGCCGGGTATCAACCATCGCCGACTCGGTCGGCACGACCTCGGTCAGCGATTCGATAAGCACTTCTTCCGTGACACCGTCGACCACCACGTAGAACGGACGTTGATCGTCCGATTTGTGGCCCGATCCGGTGACCCGGATGTGATAGGTCTCGCCGTGCATGGTGATGTTGAATTCGCTCGGGGCCAGCATCGCCTGGCCGGCGCCGGTCGCGGCCGCCGGCGGCAACAGCTCTTCCGGCCTGAGCGTACCGGCCGCGCGTTCCTCCAGGAACTTGCGCCCGATTTCCGGGAACATCGCATAGGTGAGCACGTCTTCTTCGCTCCGGGCCAACTCGCCAATCTCCTCGCGCAGCCGGTGCATCTCCGGCTTCAGGCGATCGGCGGGCCGGCAGCTGATGACTTCTTCGTCGCCGATGGCCATGTTGCGCACGGCATCGTTGACCTTGCCCGGCGCCTGGCCGTAACGACCCTGCAAGTAGAGTTTCACCTCGTTGGTGATGCTCTTGTAGCGCTTGCCGGTCAGCACGTTCAGCACCGCCTGGGTGCCGACGATCTGCGAGGTCGGCGTCACCAGCGGTGGGAAACCGAGGTCCTCGCGCACGCGCGGAATCTCGGTCAGCACCTCGTTCATGCGATCCAGCGCGCCCTGTTCCTTGAGCTGATGCGACAGGTTGGACATCATGCCGCCCGGCACCTGGTTGACCTCGACGCGCGTGTCGATGCCGTTGAATTCGCTTTCGAACTGGTGGTACTTCTTGCGCACCTCGTGGAAGTACATGCCGATCTCCTGCAACAGCGGCAGATCGAGACCGGTGTCATACGGGGTGTCGCGGAAGGCCACCACCATGCTTTCGGTCGGCGAATGCGAGGTTCCCCAGGACAGCGAGCTGATGGCCGTGCACACGTGGCGGCAGCCGTTTTCGACCGCCTTGTACATGGAGATGTTGGCCAGGCCGACGGTGGTGTGCGAATGAAAGTGCAGTGGCACGCTGAGCGCCTTGGTCAGCGCCGCAAACAATTCCGCGCTGCGTACCGGCGTGAGCAGTCCGGCCATGTCCTTGATGGCGATGGTCTGGCAGCCCATGTCGGCCAGCTCCTTCGCCTGTTTGACGAAGTGCTCGATGGTGTGAACCGGGCTGAGGGTGTAGCAGATGGCGCCCTGCGCATGCTTGCCGGCCTTGAGTACCGCCTGGATCGAGGTGCGCAGGTTGCGAAGATCGTTCATGGCATCGAAGATGCGGAACACGTCGACGCCGTTATCGGCCGCCTTGGCGACAAACGCCTCGGCCACGTCATCGGAGTAGTGGCGATAGCCGAGCAGATTCTGGCCGCGCAACAGCATCTGAATGGGTGTGTGGGGCAGGGCCTTCTTGAGCTTGCGCAGACGTTCCCACGGGTCTTCCTTCAGGAAGCGGATACAGGCGTCGAAGGTGGCGCCGCCCCAGGCCTCGACCGACCAGTAGCCGACCTTGTCGATCTTCGGGCAGATGGGCAGCATGTCCTCGGTGCGCATGCGCGTGGCCAGCAACGACTGGTGCCCGTCGCGCAGGGCGAGTTCGGTGACGTGGACTTTGCTGGAACCGCGGGCCATGGTGTTGCCTTGGTTATCGTTTAGAGGCCGTGGTGCGCCACGATCGCGGCCGAGATGGCCACCGCGAGATCGGCGGGCGGACGACGCACGGAGTAGTTTATCAGTTCCGGGTGTTGTTCGATGAAACCGGTGTCGAACCGGCCCTGCTGGAAATCCGGATTCCTGAGGATCTCGAGGTGGAACGGCTTGGTTGTCTTGATGCCGTGTACGCCCATGTCGAGCAGGGCGCGGCGCCCGCGGGCGATGGCCTTTTCCCAGGTCAGCGCCCACACGATCAGCTTCGCGCACATCGAATCGTAGTGCGGCGGAAAATCGTAGCCGGTATAGATGGCGGCGTCGGTGCGCACGCCGGGACCGCCCGGCGAGTAGTAGCGGGTGATGCGCCCGTAGCTCGGCAGGAAATCGTTCTTCGGATCCTCGGCATTGATGCGGAACTGGATGGCATAACCGCGGCGCTGGACGTCCTCCTGCCGGAACGACAACGGCTGGCCTTCGGCGATGCGGATCTGTTCCTGCACGATGTCGATGCCGGTGATCTGTTCGGTAATGGTGTGTTCGACCTGCAAACGCGTGTTCATTTCCATGAAGTAGAAGTTGCCTTCTTGATCGAACAGGAACTCGACCGTGCCGGCATTCTCGTAGTTTGCGGCCCGGGCGGCGCGCACTGCCAGGCCGCAGACGTATTGACGCTGCTCCTCGCTGAGCTGGGGCGAGGGCGCGACCTCGACCAGCTTCTGGTGGCGACGCTGGATGGAACAGTCGCGTTCGAACAGGTGCACGACGTTTCCCTGGCGGTCGCCGAGGATCTGCACCTCGATGTGGCGTGGATTGACGACGGCCTTTTCCATGAACACGTCGGCGCGGCCGAAGGCCTTGGTGGCCTCCGAGACGACGCGTTCGTAGGCGCGCCTGAGTTCGTCTTCGCTGTTGCAACGGCGGATGCCGCGCCCGCCGCCGCCGGAGGTGGCCTTGAGCATGACCGGGTAGCCGATTTTTTGGGCGAGCTTGACGGCCTCTTTCAGGTCCTTGAGGCTGCCGTCGCTGCCGGGCACCACCGGGATGCCGGCCTTCATCATGGTCGTGCGCGCCTCGACCTTGTCGCCCATGCTCTTGATGGCCTGCGCCGAGGGGCCGATGAAGATGATGCCGCGTCGGGCGCACACCTCGGCGAGTTGCGGATTTTCGGACAGGAAGCCGTAGCCCGGGTGCAGCGCGTCGCAACCGGTGGCCACCGCGAGGTTGACGATGCGGTGGGCATTGAGGTAGC
Source organism: Acidiferrobacterales bacterium (assembly GCA_919902925.1). GTDB lineage: Bacteria > Pseudomonadota > Gammaproteobacteria > Acidiferrobacterales > Sulfurifustaceae > CAKKRZ01. Next base: position 37,015 of record CAKKRZ010000126.1, on the reverse strand, counting down.
CACCGACCGGGTCAGGGCCGACGTTGTAGGCCTCGTCGGCCTTTTTCACGTGCAGCGCGTGGCGATCGGCATCCGTGTAGATGGCGGCCGATTTGATGCCCATTTCGCCACAGGCACGAACAATGCGAACAGCGATTTCACCGCGGTTGGCGACCAGAATCTTCTTGATCACAAGGGTTCCGCCCTCCTGAAGCGGTCTGCTTTCTACGCAATGGGGGAGGGGGTGTCAACCAAACCCAGAACAGGCCCGACCCGGAAATGTCCATATTTTGACACAAGTTAGGGCCGAATATATGATGCGCGCCCTATGACTGGCCTGCCGGTCGCCATTGACCCGCTCAAGCTGGCCGAGCGGGGCAGCCGCCTCACCGGGAGGCTGCCACTGCGCGGGATGTCGCGCCTGGCGGAGCAATGTCTGGAGGACAAGGGCGACGTCGAGGTCGATCTCGAATTCGGGCGCCGCGAGCAGAACAACCGCCGGCTCATGAGCGGGCGGTTGCAGGCCCGTTTGCAGGTGGCCTGCCCGCGCTGCCTCAGGCCCGTCGAGTTGCTGCTCGAGGCGAGGCCGGAGGTGGTGCTGTTGCGGCCCGGCGAGGCTGAGCCGGACGAGTTGGATACCGCTGAATCGATGGTGATCGAGCAGGCGGTGGAACTCAACCGATTGGTTGAGGATGAATTGTTGTTGGCACTGCCGATGTACCCGGCACATCCCGAGGGACAATGCCCGGCGGGCTCCACCGCCGCCGGTGCCGGACAAGCCAAACGGAATAACCCGTTTGCCGTGCTCGAAGCCCTCAAGGGCGAGCCCGGCAAACACAGTAAACGTTGACGAAAGCTGAGGATCTAACATGGCCGTACAGAAAAGCCGAGTGACCCCGTCGAAACGCGGCATGCGCCGCTCGCACGATTCGCTGACCACCGCGACCGTCTCGGTCGACAAGACCAGCGGCGAGTCGCATCGCCGTCACCACGTCAGCCGCGGCGGTTACTATCGCGGTCGCAAGCTCATCGAGACTCCCGCCACTGACAAGCCGGCCGAGTAACCGGTAGTCACCGTATCGTTGCCTCGGACTTGTCCAGCGTGATCACGATTGCCCTCGACGCCATGGGGGGCGATCATGGCCCGAGCGTCACGGTTCCCGCTGCGCTGGCCGCCCTGGAGCATGAACCCGATATCAAGCTGATCCTGGTCGGTCAGCGCGAGGCCATCGCGGCCGAGCTGGCGCGGCAGCGCGCCGGCGAATCCGCGCGCTTGGCCATCCACCATGCCAGCGAGATCGTGGCCATGGACGAACCGCCGGCCGAGGCCCTGCGCCGCAAGCGCGATTCCTCCATGCGCGTGGCCATCAACCTGGTCAAGGACGGCACCGCCCGCGCCGCCGTTTCCGCCGGCAACACCGGGGCGCTCATGGCCACGGCGCGCTTTGTACTCAAGACCCTGCCGGGCATCGATCGCCCGGCTATCGTCACCACCCTGCCGACCACGCACGGACATGTCCACATGCTCGACCTGGGTGCCAACGTGGACTGTTCGGCCGATCAACTGGTGCAGTTTGCCGTGATGGGTTCCGTGCTGGTCAGCGCCGTCGAGGGCAAGCCCGAACCGCGCGTTGCCCTGCTCAACATCGGCGCCGAGGACATCAAGGGCAATGACGTGGTCAAACAAACTCACGAGCGCCTGCGCGCCGCCAAGCTGAACTACATCGGCTACGTCGAAGGCGACCAAATCTACACGGGCGACGTCGACGTCATCGTGTGCGACGGTTTTGTCGGCAATGTGGCCCTGAAGACGAGCGAAGGTCTGGCGAAGATGATCGCCCAGTTCATGCGCGAGGAATTCGGTCGCAATCCGCTGACCCTGCTGGCCGGTATCGTGGCGCTGCCGGTGATGCGTGCCTTCCGTCGCCGCGTCGACCCGCGTCGCTACAACGGCGCCACCCTGATCGGTCTCAACGGCACCGTGATCAAGAGCCATGGCGGCGCCGACCGGCTGGCGTTTCGTCAGGCCATCTTCGAGGCCGTGGCCGAGGCCAAGCAGGACGTGCCGACGCGCATCGGCCGGGAGATTGCCGGCATCCTGAAACAGGGCATCGTGGCATGAACCGCTACAGCCGTATCCTCGGCACCGGCGGCTATCTGCCTGCCAGGGTGTTGACCAACCGCGAACTCGAAAAGATGGTCGACACCACCGATGCGTGGATCGTCGATCGCACCGGCATCCGCGAGCGCCATATCGCCGCCGACGGCGAAACCACCTGCGACCTCGCCGAACACGCCACCCGCCGCGCCCTCGACGCGGCCGGTGTGTCGCCCACTGATCTCGATCTCATCATCATCGCCACCACCACCCCGGACCTGGTCTTTCCCAGCACCGCCTGTCTGTTGCAGGAACGGCTCGGCAACCACGGGGCGGCGGCCTTCGACGTGCAGGCGGTGTGCACGGGCTTTATTTACGCGCTCGCGATCGCCGATAAATTCGTGCGCGCCGGTTCATCCAGTCGCGCGCTCGTCATCGGGGCCGAGACGCTGTCGCGTATTACCGACTGGACCGATCGCGGCACGTGTGTGTTGTTCGGCGATGGCGCCGGTGCCGTTGTGCTCGGCGACAGCGAGACACCCGGCATCGTCTCCTCGCACCTGCACGCCGACGGCCAGTACAAGGACCTGTTGTGCGTACCCGCCGGCATTTCCAAGGGTTACGACAAGGTGGTAAGCGGCGAGGCCTACATGCACATGGCCGGCAGCGAAGTCTTCAAGGTGGCCGTCAATACGCTGGGACGAATCGTCGACGAGACGCTGGAGGTGAACGGCATTAAAAAATCCGACATCACCTGGTTGGTCCCGCACCAGGCGAACATCCGCATCATCACCGCCACCGCGAAGAAATTGGGCATGTCGATGGACCAGGTGGTGCTGACGGTGGACCGTCATGGCAACACCTCCGCCGCCTCGATCCCGCTGGCCTTCGACGAGGCCGTGCGCGACGGACGTATCAAGCGCGGCGACACCGTGCTGATGGAAGCCTTCGGCGGCGGTTTCACCTGGGGCTCGGTGTTACTCAAATACTAAGATTTTTTTCCGCAGATAAACGCAGATCTGAAATAGATGAACGCAGATACCTGAATATGTAAATCAGCGTTTATCTGCGATATTACAAATCTGCGTTCATCTGCGTTAATGAATATTAAAACATGACACTTGCATTCGTTTTTCCCGGACAAGGCTCGCAGTCAGTCGGCATGCTGAACGCGCTGGCAGCCGAACAGCCGTTGGTGAAGGAGACGTTTGCCGAGGCATCCGCGGCGCTGGGTTACGACCTCTGGCCGATCGTCGAGCAGGGTCCTGCCGACAAGCTGAATCAGACCGTCGTCACCCAACCGGCCATGCTGGCGGCGGGCGTCGCGGTTTATCGTGTCTGGGAGAAACTGGGCGGCGCACGGCCGGCGGCCATGGCCGGCCACAGCCTCGGGGAATATACGGCCCTGGTCTGTGCCGGCTCCATGGCCTTCGCCGATGCCGTGAAGTTGGTCGCGGACCGTGGCCGTTTCATGCAGGAGGCCGTGCCCGCGGGCGCGGGCGCCATGGCGGCCATCCTCGGTCTCGATGACCCCGTGGTGATCGATCTCTGCCGGGAGGCGGCCGGCGGCGAGGTGCTGGCCGCGGTCAATTTCAATTCACCCGGCCAGGTGGTGATCGCCGGGAGCGCCATCGCCATCGGTCGTGCCGTCGTGCTGGCCAAGGAGAAGGGCGCGAAACGCGCCCTGCCGTTGCCGGTCAGCGTGCCTTCGCATTGTGCGCTCATGCATCCGGCGGCCGAACGGCTGCGCCAACGATTGAAGGAAATCGACA
>CAKKRZ010000126.1:16111-33066 GCA_919902925.1 Acidiferrobacterales bacterium | reverse complement strand
GCGCTCATGCATCCGGCGGCCGAACGGCTGCGCCAACGATTGAAGGAAATCGACATCGCCGCCCCGGCCGTGCCCGTGATCCATAATTACCATGTCCGCCGCGAGACCACGGCCGACGGAATCCGCGAAGCGCTGGTGCGGCAGGTAGAATCGCCGGTGCGCTGGGTGGAGACCGTCAAGAAGCTTGAAGCCGACGGCGCCACGCGCATCATCGAGTGTGGACCGGGCCGGGTGCTGGCCGGACTGAACAAACGTATCGTGGCCTCGGCCGAGACCGGTGCGATCGCCGACCCCAAATCCATCGCCGAGGCGCTGGCCAGATAACTACCGGATAATCCCGTGGGAGACTGCACATGACATTGAACGGAGAAGTGGCGCTCGTCACCGGCGCCAGTCGCGGCATCGGCCAGGCTATTGCCCTGGAGCTGGCCCGGCAGGGAGCACGCGTCATCGGCACCGCCACCAGCGAAGACGGGGCGGCGAAGATCGGCCGGTATTTCCAGGAGCAAAGCCTGTCGGGACGCGGGCTGGTGCTGGACGTGACCCAGCCGGAATCCGTGGCGGCCGCGTTGCAGGACATTGAAAAGGCCGAGGGCGCGGTCTCGATCCTGGTGAACAACGCCGGCATCACTCGCGACAACCTCATGCTGCGCATGAGCGAAGAGGAATGGGCGGCCATCATCAACACCAACCTGACCTCGGTGTTCCGGCTGACCAAGGCCTGCCTGCGCGGCATGACCAAGGCGCGCAAGGGACGCATCATCAGCATCAGTTCGGTGGTCGGCGCCACCGGCAATCCCGGGCAAGTGAACTATGCCGCCGCCAAGGCGGGCATCGTCGGTTTCAGCAAGGCACTGGCGCGCGAGATCGGTTCGCGCCACGTCACGGTCAATGCGGTCGCGCCGGGCTTCATCGATACCGACATGACCAAGGCGTTGCCGGAGGCCGCCCGCGAGGCGCTGCTCAAGCAGATCCCGCTCGGCCGGCTGGGCCTCCCGGAGGACATCGCCCACGCGGTGGCCTTCCTGGCCTCGCCGCAGGCCGCCTACATCACCGGTACGACCCTGCACGTCAACGGCGGGATGTTCATGAATTAACCGCTTGTCGAAACGCCGGTTTTCCGTTAATCGGCCGGATTCAAGGAGTTGATTCGGCTGGACGATCCCGGACAATTCGTGTTAACTATGCGGCCGCCGTGGCCGCCTAAGGCCTATCTGGAGGAAACAAGTCCCATGAGCAGTGTGGAAGAACGCGTCAAGAAGATCGTGATGGAGCAGTTGGAGGCGGAAGAGAATCAGGTCAAGCCTGAGGCCTCTTTTGTGAATGACCTGGGTGCCGATTCGCTCGACACCGTAGAACTTGTCATGGCGCTGGAGCAGGAGTTCGACTGCGAGATCTCCGACGAAGAGGCGGAAAAGATCACGACCGTCCAGCAGGCCGTTGACTACATCAATTCCAAGCTGAGCTGAACGGCTCAACTCGTCCGGGCCGGTGTGTTCACCACCCCGGCTGGACGAACACCCGGACGGGCCGGCGAACGACGCCCGGGTGATTTCCGGTAAAGTCCTGACAGAGGAACCCGTCTTGAGCAGGCGACGTGTGGTCATCACGGGGCTCGGCGTGTTATCGCCGATCGGTATCGGCGTGGCCGCCAATTGGGCCTCGATCGTGGCCGGACGCGGCGGCATCGGCCCGATTACGCGTTTCGATGCCAGCGCCTACCCGGCCACCTTCGCCGGCGAGGTCAAGGGCTTCAAGGTCACGGACTTCGGTATCTCCGAGAAGGAAGCGCGGCGCATGGATCGCTTCATCCAGCTCGGCATGGCCGCCGCCATCGAGGCCTTCCGCGACAGCGGCATCGTCGTGACCGAGGAAAACGCCGAGCGCATCGGCGTGCATCTCGGTTCCGGCATTGGCGGCATCGGATCCATCGAGGACACGACCCGCACGGTCATGGAAAAGGGACCACGCCGGGTCTCCCCGTTCTTCGTGCCGATGAGCATCATCAACATGATCTCCGGCGACCTGTCGGTCATGCTCGGCCTGAAAGGCCCGAACCTCGCCATGGTCACGGCGTGTGCCAGCGCCACGCACGGCATCGGTGACGCCGGGCGACTGATCGAGTACGGCGATGCCGACGTGATGGTCGCCGGCGGCGCCGAGGCGGCGATCACGCCGACCAGCGTGGCCGGCTTCGGCAACGCCCGTGCCCTGTCCGGCCGCAACGACAGCCCGGAGACCGCCAGCCGCCCCTGGGACAAGGACCGCGATGGTTTCGTGCTGGGAGAAGGGGCGGGCGTGGTCGTGGTTGAAGAATATGAACACGCCAAGCGCCGCGGCGCGAAGATCTATTGCGAACTCACCGGCTTCGGCATGAGCGGTGACGCCTACCACATGACCAGCCCGTCAGAAGGCGGGGAGGGCGCGGCACGCTGCATGCGCAATGCCCTGCGCAACGCCGGCATCAACCCGGAGCAGGTCGACTACGTCAACGCCCACGGCACCTCGACCCCGCTCGGCGACAAGGCCGAGACGCTGGCCGTCAAGACGGCCTTCGCCGCCCATGCCAAAAAACTCGCGGTCAGTTCGACCAAGTCGATGACCGGCCACCTGCTCGGCGCCGCCGGCGGCGTCGAGGCGGTCTACACCGCGCTCGCCATCCTCCACCAGGTGGCGCCGCCGACCATCAACTATTTCACGCCCGATCCGGACTGCGATCTCGACTACGTGCCCAACACCGCCCGCTCGATGAAAATCGACGTGGCGATGTCCAATTCGTTTGGCTTCGGCGGCACCAACGGCACCCTGGTGATGCGCCGGTTGGCGTGAACGCCGTCCGCACCGGGCCCGTTCCTCCGCACGCCGCCACCATCGCGGTTCGCGTCTCCGGACACATTGACCTGCTCGGCCTGCACGTGGCCAACCCCGGGCGTTACCCGCACCTGTTGCAGAGCGTGGCTCACGATACGCCGCGGGCGCGCTACGACATCCTGTTCGCCTTTCCCGGCGAGACCCTGACCCTCGGCGCCGACCGCCGGCTGCGGCACGGTGACGAGGTTTCCACGGACGATTTTCTGGACGCCTTCGATACCTGGTGGCAGCGCGATCGCGTCGCCGTGGAAGAATCGGAACTGCCCTTCACGGGCGGCTGGTTCGTGTTTCTCGGTTATGAACTGGCGGCATCGATCGAGTCGAGCGTCGGCGAACTGCCCACCCAGGCGGACTGGCCGGTGGCCATGGCCACCCGTTTTCCGGCCGCCGTCATCCGCGATCACCGGCGCAACGAAACCTGGCTGATCTGCGAAAAGTCGCATGAGCAGTTGCTGCCGACGCTAAAGGCCGATCTTGGCGAATCGCGTCTTCCGGAAGAGCAGCCGTTCGCGCTGGTCGAATGCCACGAAGAGGAGCCCGAGCGTTTTCTCGCCGGCGTCGCGCGCACGCTGGAGTACATCCGTGCCGGTGACGTGTTCCAGGTGAATCTGTCCCGTCTCTGGCGCGCGCGACTTGACCGGAACCTGCCAACCTGGCTTCTGTACCGGCGCCTGTGTCGCACCAATCCGGCGCCATTCGCCGGGCTGTGCACGTTCGGGCCGCGGCAGGGGATCGTCAGCTCTTCGCCCGAACGGCTGGTGCAGGTGCAGGGCAACCGGGTTTCGACCCGCCCGATTGCCGGCACCCATCCGCGCGGAGCCAATGCCGACGAGGATCGCGCGCTGGCCGAGCAGTTGCTTCGCCACCCGAAGGAACGGGCCGAGCACATCATGCTGATCGATCTGGAACGCAACGACCTGGGTAGGATCTGCCGCCCCGGCAGCGTGCGCGTCAGCGAGCTGATGGCGCTCGAAACCTATCGCCACGTGCATCATATTGTCTCCGAGGTACAAGGCGAGCTGCGCGAGTCGATAACGCCGGCACAGGTGATTCGCGCCGTGTTCCCCGGCGGCACGATCACGGGTTGCCCCAAGGTTCGCTGCATGCAGATCATCCGCGAACTGGAGGATGCCCCGCGCGCGGCCTACACCGGGTCGATGGGTTATATTAACCGCGACGGCAGCATGGACCTGAATATTCTGATCCGCACCCTCTGGCAGCACGACGACCGGGTCGACTGGCGCGCCGGCGCCGGCATCGTCGCCGACTCCGTTCCCGAACGCGAACTCAATGAAACGCGTGCCAAGGCCCGCGGCTTGCAGGCGGCGCTGTCGTCATGAGCCACGCGCGCGTATCCACCATGGTGAACGGCGAGCCCACCGGCGTCATCGATGTCAGCGACCGCGGCTTGCAGTATGGCGACGGCCTGTTCGAAACCATCGCCGTGCGCCACGGCCAGCCGCAGCACTGGGACCACCACCTGCAACGTTTGCGTCGGGGTTGTGAGCGGCTGGCGATCACCATGCCCCCGATCGGCCAGCTGAACGACGAGGCACAACAGATGTCGGCGGGCCTGGAGCGGGTGGTGCTCAAACTGATTTTGACGCGCGCTGGGTCGTTGCGCGGCTACCGGGCCGATGCGGCGGTGGGCCCGAACCGCATCTGGCAAGTCTTTCCCTGGCCGGTCCAGCCTGACGGTCATGTCCGGGAGGGCGTGCGTGTGCGCGTGTGCCGCACGCGCCTGGCCCGGCAACCTGTCCTCGCCGGCCTCAAACATCTCAATCGGCTCGAACAGGTGCTGGCCCGCGCCGAATGGCAGCAGGAGTATGATGAAGGGCTGATGCTGGATAGCGACAATAACGTGGTCGAAGGCGTTTCGAGCAACCTGTTCCTGTTCAGCAACGGCACCCTGATGACGCCGATGCTCGATCGTTGCGGCGTTGAAGGGATCACCCGCGAACGGGTCCTGGACGCCGCGCGACTGCTCAGCTGGCCTGTCCACGAATGCCGTCTGAGTTTGGGGCAACTGCTGGCCGCCGATGAAATCTTTCTGACCAATACCTTGATTGGCATATGGCCGATCAGACAGATCGACGTGGACCCGCCGTCGACACCGAGCCATACCTTCGCCGTCGGTCCGCACACTCGACGGTTTCGGGAGCAGATCGATCATGACTAACCCTGCGCGCCGACCTTGGCGACCGGCCATCCTGCTGGTGCTGGCCGCCTCGCTGGCCATGCCGGCCGGATACGCCGCCTGGTACTGGTACCGGCCGCTGACCATCGGCGAGGAAACGTTCATGGTCCCGCCCGGCTCCACCCTCAAGGGCGTGGCCCGCCGCCTCGCCGAAAGCCGCGTGCTTTCCGAACCGCATACGTTCGTGTTGATCGCCACGTTTTCCGGCCGTCGCCAATCGCTGAAGACGGGCGAGTACCGTTTCCAGACCGGCATGAACGCCTCCGCCATTTTCGACCACCTGGTGAAGGGCAGGGTGGTGGACTACCCGTTCGTGATCGTCGAAGGCTGGAACATCCGCCAGGTGCTGGCGGCCTTGCAGCAGGCGCCGAGACTGGAACAGACACTCAAGGGCCTGACCCCGTCCCAGGTGATGGCAAAACTCGGCCATCCGGGTCAACACCCGGAAGGGCGTTTCTTTCCCGACACCTATCGCTATACCGGCGGACAGACCGATCTCTCTGTCCTGCAGCGCGCCTATCGGCGCATGGAAGAACGCCTGAACAGAGAATGGGAGGGCAGGCGCGCCGATGTGCCCGTGCGAACCCCCTACGAGGCATTGATCCTCGCTTCGATTGTCGAAAAAGAAACCGGGCGCGCCGAAGAGCGCCCGATGATCGCCGGTGTCTTCATCAATCGCCTGCGCATCAACATGAAGCTGCAGACCGACCCGACCGTCATCTACGGGCTGGGCGAACGCTTTGACGGCAACCTGCGCAAGCGCGATCTGCTGGCGGACACGCCCTACAATTCCTACATGCGCAAGGGCCTGCCGCCAACGCCGATCGCCATGCCAGGAAGCGAGGCCCTGCATGCGACTCTGCACCCGGCCGACACGCGCGCCCTCTATTTCGTGTCCCGCGGCGACGGCAGCCATGTCTTTTCGGACAACCTGAGCGACCACAATCAGGCCGTGATCAAATATCAACTCAAAGGGCGCGCCCGGCCATTTTCTTCCTACCCGGCCCCGGGTCCCGCCACCGCGCCCCGTTGATGCCATGAAGCGAGGTCTGTTCATAACCCTGGAGGGCGGTGAGGGCGCCGGCAAGAGCACCAACCTCGGCTTCATCGAAACCTGGCTGCGCCAGGCCGGGAAGAACCCGCTCATGACGCGCGAACCAGGCGGCACCCGCGCCGGCGAGGAAATCCGCGAGATCCTGCTGCACGGCAAGGATCTGTCGCTGACGGCTGAGGCCGAGATGCTGCTGATGTTCGCCGCGCGCGCCGAGCATCTGCAACAGGTGGTCCGGCCGGCGCTGGCGCAAGGGCGGATCGTGGTCTGCGATCGCTTCACCGATGCGACCTACGCCTATCAGGGCGGTGGCCGCGGACTGCCGGCCGAACGCATCGCCGTGATCGAACAATGGGTGCAGGGCGATCTGCGGCCCGACCTGACCCTGCTGTTCGACGTACCGGTCGAGGTCGGCCTGCAACGGGCCAACCGGCGCAGCGCGCCCGACCGTTTCGAGCGCGAGGATATCCAGTTCTTCGAACGGGTGCGCAACACTTACCTGGAGCGCGCCCGCGCCGAGGCCGGACGAATCCGCACACTCGATGCCTCGAAGTCGCCGGCCGAGGTGGAACAGCAGCTAGGACAGATTCTCGACGAGGTCGTGCATGGCCACCGACGCTGACTCCCTGCCGATCGCCGCCCGGCCAGTCGAGGCGAGGGCGCCCTGTCCATGGCACCACGACGCCTGGGTGCGGTTGACCCGCGACACCGGCCGCCTGCCGCATGCCCTGCTGATCTCCGGGCCGGCTGGGTTGAATAAAACCGCGCTGACGCTGCGTTTGGCACAGGCGTTGCTGTGCGAGCGTCCGGAAACCACTCCATTGGACGGTTGCGACGCCTGTAGCGGATGCCATCTGTTACGCGCCGGAAATCATCCCGACCTGCTGCGGGTGGAACCGGCCGATGGCAAATCGCAGATCACCGTGGACCAGGTGCGCGAACTTGGGACTTTTCTGACCCTGCGTCCGCATCAGGCGGCGCGCAAGATCGTGGTGCTGTCCCCGGCCGAGGCCATGAACATTAACTCCGCCAACAGCCTGCTCAAGGTATTGGAGGAACCGCCCGCGGGAAGTCTGCTGATCCTGGTCAGCAGCGCCGCCGCCCGCCTGACCGCGACCGTCCGCAGCCGTTGTGCCCGGGTAGAGGTCGACAGGCCCACGCGGGAGGAGGGGGTTCAATGGTTGATGAGGGCAGGTGCGATGTCAGCCGCCAATGCGGGCCTGCTCCTCGGGCTGGCCGGGGGCTCTCCGCCGCTCGCCCTGGAGTTGGCTGAAGAAGGCCTGACGGAAGCACGCGGCCGCCTGTTGCAGGACCTCGGCGCGCTTCTGCATGGCAAAGCCGACCCCGTGGCCTGTGCCAACCGCTGGAAGGCCATCGGACCCGCCATGGCGCTGGACTGGCTGTACCGGCTGCACGCCGATCTGGTGAAGCTTTCCATGGGATGTGGCCATCCCGAAGGCCTCAGCAACCCGGATATCCAGGGGGAGTTGCAAGACCTTTTAAATCATATAGAATTTAGAGACTTACAAATATTTACTGATGTGATTTCCCGCGCCCTTCGTGATGTCGACAGCCCACTCGATAACCAATTGATGCTCGAAGATGTACTTATTCACTGGTCGAGGCTGAAACCAGGATCGTCTACACTCAAGCGAACTGTATGAGCATGCCTCCCAAGCCGGGAATCCCCAGACCGGGACTCCCCAGGCCACCTCCGACCCTGCGACCGATGCCGTCCTTACCCGGACGGCCCGGTGTGTTGTCGCTCACGATCAAAGACAAGAGCGCGTTGTACGCCGCCTACATGCCGTACGTGAAGGGCGGTGGCATTTTCATCCCCAGCAACCGTCCCTACAAGCTCGGTGAAGAAGTCTTCATGCTGCTCACGCTGATGGACAGCAAGGAGAAGATCCCGGTGGCGGGACACGTGGTCTGGGTTACCCCGGCGGGCGCGCAGGGTGGACGCACGGCCGGTATCGGCATCCAGTTCAGCGAGAAGGACTCGGGTCTGGCGCGCAACAAGATCGAGACCATCCTGGTCGGTCAGCTGCATTCCGACCGCTCGACGCACACGATGTAAATGCCGCCCTCGTTCGTCGATTCGCACTGCCACCTAAATTTCGAACCCCTGCAGCAGAATATCGACCGGGTGCTCGGCAACGCCCGGGCGCGGGGCGTTGATCACATGCTGTGCGTGTCGGTTACTCTCGAAAGCTTTCCAGAAGTATTGGCTCTAGCCGAGCAGCATCCCTCTATATATGCATCCGTAGGGGTACACCCCAACGAGCGTACAGGCCGTGAGCCCGACGCCGCTGAACTGGTCCGGCTGGCAGCACATCCGCGTGTAGTAGCCATCGGGGAAACCGGACTCGATTACTACCGTTCTGAGGGCGATCTGGAATGGCAGCGTGAACGCTTCCGCCAACATATCCACGCCGCCAGACGGGTCGGCAAGCCACTCATCATTCATACCCGTGAGGCTGCGGACGATACCCTCAGGATCATGCGAGAAGAGCAGGCCGGGGAGGCCGGCGGTGTCATGCACTGCTTTACCGAGTCCTGGGAGGTAGCCAAGGCCGCCCTTGACCTCGGCTTCTATATATCCTTCTCCGGTATCGTTACTTTCCGCACTGCGGACGCTTTGCGCGAAGTGGCAAAACGAGTACCCGCCGACCGTCTGCTGATTGAAACTGACTCGCCGTATCTAGCTCCAGTACCACACCGCGGCAAACCCAACGAGCCGGCTTTCGTGGCATATGTGGCGGACTGCGTGGCTGATTTACGTCAGGTTGAGCTGCAGCAGCTAGCCGAGTTCACCTCCACTAATTTTTTTCGACTCTTCAGTGCCGCCCATCCTGTAACAGCCTGATTGGACGTATTCGCCTTGGCTCTCTATACATACGTATAATGTATATTATGTAAACTAATGGAAATGGGCGAATAGCAGGCACAAAAAAAAACGGGCCCCAAGATCATGGGACCCGCCCTTTTGATTCCCCAAGGCACCCGGCCACTGCTGGGCGACCTCAGGCGGCTCTAGTCGTGCTGCAGCTGGATGTTCTGGAAGATTGCCGGGTACGTGCTGGTGGTGACTTCCTGGACCAAGTTGGAGCCGTACTGCTCATCCCGCCGATAGACCGGGTTGCGGGAGGCTCCATCCCCAAAGGCCTGCGGGTGACGCATGGCGATCAGCAACTGCTCGCGCCCCGTGGCGCCGGAGAACTGGAAGGCCTGATTTTTATCCAGCGGTAGCAGCACTTCCTCACCCGCCTTGATAGACACCACCTGAGACGTCTTGGCCGGATACACGCGGCGTTGCACGTTGGCTGGATTGATGTTGTCGATGGCCAGCAACCCGTCAAAGGTCGACACCACGCGGATCCGGAAACGCTGGCCGGTCCGGAAACCCTGATTGACGGAATGGAAACCCAGCGGCCTGCCGTCCTTGTCGACGGCAACGATGGCGATGTGGATACCTTGATAATTCGGTTTGCCATCGACGCTCCGCATCGGCTCCGCCGGGTTGCCGACGACGGTATTGGTGTCCTTGGCCGAGAAACTGCGGGGGTCCAGCGACTTGGTGCCAAACACAAGTTTGGCAAGCTCGATCACGACGGCGCTGCTGACTTCGCGCTTAAGTTCCTGGCGTGTTGGAGATGGAGTTTGCGTTGGCGTTGAAACAGGTTGCACAGCATATGGATCAGGACTGATCGATTGCCCGGCGATGGGCTGACCACCGCTGGGGTCACCGCCAATTGGCTGCCCCGTTATTGGCGTCGGACATTCCGGCCTGGTTTCCGGGGCGCCGCCGGTGAGCCGGTTGCTCAGCCACTTGTTGAAGATGCTGAACACCGATGACAACACGGTTTTGCCCAACACGCCCCAGATGATTTTCTCCTGATACTGCGGCGGTTCCTCCTGGGCGGCCAGGGCCGGCTGGAAGGCCAGCAGCCCGGCCAGCGACAGGCTCAGAATGGTACGTGCACGCATGCTTGTATCCGCTCTCATGGGCTCAATTCGATTCCAGCACCGTTGTCAGTGCCGCGCCGTAGGCGCTGGAGCAACCGGTTTCCGCGACCTTCAGGTTGCGCATGGACGCCGCCTGGCAATCAGTTGATTCCGCACTCGGCGCGTTGAGTGTCACCAGCACGATATCCTTGGCCGCGACCGGCGTGGCTTGAGCGATGGAGAACGGGCCGGCCGGTTGCATACCGAGCTTGGTGAAGTCGCGCGGCGAATCGGAAACGATCGCCAGCAGATGATTCTTGCCGGCCGGTCCGCCCGCCTGAATCTCCCATTCCTTGCGGGGCAGATCCAGCGTCTGTCCGGCCTCGATGCGGTTATTCTGATCGAGCTTGTTCGGGAAGATCATGTCGAAGGTCTTTCCGTCCGAACCGACCATGAGCAGATAAACATAGCCGGCGTGGCTGGAGGTCAGCTTGAACTCGACATTGTCCTGACCGATGCGAAAGGACGGCTTGCCGGTGACCAGCGTCACCTGACGGCGGTCGTCACGACGGTTGTAGACATCCAGCAGCGTGCCGAGTGCGTTGACCCCCTGCCCGGCTGTTCCCGCATTCGCCGCGGGAGTCGCGCCCGCTGTCGGGGCACCGGCCAGGCTCAGGACGGCGCCGGAATTGCCGGTAATGACGATGTGGTGCGGCAGAAAGCCCTGGGCACCGGCCAGGCGGCGGTTGATCTGCTGCTGCGCGCACTGCCGGATTTCCTCGGCGGTGATGCCGCCGCTGCCGTCGGTGTCGCGCGCCTGTCCGCTCATGCACGACAGCCAGGCCTGGGTGGCGAGGCCGCCGCGCGCCGGTTCGTCCAGCGACACTTCGTTGGCCTGGGCGGCGGCGATGTACACATAATTCTGGGCACCACTGCCGGAGGTCTTGGCCGCGACCTTCAGGCTACGCGTGAGCCGGTTCACCACTGTCCGGCATTGCTCGGAACCGGGCCAGTACTTCGCCACGAAGGGCGCGTCGGCGCGGCCCACCGCGCGCGTGGTGACACCGCCGGAATGGCAGGCGTCGATCAGCACAATAACCTTTTCCGCCGTCTGGCCGATGGCCTTCAGCCGGCCCTCGAGTTCGGTGTCAATGAACGGTTTGCCGTCGACCGAGATCAGCGATTCGGCGCAGCGGCCGGGCTCATTCGGCACCGGGCTGCGGCCACCGTGGCCGGAGTAATAGATGAAGACGCGATCATTCTGCCGGACGCGTTCCTGCAAACGATCGAACGCGCGGCGTATCCCGTCGAGCGTCAGATCCTGGTCGCTGAGCTGGATGATGTTTTCATCCTTCACACCCATGCGGTTCGCCAGGCGACGGGCATTGGTGGCGTCGTGTCTCACGCCCTTCAGCGGTGTAATGCCGCGCTCGTAGTTACCGATAGTCATGATGAGGGCGTGCGCTTCGGCCAGCGCGCCGGCGCACGGATACAGCAGCGTGACCGCCAGCACCGCACCGCTAAACAGTTTGCGTGTAGTCGTCATGGGTGGAGGGTCCTGAGGTGGTGGCGCCGATGGTCAGCCGTCAAAGTGTCGCCCCCTGATCGTTCTAAAAGCCTGGCGACAGCCTAGCGTTCCGCCGCTGGGCGTGCAACCGCAGGAAATGGTGCCCGGGGCCGGACTCGAACCGGCACGGTGTTGCCACCAAGGGATTTTCGTACCCGCGACGGCTTTCGCCGCGGCGCCAAAGCGCCTTTGGGGTCTGGACTTTCCCTTCACCATAGCCTGTGTACGCAGGCCGTAGGCGGGAGCCGTCAAGTCTCTACACTTTCCCTGCGCGGAACACGTGCAGGAAGCTGAGGCGCCGGAAGCGGTCCGAAGATCCAGACCCTACCAACGCCCGCCATCCGATCCGGCCAAGACAGTCAGGGTGGCTATGCGCCCTCCCCCGCCCGCCCAGTACAGTCCGGCGTCCTTCCTGCCCGCATCATTACGCGACGGGCTTAGCTCGGGATTGCCACCACCACAACGTGCTGAGGGTTCCCCGACTTTGACTCCATTCACACCGGGGGTTTCCCGCCCGGGTGCTCAATCACTGCTTCAAGTCCCTTGCGTCTACCAATTTCGCCACCCAGGCATTAAGGAAGGCAGGATCATTATAACGAATGGACGCGATGTTGATCGCTGATCAAGCGACGGAGCGGAGAGAAAAGAAAAATGGAGGCTGGGGCCGGAATCGAACCGGCGTCCGAGGATTTGCAGTCCTCTGCATGGCCACTTTGCTACCCAGCCATAAAGACAAAGCCGGGGAAGACAGACGTCTTCCCCGGCGAGGATCTGGAGCGGGAAAGGAGGCTCGAACTCCCGACCTCAACCTTGGCAAGGTTGCGCTCTACCAACTGAGCTATTCCCGCAAAACGGCGCTCATTTTACGGTCTGGGCGGGGGTACATCAAGGTGTCTGTTTGGTCAGGATCGGCCAGGCCGCCCGCAGGTAAACCAGCATGGACCACAGGGTCAGGCCGGCGGCTATGTACAGTAGCCCCTCCCCGATGCGCAGGATCGGTAGCCCGGCCAGGGGCTCACGCCACAGCAGGAAGCCGGTGGCCAGCATCTGGCTGGCGGTCTTGAACTTGCCCACCACCGACACCGCCACGCTGGCGCGATTGCCGATCTCGGCCATCCATTCGCGCAGGGCCGAGACCGCAATCTCACGGCCCAGGATCACCAGCACGACGATAGTAAAGAGGCGCGTGTCCAGCACCTGCGACTGAATGCGCGGATCGGCCAGCAACACGACCAGTGCCGCGGCCACCATCAGCTTGTCGGCCACCGGATCGAGGAAGGCCCCGAACGACGAGTACTGGCCCAGCCGCCGCGCCAGATAACCGTCCAGCCAGTCGGTGATGCCGGCGACGATGAACAGGCTGGTCGCCGCTTCGTTGGCCCAGGGGTACGGTAAAAAATAGATCAGCAGGAACAGCGGGATGATCGCGATCCGTAACAGCGTGAGCAGATTGGGCGTATTCCAGATCACGTTTCGTCAGCGTCCGTCAGTCGTGAAACAGGTCGTAGATCCGTTGGGCAATGGCTCGGCTGACGCCCGGTGCACGTACCAGGTCGTCGACACTGGCGCGCGACACCCCGTGCAGACCACCAAAATGCCGGAGCAACTGTCCGCGTCGCCGCGGACCGATACCGGGAATCCCTTCCAGCGGCGAGGTAGTCCGCGCCTTGGCGCGCCGCGCCCGATGCGCGCGGATGGCGAAACGGTGCGCTTCATCGCGGATTGACTGGATCAGGTGCAGCGCGGGTGAATCAGCGGCCAGTATAGTGGCGGCCTTCGAGCCGGACAAGAAAAGCCGCTCCTGCCCCGGCTTTCGGGCGCGCCCCTTGGCCACCCCGATCAGACGCACACCGGTGATGCCAAGTTCATCCAGCACGGACTGGGCGATAGCCACCTGTCCTTTGCCACCATCGATGAACAAGATGTCCGGCAGGCGCCCCTCGCCTTCCACGGCGCGCCGGAAGCGGCGCGTCAACGCCTGGCGCATGGCGCCGTAGTCGTCGCCGGGGTTGAGGCCTTCGAGGTTGTAGCGTCGGTAGTCCGATTTCACGGGTCCGTTGCGATCGAACACCACGCACGCGGCCACCGTGGCCTCGCCGAAGGTGTGGCTGATGTCGAAGCACTCCAGCCGGTCGGGGATGGCCTCCAGCTTTAATGCCAGATGCAACTGTTCAAAGCGTTGCTCCAGGCTGGCGCGTTCGCTGGCCCGGCGTCGCAGCGCATCGCGGGCATTGATCAGGGCCATCTCCATCCAGCGGCGGGCCACACCCTGGCGGGCGGCGAGCAGGCGCACCGTCGTACCGGTCTGGTCGCTGAAGACCTGTTCGAGCAGATTGCGATCGGACGGCAGAGCGTTCAGATAGATGCGCGGCGGGATGGACTGGCCGAGGTAATACTGTGGCAGAAAGGCCGACAGCGCCTCGGCCGTGCCTTTCTCGATCGACAACCGCGGGTGCAATACCTTGCTGCCCAGGTTACGGCCGCCGCGAACAAAGACCACGGCCACGCCGGTGGCCTCCGGTTCGTGCAGCAGCGCAATCACATCGGCATCTCCACCATCGGTGGTAATGGTCTGTTGTTCCTGCACGCTGCGCAGGGCGGCGACGCGATCGCGCATCTGTGCCGCCGTTTCGTACTCCTGCCGCTGCGAGGCCTGTTCCATGGCATCGGTGAGTTCATCGAGCAGGTTTGAGGCCCGGCCGCGCAGGAACAGTTCGGCCTGGCGCAGGTCCTCGGCGTAGGCCTTGGGCTTGATCAGCGCCACGCACGGCGCCGTGCAACGCCCAATCTGGTGTTGCAGGCAGGGCCGCGAGCGGTTGCGGAACACGCTGTCCTCGCAGGTACGCAGACGAAACACCTTCTGCAACAACTGCACGGCGTCACGCACGGCCGCTCCAGAGGGATAGGGGCCATAATATCGGCCCTTGTCCTTGCGCGCGCCGCGGTACAGGGCGATGCGTGGATACGGATGGTCGGAAATGAAAATATACGGGTAGCTCTTGTCGTCGCGCAGCAGAATATTGAACCGTGGCCGGTGCGACTTGATCAGGTTGTGTTCGAGCAGCAGCGCCTCGCCTTCGGTGCGGGTGCGGGTGGTGTCGAGATCCACGGTCTGGCGCATGAGGGCGGCCACCTTCGGGGCCAGGCCGCGCGGCCGGAAGTAACTCTGCACCCGCTTCTTGAGGTTCTGCGCCTTGCCGACGTAGAGCACTTCCGCGTCCGCGCCGAGCATGCGGTACACGCCCGGCCCACCCGGTAGCGAGACCACCAGCCGTTTGGCGTCCAGGGTCACGCTCCGTCCACGTAGCGTCGGGCCTGGCGCAAGACCTTTTCAAACATGGCCGGGGTGAGGCGCCGGGTTTGGGTGTTGTAACGACTGCAATGGTAGGAATCGATCAGGCGCATCGCGCGTGGCAATTCGTGGCTGGCTGCGTGGGCGAACGGGAAAGCCGAGCGTCGCAACCCCAACGCCATCAGCACTGACTCGTGGGCGATGCGCCCCAGGGCGAGGATCACGCTACCAGTCCTCAGGCCGACCAGTTCAGCGGCCAGATAGCGGTTGCAGGTTCTGATCTCCTCCGGCGTCGGTTTGTTTTGCGGCGGCAGGCATTTCACGGCGTTGGTAATCCGGCAGTGGCGAAGGCGCATCCGGTCGCCGGCGCTGACGGATACCGCCTGGTTGGCGAAACCGAGCCGGTGCAAGGTCTCGTAGAGCAGGATGCCGGCATGGTCGCCGGTGAACGGCCGGCCGGTGCGGTTGGCACCGTGCATGCCGGGCGCCAGCCCCACGATCAGCAGGCGCGGATGGCGCGCGCCAAAGGGCGGTACCGGCTGGGCGAAATAATCCGGGTGTTGGCGGCGGACAAGAACCAGTTGCTTGGCCAGCCGCGGGCAGTCCGTGCAGGATGAATCAAACGCGGGCAGGCTCGGCATCGGACGGGACGGCTGTATTTAAGGAATCAGGGGTGGGGAAGCGTATCAGGAAAAAATCGTAACCGGCTGAAATCAAATGGAAGAGAAAGCAGCGCGCCGGCAAAGGGCCGGCGGGTGGTGGCAGAGGTGAGGGACAACACTTCAGTGCAGCGCCGACCAACGCCGGGCGCTCAGCTCATGCGCACCATGTTGGTGCCGTAGAAGATTTCCGACATCTCATGCTTCATGCGCTGGGCAATGACCTTGGTTTCCTGGGCGCTGAAGTCCGCTTCTTTGGCGCCGAACAGATAATTGTCGAGCTTGGATTCCTTGAGCATCAACTTCGTGTGGAAGAGGTTTTCCTGGTAGACGTTCACGTCGATGGCGTGGTAATTGGCCAGTGTCTGCTTGTCGACAAAGTTCTGGATGGAGTTGATCTTGTGATCGATGTAGTGCTTCACGCCCTTCACGTCGCGGGTGAAGCCGCGCACCCGGTAGTCGATGATGACGATGTCCGACTCGAAGGCGTGGATCAGGTAGTTCAGGGCGCGCAGCGGTGAGATCTTTCCGCAGGTCGATACGTCGATGTCGGCGCGGAAGGTGGCGATGCCGGTATCCGGGTGGCGTTCCGGGTAGGTGTGTACGGTGATGTGGCTCTTGTCGAGATGTGCCACCACCGATTCCTTGGCCGGCTTGCCGAGATCCAGCTGGAGATTGCGGCTGTTTTCGACACCGCGGGTCTCGGCACTGATCGGCCCGGGTGCTTCCGGGTTGAGCGGCTCTTCCTGCAAGGGCAATTCCGACACCAGCATGGTCACGCTGGCGCCCTGCGGATCGTAATCCTGGTGGGCGATATTGAGGATATTGGCGCCGATGATGTTCGAGACATCCGTGAGGATGCTCTTCAGCCGCTCGGCGTTGTAGACCTCGTCGATGTAACTCAGGTATTCATGCTGCGCGGCCGCGCTGTGCGCGTAGCAAATATCATAGATATTGAAGCTCAGCGTCTTGGTGAGATTGTTGAAGCTTTCAAGCCTGAGCTTCTTCAGCGGTTTGTACAGATCCAATTCGGTTACCCTCGGGCTGAAAACTCATTCGTGTTGGCGTAATTATGGTTCATTCTGCCGTCGAATCAAATATTGACGACCGTTAAGCGAGGTGTTCGAGCACGCGCACGGCCTCGCGCCACTCGTTGGAGGCCATGAGGGCGTCCCGATCCGGACCGGGGCGTCCGTGCATGCGCACCAGCCGCAAATGGGCCACCGGATCGTCGTGCGGCCCAAAGCCATCGAGAATCCGGCCAGCGGCCGCCGGATCGTTGCAGACCAGCACCATGTCGCAGCCGGCATCCAGAGCCGCCCGGGCGCGGTCCACGGGGTCCCCTGCCCCCTCGCCGATCGGATCGAGGC
>CAKKRZ010000126.1:10707-16011 GCA_919902925.1 Acidiferrobacterales bacterium | reverse complement strand
GCCGCCCGGGCGCGGTCCACGGGGTCCCCTGCCCCCTCGCCGATCGGATCGAGGCGAGGGCCGCGCGCCATGGAGGGCGCGAAGGCGGCTTTCGCGCCCTCCATGGACAGGTCGTCGCTGAAAATCACTCCCTGGAAGCCCAGCTCCTGGCGCAAGACCTTTTTCAGCCAGAAGGGAGAGAAACCGGCCGGTTGCCGGTCGATCTTCGGGTACAGGACATGGGCTGGCATGATCCCGGCCAAGCCATGGTGGGTGAGGCGCTCAAACGGCACCAGATCCTCGATGCGCAGATCGGCGTACTCCCGGGTATCGACCGGCAGGGCCAGGTGCGAATCCGCCTCGCAGCCGCCATGCCCCGGGAAATGCTTGCCGGTGGCGGCCATGCCGGCGCGTTGCATGCCGTGCATGTAGGCCTGGGCCAGTGCGGCCACCACCTCCGGATCGCCGTGGAAGGCGCGGTTGCCGATGACCGCGCTCACACCCCGGTCCAGGTCGAGCACCGGCGCGAAGCTGAAATCGACGTCCACGGCGCGCAACTCGGCCGCCATCAGCCAGCCGGCGGTCTCGGCCAGGCGCAGGGCACGCTTGGGATTCTCCTCGTGGATCTCGCCGAAACGCCGGCAGGCTGGCAGCCTTGTGAAACCCTCGCGGAAGCGTTGCACCCGCCCCCCCTCGTGGTCCACGGCCACCAGCAGGCGCGGATGACGCAAGGCATGAATCTCCTCGACCAGCGCGGCAATCTGTTCCGGCGATTCGTAGTTTCGCGCAAACAGGATCAGCCCGCCCGTCAGCGGGTGGCGCAGGCGTTCGCGGTCCTCGGCCGTCAGCGCCTGGCCCTGGATGTCGAGCATGACCGGACCGAGCGACACGGTCAGGCCCGGATGGTGACCGGCGTTCCAGCTGGAACCCGATCGAACAGTTCGACGATGTCGCGGTTGCACATCTTGATGCAGCCGCGTGAACCCGGAATCCCCATCGGGTCCTCGTCCGGGCAGCCGTGGATATAGATGTAGCGCTGCAAGGTATCGACTTGGCCCAGACGGTTCCGGCCCGGCTCCAGACCGCACAGCCACAGGATGCGCGTGAGAATCCAGTCACGCTTGGGATGCATCTGGCGCAGGGCCGGCGTGTACTGCTCGCCGGTCGGCCGGCGCGACACCAGCACCGCTCCCTCGGGCAGCCCGGCGCCGATCTTGGCGCGGATGTAATGCCGCCCGCGCGGCGTCTGCTCGCTGCCGGCCAGCTCGCCCACGCCGTTTCGGGCCGTGGCCACGCGGTAGCGCGCCACTTCTACTCCGGCAGGGTCCGTCACGGTCATCGTCTGCGTGGGCACGTCCACCAGGATATGGTAAGGCGAATCCCGGGTCATGCGTCACGCACGAACAGTGTCATGGATTCCACGTGGCTGGTGTGTGGGAACATGTCCATCACCCCGGCCGCGGCCAACCGGTAGCCGAGTTCGTGAACCAGATACTGGCTGTCGCGCGCCAGCGTGGATGGGTAGCAGGAGACATAAACAATTCGCGATGGTCGTTCATCCGGCATGTGCCTGAGGATGTCGATGGCGCCCTGCCGCGGCGGATCGAGCAGCAGCTTGTCGCAGCGCACCGGCGGCCAGGCGACGTTCTCGGCATAAAGATTGGCAGCGCGAAATTCAACATTGGCGATTCCGTTGCGGGTCGCATTATAACGCGCCCGGGCCAGCAGTTTTTCATCCGCCTCGACGCCGGTGACTCGCGCGGCCCGCCTGGCCATGGGCAGGGTGAAGTTGCCGATGCCGCAGAAGAGATCGAGCACCTCATCGGACGGGGCCAGTTCCAGCAGATCGAGCGCCTGGGTCACGGTGCGCCGGTTCATGGCGGCGTTCACCTGCACGAAGTCCGTCGGCCCGAATTCCAGGACGGTGCCGTCGTCCAGCCGGTACTGCAGGGCCGGCGGCTCGGCCGGTTCCACGGGCACGGTCGAATCCACCCCCTGCGGCTGGCTCCAGAGCTGCACCCGATGGCGCTGGGCGAAGGCCCGCAGCCGGTCGAGGTCCGGCGGCGTGAGCGGCGCCAGGTGGCGCAGCACCAGCGCCACCGCCTCATCGCCGCAGGACACCTCCACTTGCGGGATGCGATCCGGGCAGGACAGCGAGGTCAGCAACTCGCGCAGCGCCGGCAGCAGCGAGCTGATGCGCTCATCGAGGATCAGGCAGGTATCGAGGCTGGCCAGAAAATGGCTGCGCGCCTCGCGGAAGCCGACCAGCACCCCGCCCTTGGCGGGCACCAGACGGGCGCTGAGTCGCGCGCGCCGGCGATAAGCCCAAACCGGGCCGGTCAGTGGCGGCAGCCAGCGCTCTGGCTGGACCTTGCCGACGTGCGCCAGCAGTTCGGAGAGGCTTTGCTGCTTGGCGGCGATCTGCGCGGCCGGGGCCTGGTGCTGCAACAGGCATCCACCGCAGACGCCAAAATGCGGACATGGCGGCGTCACCCGGTCCGGGCTGGGGGTGAGCACTTCGATGGTATCGGCGCTGTCGAACTTCACCCGTTGCTGGCGGTAGCGGATGCGCACTTCCTCGCCGGGCAGCGCGCCATCGATAAACGTCACCTTGCCGTCGATGCGCGCAATTCCGCGTCCCTCGTGGTTGAGCGACTGCACCTTCGCAAAGGCCTCCAGCAGTAGCGAATCATCCTGTCGGGGGGTCGCCCGTGGGCGTCGACGTCGGTGTTTCATCCCCACGCTTTGAGGAAGGCGTCGAAGTGCGGTTGTTTGGCCGCCTTGAGGGTATCGCGCAGGAGTTTGGTCTCGCGCTCGTGCATGGCGGCATCGAGATTGCCGCGCATGAGTTCGAAGCGCAGATAGATGAGATAGGTATTGATCACGTCGGTCTCGCAATAGCGGCGGATGTCATCGATCCGGCCGGCCAGGTACTGGTCCCACACCTGCGCCCCGCTCATGCCGAGCTTGCCGGGCAGCCCGAGCAACTGGGCGATCAGATCGAGCGGCGCCGTCGCGCGCGGCTGATACCCGGACAGTACGTCCATGAGGTCGGTATGGCGCGCATGGAATCGGCTGAGGTAATTGTTCCACTTGAAGTCGCGGTCGTTCTCGCCGGTGTCCCAGTAGCGCGGGGCGCTGATGCCATGCTTGAGCGCGCGGTAATGCAGCACCGGCAGATCGAACCCGCCGCCGTTCCACGACACCAGCGTCGGCGTGTATTTCTCGATGCCGTCGTAGAAACGGCGGATCAGTTCCGCCTCGTCCGAATCCGGTTCGCCGAGCGACCAGATCGTCAGCGTCTCGCCGCGGCGCAGCGCGGCCGAGATGGCCACAATGCGCTGCAACGGATGGCGCAGAAATTCCGACTCGCCGGTCTCCTCGCGGCGCTTCGCGTACATAACCTTGGCCACGTCGGCATCGCTTAGGCCATCCAGCTCGTACAACCGTCGCCCGGTTTCAATGTCAGGAATAGTTTCGATGTCGAAAGTCAGGGTGTTCATGTTGGATAAGTTCAGTCGATGTAAGAACGTTCGTTGAATACTATTACGACTGTGCTATTGGCAGGGCCGCCGCCTCGCGTAGCCAGCGCCGCACCACCAGCATCCACATAAACCCGGCCTGCAACAGCGCCGGCAGAATACCGAGCAGCCACGGCGATTGGCCGTTGGGCAGGAACAGATACTGGAGCCCATGCAGGCCAGCCACGTGCAGCAGCCACGGCAACAGGTAGTAGAGGATGGCCAGATAGGCCACGGCGGCCAGGGTGGCGCGTTCTTTTTTGTCGGCGAACCGGGCATACAGCACGATAGCCAGGTCACGCATCAGAAACAGCAGACTGGCCAGCACCAGCGAATAGAGATTCGTGTCTCTCAATACCCAAGCGTTATTGTCATTGACGGCAATCAGAATCACCAGCCCGATCCCGAGCAACCAGGCCGCCAGCGTTGTCAGCAACCAGCGCGGGAATTCCTGAAACACACCGCGACGGCCGGGAGTGCGCAGGCGTTGCAACAGGCGGCTGATATCCACGACGTTGGTGCCCTCGATGAACACCATCAGGTAACTCAGCAGCACGGTGGTGGCGGTGGCCAGGCCGAAGCGCAATGTGGTCTCGTCCAGGCCCGTGTTTTTTACCAACGCAACAGTCGGTAAAATCCCGGCGAAGTAAACGTTGAGAAAAACCACAAAGCCCAGCCATATCCAGGGGCGACTCGGCACCTGCAACTCCTTGCGCATCAGCATTGTTGCACCCAGCAACGACCAGCCCACGAACAGATAGAGCGAAACCAGCCAGAAGAGATCGGCCGGCCAGTCGTACCCCCACCAAACCACGCTCGACGAACCGGCCATGTGTTCGGTCATGCGCATCAGCGCAAATCCCAGGCCGATCATCGCCAGTATCACCAGCAGCGAGCGGCGGCGCACGACTGCCTTACGGTGCGAGGCTTGCATGAGCGCGCTCATTAAGGCGACGGCGTGAAAAAACAGGGCGATGCCAATAAAAAATGTAATCGTGAGTGGCAGGCTCTGGTTGATCAGTCCCCAGCCCTCTCCCGTCGCGCGAGCAGGAGCGCCTGGGTGGACTCGGTAGAGATCAACATCGTGACCGGTGAGGCCATCCGGTTCGAACAAGCCTGGACCGGCAACACCATCCTCGAAAACGAGCGGTAGAGCCTCCGTTCCCGACCATACCGCGTACACCATCGCCAACAGGCACCAGGCGCCGATATACCAGGCATAGGCGGTAGCGCCGAACAGCTTGCCCCAGGTCATCGGCCACGGGTGGATGGCGGTGAGCCGTTGTAGCGGCCAGGTGCCACCCTGCATCTCGCGCAGCAGTGCGCCGGAAGCGAGCCCCGATCCCCACGCCGCCGTGACGCCGATGAACAGCACGGCGCCTGCGGCGAGTACGCCGCCGGCACCTTGGCTGTTGTACAACAACACAAACACCAGCCCCATCACCAGCGGTGTGGCCACGAGCCGCATCACTGAAAACTCAAGCCAGAGGTTACGCAGGAATTCAGGATTCTGTCGCATGGGTCGCTCGTTCTCGGGTGCGCGTTAATCAGGTTTCGATGGACGACGATTGGCCATCGAGATAGGCCTGTTGCAGGTTCTGCTGCCGGGCCGCCAGCGCGCACACCGGCAGGTCCGCCGCCAGCAGCAGTTTCAGCAACTCGTGTTGCGCGTCAAGATCGCCGCGAAAGACAAGCTCGGCCTGCGTGCCGTCAGCCTGCACTTTCTCCACTCCCGGCAACCGGCCGAGCCGTTCCGCCAACTGCTCCACGGCACGGCTCAGGCGCAGATCCAACGTGCGCCGCT
>CAKKRZ010000126.1:0-10607 GCA_919902925.1 Acidiferrobacterales bacterium | reverse complement strand
CGTTCCGCCAACTGCTCCACGGCACGGCTCAGGCGCAGATCCAACGTGCGCCGCTCGCCGTCTTCGTGATCGCCGAGGCGGAGGTGTTCGACCAGGCGCCCGCTGCGGATCACCATCATGTGCGTGGAGTAATCGTTGAGTTCGGTGAGGATGTGCGACGACACCACGATGGTCATGCCCTGCGCGCGCAGCGCCAGCAGCAGCTCGGACAGGTGGCGGCGCGCGTCGGGGTCCAGCCCCGAGGCCGGCTCGTCCAGCAACAGCACGCGCGGTTCGTGAATAATGGCCTGGGCGATCGCCAGCCGCTGGCGCAGGCCGCGCGACAGGGTGCCGGCCTGGGCATCGGCCCGGTCGACGAGCTGCACGCGCGCAATGGCCTTCTCCACCGCCGCCCGCACCAGTTCGGGCGCGATGCCCTGCGCCATGGCCGTGTAGCGCAGGCACTGGCGCACCGTCAGCTCATCATAGAGTCCGAAAAAATCCGGCAGGTAACCGATGTGGCTATGGCTGAGGCGTGGCTCCTCCAGCACCGGGATGCCGTTCAGCAGGATTCGCCCAGCGAGCGGCCGCTCGAGCGCCGCCAGGCAGCTCAACAAGGTGGTCTTGCCGGCGCCGTTCGGCCCGACCAGGGCCGTGACCGTGCCGGCTTCAATGCTGAAGGACACATCGTCCAGCGCGCACGTGCCGGGGTAGTGAAACGTGAGGTGCTCGACCTGAATCAACGCCGACATGCCTGTCCTCTCCCTGAAAGGTGTGGGCATTCTACGTCTGCTTCTACTAACCGGCTAGCGCTCAGGCCAGTGATCGCCGGGCGTCGCCTGGACTCGGCCAGATTGATCCTGAACTCAGGCCTAAGCCGTTTTGTACGGAAGATGTCGCGCCAGTTCAGCCTGGTAGTCCTGCATGGCCTCGCCCTCGCGGGCGAGATAGTTGGCTAATACCTGCCGCATGCGCGCGTCCGCGATCCAGAACGCCGACCAGGTGGGCACCGGTTCGAACCCGCGCGCCAGTTTGTGCTCGCCCTGGGCACCGGGTTCGAAGCGGCTTAAGCCGTGGGCAATGGCGTACTCGATGCCGCTGTAGTAACACAGATCGAAGTGCAGCCCGGGACAATCGATATCCGTGCCCCAGTGCCGGCCATAGAGCGTGGTTTGATTCCGGTAACCGATGGCTGAGGCCACCGGCTTGTCGCCCTGCCAGGCGATGAACACCACCATCCGCCGCTTGAGACCCGTACCCACGCGCTGAAAAAAATCCAGGGAAAATGCCGGGTGGTTTTCGTGGCGTATAAACGTGTCGCGGTAATGCCGGTGGATGGCCGCCCACAGCGGCGCGTCGATCTCATCGCCATGGCGGGCCTCGATGCGCAGGCCGGCCTCGCGCACCGCGCGTCGTTCCCGTTTCAGCTTGTTGCGCTTGTCGGAAGTGAATGTCCCGAGATAATCCGCAAAATCACGATAACCCCGATTGAGCCAGTGAAACTGCACCCCGCGCCGGAACAACAAGCCCGCCGACTCCAGCGCAGCGCGGTCCGCCTCGCGCACAAACAGACATTGCCAGGAAGACGCCTTGAGTTCCGTCGTCAGCTCCAGCGCGGCGGCGATGAGGTCGGGGCCAATGGCCGCCTCCGCCCCGGCGCGGGCCAGCAAACGCGGCCCGGGTGATGGCGTGAAGGGAACGCCGGTGACCAGCTTGGGATAATAATTGAGTCCGGCCTGCTGCCAGGCCGGGGCCCAGCTCCAGTCATGGGAAAAATCGCCGAACGAGTGCGAGCGGCGATACAGCGGCAGCAGCCCGGCCAACCGGTCGCCGTCATCCCGCAGGGCGAGATGCATCGGCCGCCAGCCCAGGTCCTCGCTCGCCGCGCCCGTCTGCTCGGCCGCGCCGAGAAATTCGCGGCTGATAAACGGATCGTCATCCGTCTCCAGGCTTTGCCAATCCGCCGCCGATAGATCCTGGGCGCTCGAAAGCAAGGTGACGCGCATGCTTAGTTGCTCGTCCCCGCCCGGCGCCAGACTACACAGCGGTTATTGGCCGGCATGGCCCGGTCCTCAATGAGCTCCAGTCCAATTTCAGCTGCCAGGGAATTCACCGCCTCGAAATCGCGGATGCCCTGATGCGACCCGCATTCCTTGAGCCAGACATCGAAGTTGGCGTTACTCTCGCTGGTGAATTTCCCGCCGTAGTTGAAGGGCCCGTAAATAATTAGCTTGGCATCGCCAGTCATGAGGTCGCCAAGACCGGTGAACAGGCGCTGCACCTGCGCCCAACTCATGATGTGCAAGGTATTGGCGCTGAAGACTGCATCGAAACGCCGGCGCGGCCAGACCGCGTTCACATCGAGTTCAATTGGCGGCGGTGTGTTAGGCAAGGCCGCCTCGTCCAGCCACGCCTGGATACCCACCAGGTTTTCCCGGCAATCCGAGGCCTGCCAGACCAGATGCGGCAATGCGGCCGCGAAGAAAACCGCGTGCTGGCCGGTGCCGCTGCCAATCTCCAGGACAGTAGCGCGGTCCATGAAGTGATCGCGCAACACCACCAGAATCGGTTGCCGGTTTCGGTCACAGGATGGGGAATAGGGCTTTTCGGGCCTGGTCATGCCGCTACAACGTCCGGTCCGCGTTATCGAGATGATAACCGGGGGCCGAATGTGCTAACCCGCTTTCATCGGCTACTTCTTTATGGAGGGTGGTAATAGGAAGACGCGACAACCCAGGGGGATATTGATCGAAGAACACCCGTGGCAGTGCGCGTCCAGAACCCCCGTGAATACCTTAAATTAGGATAGTGGCACATGAATTGCAGCTTTAAAAAACGTGCCACAAATCTGCTTCGTCCCCTGCCAAGGATAAATTAGGGTCAATATGAGGAACTACAAAAATATCACGCTGGGCGTTATCGGGCTGCTGGTACTGACCGGCATCCTGGTTCTGGACGAACCTAGCCACGAAGGTGTCCTGACGGATGCAGGTAAGCGTTATCACGTTTATCTCAACTGGATGTATGGAGTGTTCGCCGGCTATATCCTGATCCTGGCCATACTGTTCGTCCGACAAACCCGGCACCGACTCCACAATGAGTCGGAAATGCGCATGTTGTCCAGCATCGCTGAGCACGCCACCGACATCATCTACATCACTGACAACCGCGGGGTGATCGAATACGTCAACCCGGGTTTCGAACGCGCCACCGGCTATTCACGCCACGAGGCCATTGGTAAAACACCACGGCTGGTGAAGTCCGGTAAGCACAGTGATGATTTCTACCGGGGATTGTGGTCAAGCGTGCTGCGTGGCAGGGAGTTTCGTGAACTCTTTGTCAATCGTCGCAAGGACGGTTCTCTCTTTTACGAAGAGAAGACCATCACACCCATCCTGGACAAGGATAAAAAGGTCACCCAGTTCATCTCGACCGGCAAGGACGTGAGCGAGCGCGTCCTGGGCCAGGAAAAAATTAACTACCTGGCGCACTTTGACACACTCACCGAGCTGCCCAACCGCGTGCTATTCCGGCGGAGCCTGAATGAGGCGCTGGCACGCACACGTCGCAGCGAGAAACTGCTCGCGCTAATGTTCCTGGATCTCGACAACTTCAAGCGCATTAACGACTCGCTCGGCCATGACGTCGGCGATGCGCTGTTGAAAGTGGTCGCCGAGCGTCTGAAAAGCTGTATCCGGGAAACCGACAGCGTGAGCCGTTTGGGTGGCGACGAATTCACCGTGATCCTGGAGAACATCAACCACGTCAACAACGCCATCGCCATCGCCCAGAAACTGGTTCATGCCATCGTTCAGCCGTTCCAGATCGGGCCCCATACCCTGCACGTATCGATTTCCATCGGCATCACGCTGTATCCGCTGGACGATGCCGAAGCCGACCTGCTGATCAAAAACGCCGACATGGCGATGTACCACGCCAAGGAACTGGGGCGCAACGGCTTCCAGTTCTACTCCGCCGAACTCACCACGCGGGTTAACGAGCACATGCGGCTGGAAGGCGAGCTGCGCCAGGCCCTCGAGCGCGAGGAGTTTGTGCTCCATTACCAGCCGATTGTCGATTTGAAAACCGGCCTGGTGAAGAGCGCCGAGGCGCTGCTGCGCTGGCAACACCCGGAGCGCGGCCTGGTACCGCCCAACGACTTCATCCCGGTGTTGGAGGAAAGCGGCCTGATCATGCCGGTCACCGAATGGGTGCTGAACAAATCCATCCAACAGATGCGTGATGCCACGCCAAAAGGCGTTTCGATACCCGGACTGGCCGTGAACATCACCGCCGGCTGCTTCCGCGGCAACGGTATTACCAAGTGCACCGGCAACGTGCTGGCCAGTTTTGATGGCGATCCCGGTGGGCTGACTCTCGAAATTACCGAAAGCGTCCTGATGCAGGATACACAGCATGTATCAGTGCTCATGCACAATCTGAAGGATCTTGGTATCAAGATCGCACTCGACGATTTTGGCACCGGGCAGTCCTCGTTAAGCCACTTGCGCAACTTCCCCATTGATGTCGTGAAGATCGACCGCGCATTTGTGCGTGAAATTCCCGACAACAAGAACGACGTGGCCATGGTGGCTGCCATCATCGCCATGTCCCACGGCCTGGGGAAACAGGTGGTGGCGGAAGGCGTGGAAACCGAGGCACAGCTGGAGCTCCTGCGCGACCTCGGCTGCGACAGCATCCAGGGGTTCCTGTACAGCCGGCCGGTGCCGATTGAGCAGATGGCCGCCCTCATTGGCCAGCGCTTGCAACCCGGCGGCCAACCCGTGTCGGCGTCGGCCGGCAATCCGCGACAGACCGCGACGCTGTAACCCTCCCGGCATAGCCCGGGCGTGTATTAACTGGACCGCTCCACCGGCCCGCGTGGATTTTACCGCCGGGGTGGGTCAGTTATGATCCTTTGAATTATGGTCTCCCGTCACCTGTCCGTGATGTTCACCGATATGCGCGGCTTTACCGCGCGCACCTCCTAACGTTGTGGGTCGTCATATTCTCGCCCACAGAATACAATCCCGTCTGTTTCAACCCCGGCCACAGGGAGCGCGCGTGCCGTCGATCATCTCGGTCCGAAATCTCACCAAAACCTACGCCTCGGGATTTCAGGCGCTCAAGAACATCAATCTGGACATCCGGCGCGGCGAAATCTTTGCGCTGCTGGGCCCGAACGGCGCCGGCAAGACCACGCTCATCAACGTGATCTGCGGGATCGTCACGCCCAGCGCCGGGTCGGTGCAGGCCGACGGCCATGACAACCTGCGGGACTACCACGCCGCCCGATCCCTGATCGGGCTGGTGCCGCAGGAGCTGACGACCAACGCCTTCGAGAGCACGTGGGCCACGGTGAGCTTCAGCCGCGGACTGTTCGGGAAGGCGCCGAACCCGGCGCTGATCGAAAAGATTCTGCGCGATCTCACGCTGTGGGACAAGAAGGACGCAAAGATCATGTCGCTGTCCGGCGGCATGAAGCGCCGGGTGATGATTGCCAAGGCACTGTCGCACGAACCGAAAATCCTGTTTCTCGACGAACCCAGCGCTGGCGTCGACGTGGAGCTGCGCCGCGACATGTGGGCGATGGTGCGCGGCCTGCGGGAAAGCGGCGTGACCATCATCCTCACCACCCACTATATCGAGGAGGCCGAGGAGATGGCCGATCGCATCGGGGTGATCAGCAAGGGCGAGATTATCCTGGTGGAGGACAAGGCCGCGCTCATGCAAAAGCTCGGCAAGAAACAGCTCAAGATGCACCTGCAAAACCCGCTGGTGGCGATCCCCGCCGAACTCGCCGGCCACCCGCTGGAACTCTCCGCCGATGGCCACGAGCTGGTGTACACCTTCGACGCCCAGGGCGAGAAGACCGGCATCGCCGGCCTGCTGCGGCGGCTGAGCGAGCACGGCATCGACTTCAAGGACCTCCAGTCGAGCGAAAGCTCGCTGGAGGAAATTTTCGTCAACCTCGTCAAGGCACGGCCATGAACCTGCACGCGATCCGCGCCATTTATACCTTCGAGATGGCGCGCACCTGGCGCACGCTGATGCAGAGCATCGCCTCGCCGGTGATCTCGACCTCGCTCTACTTCGTGGTGTTCGGCTCGGCCATCGGCTCGCGCATGGTCTCGATCGAGGGAATCAGCTACGGGGCCTTTATCATTCCCGGCCTGATCATGCTCACCGTGTTGACGGAGAGCACCTCCAACGCCGCCTTCGGCATCTACTTTCCGAAGTTCACCGGCACGATCTACGAGGTGCTGTCTGCACCAGTCTCCCCGTTCGAGATCGTTATTGGCTATGTCGGCGCCGCCGCCAGCAAGTCGGTCATCCTGGGCGTGATCATCCTGGTCACGGCCCGGTTCTTCATTGACTTCGAGATTGCCCATCCGCTGTGGATGGCCATCTTCCTGGTGCTCACGGCCGTGACCTTCAGCCTGTTCGGCTTCATCATCGGCATCTGGGCCGAGGGCTTCGAAAAGCTCCAGATCGTGCCGATGATGATCCTCACGCCGCTGACCTTCCTCGGTGGCAGCTTCTACTCCATCAACATGCTGCCGCCGGTGTGGCAGACCGTCACCCTCTTCAACCCGGTGGTTTATCTGGTCAGCGTTTTCCGCTGGAGCTTCTATGGCGTGGCCGATGTCAGCGTGGGCCTAAGCATAGCCATGACGCTGGGATTCCTGGCCCTGTGTCTGACAGCCGTGTGGTGGATATTCAAGACCGGGTATCGGCTCAAGGCCTAAAGTCACCCGGCGGCCAAGCCCGACAGGCGTGCAGGGAAACACCCTCCTCCGGGAAATACATCAGCACTCGGTACAGTTATTGTTGTTTGGCAGGCGGCGGATTCCATCCCTTGCCCAGGCACCACAGAATATAGGCGCCAAGAATAGTTCCGATCGGGAAGCCAGCGAGCATGAGTATCCCCAATACAATGCCGGCAACCCGGCCCCACTCCTTGTGCTGTTTAATGGCTCTCCCCAGAAGAAAATAGAAAACCGGAAAAATCAGGAAGATCAGGGCAAAAAACGCTCGCGGTTCTACCGACCTGTATTCGGAAATATGCGGAATGGCGATGGACGCCGCGATCAAGACAAAGGCCAGCAACTGAATCCAGGCCAATAACTGGAAAAGGCGTCCTGCTTTCACGTACGGCAATAACTGCGCACCCATATCTCCTCCAGCCTGATGTTCGATACCCAGGGTCGTATAAATATTCGTGAACGGATCCTAACTGTTCCTCAATATCAGCGAAAACTGTGCTCTGGCCCAGATTTTTAGTAATCGCGCCTGTAGACCTTGCGGGTCAATTCAGACACCAGTTCTTCCGCTGCTGTTTCCATCACCGAGTAAATGGTTTGTGCCAGCTTTTCCCGTGCCGGCGTGAACACCCGGGGAATGCGCACCGAGTGGCTGAGCATTTTTGTCTCCAGCCCATAGAGATGGAATATCTCGTACAGCGCGGCCCGGAATTGTTCGCGATCATATATGTTGGCAATCGCCATCCGAAGCCGCGGCGTGTTCTCCCATTGCACAAACAATCGATAGGCCAGATCGAGCAGGTGCTGGATTCTTCTTTGCCGGATCTGTTCGATATCGCCGTATTGAATGCTGATGGCAATCGGGAACAAGGCGGCCTGCCGGAGAAACGCCTGATCGATGTCTCGCGCCTGTTGCAGCAACCGTAGGGTGTCGCTGGCATCGGGCTCTCTTCCCGCCCCGTGGGCGGCGGCGGCGCTGGAGATCGCGAACCGGTCTTTTTCGACTTCCTTCCTGACATTGATATCCAGAAAAGACTGGAATGCCGGGAGTAACAGCCTGAACAAGGCGTGGTCTTTAAGACCCTCGGCCGTACGGCGGCTGAACTCCTGCATCATAAGGCGGTCGATCGCGCACAGGACACGGACCTTGTTCACCAGACTCAGCCGGTGCTATCGGCGGGTGCCTTGGTGGCCTTGTGAAACCCCACCATGCCCCCGAGCAGGGTCATGCTGGATACCTCCTGATAGCCCAGGTGTCTGAGCAGCTGCGAGAACTCATCGGCGGAATAAAACATGCGCAGGGTACTGATGAAGTAATCCCGGCAGTTCAGCGCCGCGTTGCCGCTGCGAAAGATCGCGGCGGTGAACGTGAGGCAGGCGCGCAGATAGCCGTAGTAGAGTTGCTCCACCAGCTTGTTATCAGGTCGCAGCATGTCGCTGTGGTGGAAATGACCGCCGGGTTTGAGCACGCGCTGGATTTCTTTCGCGACATCCATGATGCGCAGGTGGCGCGAGGCGTACTGCAGGGTCACCACATCGAAATGGTTGTCCGGGAACGGCAGCTTGTGCACGTCGCCAATGACACTCTCGATATGCAGGCCGCGTTGCGTGGCCCGTTGCCGCCCGACTTCCTGCATGGCCTCGCTGCGGTCGATGGCGTGGACTTCCAGGTCCGGCTGTTTGTGCAGCAGGGCGATGCCGACGGCGTTGGTGCCGGCACAGACATCCAGTACCCGCTGGCCGCTCTTGACCTCGATGGTCGACAGGAAGCTGTCGCGAAACCAGTTCCACAGACCGAGGCTCGCGACGTGGTTCGCCCGGTCGTAATATCTGGCGACATCGGCAAACACATCATCCAATTCCTGGGTCCAGACTTGCTTGAACTGGTGTTCGCGCACGTCTTCTCGCGCTGAGAATGGTTGTACGACACGCTCTCCGTTGGCCACCTGTTTCCCCTCTTTATATACATCGGTTAGTTTTCAGAGAAAGAGAAATCCCTGGTATCTACGTTCACAGTAACCCCGGCCAGTCATTCCCGCCCGGAATCACCTGGGCACTGGCGGCGGGAAGTGCTTATTGAGCAGGATCCTCAGCATGTGACCGATCTCGGTTCCGAATAAATCTGGGCCAGAGAACAATTGTTCCTAATATAATAGCGTTAATTGTTCTCTGGCCCCGGTTTCGGGTGGCGATAACCATATTCTCGATCTCGGAACCGGCGCGGGCTCGGGGGTGTCGGGCATCACGCCCCGGCTTTCTCAATCACCTTCATGATGGGCCCCGCCAGATAAAGCTGGCCCCATTTGCGACCCGACACTTCCTTCAACATGCCGGTTTTCTGGAGATGCAACACGGCCTGGCGGGCAGTTGGGTTGGACACTTTCAGAATCCTCGCCGCGCGCGCAACCGTGATGTACGGATTCAGGAATAGTTCATCCAGCAGCACCATCGCCCGTGGCTTGTCCTTCAGACGCAGCCGGTATCTACCCCGCAGCGCCATGAGGTCGTTCGCGCGCTCGATGGCGTCGCGCGCCGTCTCAACGACGCCCGTGAGAAAGAAAAGCAACCACCCAGACCAGTCGCAGCGAGTACGAACGCGCTGGAGCAGATCGTAGTAATCCTGACGATGCGCCTCGATGTAGGCCGACAGATAGAGCAACGGTTGCGACAACCTTCCGCGCTCGATCAGGAACAATGTGATCAACAGTCGTCCAACACGACCATTTCCGTCCAGAAACGGATGGATCGCCTCGAAATGCTCGTGCATCAGGGCACATTGAATCAGGTCTGGCATCTCGTCTCGCACGTGCAGAAACCGCTCCCAGCCGCCGAGCGCCCGTTGCATTTCAGCCGGCGGGGGCGGTACGTACGCCGCGGTTGCCGGGGTACTGCCACGCGGGCCGATCCAGTTCTGGGAACGCCGGAATTCACCGGGCGTAGCGTGCTCCCCGCGCACTCCCTTCATCAAACGAGCATGCAGTTCGCGCACCAGCCGCGACGACAATGGCAGCGCCCGCAGACGCTTGACACCGTATTCCAGCGCGGACACGTAGTTGCGCACCTCACGCACGTCGGCTTGATCGCCGCGCGGGGCGTCGGTGTCCATTTCATCCAACAGGATATCGGACAGGGTCGCGCGCGTACCCTCAATGCGCGAGGACAGGACCGCTTCGCGGCGGACATAGGATGCGATCAACAGATGCGAGTTCGGCAACAGACGCCCGAGGCCCGAAAGCTCGCTCAGGGCAGAATCGGCGCGCGACAACGCCAGCGCCAACGCCGCATCATAGCGGATGACCGGTGGTAACGGCGCCGGCACGAAGGCATGATACCCAGCGGCGTTGCGAACGACCCGGCCCGCCTCGGCACACCGAAAATCTTTAGGGTCCACGTGTTATTCCCTCTGTGGATTGAAAGCCCACTTTCAAAGCATAATCCGCTTTGAAAGGATTTGCCACATTTCTTTAAAAGTTAGAGAAGCCTGGGAAAAGCCGTATTTACCAAAAAACCGATTAGGGAAGCTCTGATTAAGTGTCATTTCGAGCGAAGCGAGAAATCCTGGTTGAATAACTTTGAGATGATTCAGCCACAGAAAGATTTCTCCCTGCGGTCGAAATGACAAGAAGCCACTTGATCAGAGCTTCCTTAGGGGATCAGGCCTCGGTAGCCGGTCACGCTGGGTCGCCCCACTCCATCTGCCCCTGATTCTTTTAAGAATCGACTCAGGGTTCTGAGACGTAGCCGTACGAGGGGCAAGATTGCCGCCAATCAGTCAGGAAAGACCCCGGTGGAAAGATAGCGGTCGCCGTGGTCGGCCGGAAAACTGCTCCTGCGTTTCCGGCACTTCCGCCATCCATGGCGGTC
>CAKKRZ010000125.1 GCA_919902925.1 Acidiferrobacterales bacterium | reverse complement strand
TGCCAACACCCGAGGAGCCCACCAGGGCAACGGTTTTTCCGGTCGTGCACCACGGTCGCAGACGCGCCAACTGCGCGGCGTTGCGCGCGTCGACGCACTCAATGGCCACCTCCGGGTGCAGTTGGCGGGCCGCGGTCGTGAATGGGGCCACGTCATCCACCAGATCGGCCTTGGTCAGGATAATGACCGGCGTGACGCCTGCGCCGGAGGCGAGCGCCAGGTAGCGCTCCATCCGCGCCAGGTTGAAGTCTTCGTTGCAGGAGGTCACGATAAACAAGGTGTCGACGTTGGCGGCGATCAGCTGCTCATCGGTGCCGTGACCGGATTCCTTGCGTGCCAGCTTGGTCTGGCGCGTGAGCATGCGCACCGGCCTTGCACCCGCGACCGGCATCAGCAGCCAGTCGCCGACCGCCAGGTGCCCGGGGTCGGGAAACACCCCGACATCCAGGCGCTGTTCACCCCGGCTGCTCCAGATAATGCAGTGATTACGATGGATCTGGGCAATGCGTGCCGGATAGCACGCGGCGAGTTCCTCGGCGCCGAGCTGATGCTGAAAGAATGGCCGCCAACCCAGCTTATCAAGGTCCAACATTTAAGGATGCTTTGAACAATTACGCCATCTCTGTCTTGATCATACCGGCAAAGCCTGCATTGTGTCAGACTCCTTTAAGGTACCTCTGATGAATAAATGGGGACGGAGAAAATATCTCTTCGACCGCCAGTTACCGTTCCAGAGTGGCACAGCATGTTCCGGACAGGTTATCCCTGCAGGCGCTGGCGCCATTCCTCGAGCAGCTCCGCGCGCGCCTCGGTCAGTTCCCTCTCGCTCAGCTTCATGGCAGTGCCTCTCTGGTATGAACGCGCCGTCAACCAGTAAGGTTGCTGAAAAAGTCCTGCCATGGACTTTCTCGGCTGGCTTCCGCCGGCGGCTAACGGCTCCAGGAAACACGCAGCAGATCACCTTCGTCCGTGTAGCGGCTGTCGAGTTCGCCGTGGTGCGCGTGGTGCAGCGCCTCACCGAGACCGTGCGTCAGGTGCGAGCCGGTGAGGGTCACGACGGTCCGGTCGGCCTCGTCCTTGACTTCGATGATGCGCTCGAGCGGATGCTCGGCGCGCGCCTTGGCTTCGGTATGGCGCACCAGCTGCAGGATTTCCTCGCGGTGTTCGGCGAAGAACGGGCCGCTCAGTGTCAGCTGCCCGGCCGGCACCCGGTCGCGAATCCGCTGGCATGCCGGGCAAAGGTGCTGCTCGGCGCCCGGCACGGCCGTGCCCCACTGCCAGCGGCCGTCATGGAAGATCGCGCCGCACTCGGGACAGGTGGTCGGCTCTTTCCATTTACCGCGGGCGCGATACGGATCGCTGACGCGCTCCGCGTCCATGCGATCGCGTCGCGGCTGGTGGCTGGAGTCGCGGTGACTTCTTCGGCCAGTCATGGTGTTGTCTCCCGGTTGTTGTTCAATGAAAACCTGTATCGAATCATAATAAGGATGACCCCGGCACGGCATTGACTAAGGTCAGAAAACCCGGCTCGGAGAGGAATTACCCTTGTTTCAGATAGCTTGCATTCGAGCCCCGGCCTTGCTGCCGACGCTTCAAGTCATGGCCATGAGCGCCGAAGCGGGTCAGGACCGTTTGAGATGCGCATAGGCCGGCTGCGTCTGTAAACGGGTGTCGGTGAGCGCGCCACCGACCGTGAAGTGGTACAGGCTCTGGAATGCCTGGTCTTTGAGTCCCAACAATTCGTGCACGGCATCGTCAAAGTAGCAACCGATGCCGGTGCCGCGTATTTTGGCGGCTTCGCCGATTGGATCGAGGCCGCTCTCGGCCATCCCTGGCCTTCGCGGCATTCGTGCATCCTGCACATCAGCGAGGGGGCCGCGCGCCGCAACGGAAGCCCTGCTCGCTGCGCTCGCTCGTCCTGACATAAGGCGAGGCGCGTTAGCGGCTTCAGCCTCCAGGTACAGCACCTGCCCAAGGATGCCGGTC
>CAKKRZ010000124.1:3764-5122 GCA_919902925.1 Acidiferrobacterales bacterium | reverse complement strand
AGGGATCGCGCGGTTGCGGATTCGCCGATGGGACCGAGGCGAGGGCCGCGCGCCAGGGATGGCGCGGTTGCGGCTTCGCCAACCGCGCGGCCAACCCGCGCGCATCCGCGTGGGCATAACGGCGTGTTCGTGCGCGCGACAGGCGTGCGGCGTCGATGAGCGAGGCGTGGTTGAGCCGGTCTTCATAGACCGTGTCGTCGCGGCCGCACAGACTGGAGACCACGGCGAGATTCGCCATGTAACCGGTCGAGAACAGCAGTGCGCGCTCGGCCCCGACGAAGTGGGCCAGCTCTTCTTCCAGTTCGTGATGGGCGCGATAGTGACCGCTGACCAGATGCGAGGCGCCGGCACCCGTCCCGGCCTGGGTGGCGCCGCGGACCAGCGCCGCGGCCACGCGCGGATCGCTCGCCAAGCCGAGATAGTCGTTGCTGCAAAAGGCCAGCAATCGCTCGCCGTCGACCGTTACTTCGACGCCGGGCGGCGAGTCGATCACCAGCCGCTGCCGGAGCAGCCCGGCCTGGCGTCGTTGCTGTATTTCCGTGGCGGGATCTTTCATGACGACTGGCCGTCCGCGGGTCGACAGGCGATGATGGGCAGGGATTCGTCCCCGGGGCCGGGGTCAACAGGCGGTGGCGACACCGCGGCAGTGTAATCCCGCCCCAACCTCTGTCAACCTGCGAAGGAACGTATGGTTAACAAGATTCTGGCTCGCACCCGGGACTGGTTTCTGCCCGGTCTGTGCACCCTGTGCGCCGCACCCGCCAGCCGGCTGGCAGCCCTGTGCCGCGACTGCACGGTCGCCTTGCCCCGCCAGTGGCCCGCCTGCCCCTCCTGCGCCGCCCTGCTGCCTGACCCTTCCGCCGGCCAGATCCCCTGCGGCCGCTGCCAGCACCAACCGCCGGCCTTCGATGCCACCCTGGCGCTCTATACCTATGCGGCGCCGCTCGACCGGCTCGTCCAGCGAATCAAATACAGTGGCGATCTGGCGCTGGCCCGCGAACTCGGCGAACAACTGGCGATCCGCGTCATGGAATCTAATCCCGCCCACCCCGACCTGCTGGTGCCGGTACCGCTGCATGTCTCGCGCCTGCGCACACGCGGCTACAACCAGGCGGTGGAACTCGCCCGGCCGTTGTCACGGCGACTGTGCGTGTCGATGGATCACCGGCTGGTCACGCGCACGCGCGCCACGGCGCCGCAACAGGATCTCAACCGGCGCGAACGGGCGCGCAACCTGCGCAACGCCTTTGCCGTGCACGGCGATCTCAACGGCCGTCAGGTCGCGGTTGTCGATGACGTGATGACCAGCGGCGCCACGGTGGCGTCGCTGGCCAAGGCGCTGAAACGCGCCGGGGCGG
>CAKKRZ010000124.1:0-3664 GCA_919902925.1 Acidiferrobacterales bacterium | reverse complement strand
ACGATCGTCGAGACCCTGGCCGGCGAGTGCGCGCTGGTAGGCGGTGGCCGCGTCCTTCCAGTGTTCCATTGCTTCGAGCGAAATACCGAGTCCGAGCCAGGCACGGCCATCGTACGGCCGCAGGGTTACGGCCTGTTGATAGGTCTTGACGGCATCGGCATGACGGCCGGCACGCTGGTAGAGCGTGGCCAGGAAACGCTGGTGGTCAACATCATTGATCGCGCGCGCATTGGCGGATTCCAGCAGGGCCAGCGCGCGCGCCTCCTGCCCGGCGTCGACGTGCAGGCGCGCGAGCAGGCTGTAAAACACCAGATGACCCGGGCTGTGCGTAATCCCCGTTTCCAGTTGCTGACGCGCCTCATCGCGCGCGCCGCGTTGCAACAACACACCCACCAGCAATTCGCGCGCCGCCGCGTGACCGGGATTCTGGCCGAGGGCGGTGCGCAACTTCGCTTCCGCCTCATCGGCCCGACCCTGCTGCATGAGCGTTGCCGCCTCGCGATACGCCGCGTCGGTAACTTCGCCCGCCGCGGGTGGTTTCACGACCTTTTCCATCTGGCCGGGACGGGCCACGGGCATCGCCGCCACGGCGGGAACCGGATTTGGCGAGGGGATCGAGCCGAGGGCCGCGCGCGAGAGATCGCGCGGTTGCGGACTCAGGGATCGATTCACAGGTGCCGGCGGCGCCATCGCCATCAGCGGTTTTGTGCGCACTGGCGGTTTGACCGGCGTTGGCTTGGCGGCAGGCAGGTTTGGTTTTGCGGCGACTACGGGTGCCGGCGAATCTGATGAGGTCGCCACCGGAGTCTGCTCGACTACCACAGCGGGGGCCATGGCCAGAACAGGTACCGGCGTTGTTTCGGATCGACCGGCAAGAAAATACCAGCCGAGCGTTCCGCCCAGCACCAGCGCAAGACCAATCACGACGACCGGACCGGTCGGCAGTCGGCGGCGCGTCGGCCGGTCGGCGGCGCGAGCGGCTTGGAGATCTTCGTAGACAACTTGGGGGCTGCGGGCATCGGAGCCGTCCTGACGCGACTCCAGATCCTTCAGCATCTTGTTGATAAGGCTCACGCCATGCCGCCCCAGAGCACCAGACCGGCCGAGATCAGCACCCCGGCCATGCCGAGGCCGACGTAACGCATCAGGCGGCGCGCGAATGAACCGGAACGATCCAGCGACTCGGTGTCGGAAACGGCATCGGCAATGCGGTCGGCGTCGATGATGCGCGCGCCTTCGCCGAAGGCCGAGAGCATGGCCTTGTGGGCCAGGATATTGATGAGCCGCGGAATACCCCCGGAGGCCCGATGCAGGCGCTGCACCGCCTCGGGCGTGAACAGCCGCGGGCCACGATAGCCGGCGACCGTCAGGCGGTGGGCCAGATAGAACTCCACCTCGCGCAGATCGAAGGGCCGCAGTTTCCCGCTGAAGGTGATGCGCTGGCGCAACTGGCGCACGCGCGGCTGATCGAGCCGCTCGTCAAGTTCGGGCTGCCCGAACAGAACGACCTGCAGCAACTTGCGCCGCTCCGTTTCGAGATTGGTCAGAAGACGCAGCGATTCGAGCGTCTCCAGCGGCATGGCCTGGGCCTCGTCGAGGCAGACCACGGCGCGCTTGCCGGCCGCGTAGTTGTCGATCAGGAAACGGTTGAGCCGGCGCAGCACCTGATGCTGTTCGGTGTAGGGGTCCACCATCAAACCGAATTCTTCGGCCACCGCCATCAGCAGGGCGCGCGGTTCGAGATAGGGATTGGGCAGGTAGGCGGTGATGAACTCCTGCGGGTCGAGCGCGTTCAGGAACTTGCGGCACAGCAGGGTCTTGCCGGTGCCGACCTCGCCCACCACCTTGATGAATCCCTCGCCGCTGCGCACCGCCACCAGCAAGGTATTGAGCGCCTCCTGGTGCGAGGTATGGGCGAAGAAGAAACTGGTGTCCGGCGTGATGGTGAATGGCAGCTCCTTCAGGCGGTAGTGCTTGCGGTACATGGTGCGCCTCAGGAGCCGATGCGGATCTTCTTCACACGCTCCTGCGATTCGCGCAGGGCGTCGTTCCAGTCCTGGCCGGCCTCGATCACGGTCGGTTTGAGCAGGATGATCAGCTCCTTTTTCACGCGCGTCACCTTCTTGTGACGAAACAGGTTACCGAGGATCGGGATGTCGCCCAGGATCGGCACGGAGACATTCTCGTCGGTGGTGCCCTCCTTCATGAGGCCGCCGATGATGATGATCTGGCCGCTCTGCGCGCGCACCACGTTGTCCGACTCCTGGATGGTCGACAAGGCCAGCGGCAGGTTGAAGGCCGAGCCGGACACGCTGAAGCTCTTGTCCTTCTGGGTGACGGCGCTGACCGACGGGTGAATGTGCAGGACAATATTTTTGTTTTCGTCGATCTGCGGGGTCACGTCGAGGACGATGCCGGAGAAGAACGAGGTGAGATCGACCGTCGGCGTCGAGGTGGTGGTGACACCGCCCGAAGTCGTGCCGGTGGAACTGGACACGCCGGTCACAAAGAATTCGTCGCCGCCGATCTTGATGACCGCCTTCTGGTTGTTGATGGTCGAGACGCGCGGGCTGGACAGCACCTGCACCTCGCCCTGCGCCTTGAGCAGTTCGATGAAGGCGGTGAAGTCGCTGGCGGTCGCGGCCAGGGTGAACACACCGCCGAAGGCATTGCTGAGCGTGCCCGGTGTGGTCGGGCTGAAGCTGCCGGTACCAGGCCGCAGGGTGCCGATGCTGCCGGCGACGCTGGTGGCTCCGGTTGTGTCGAGACCGCCGGTGCCGCCGCCGACCTGGGAGGCGGTGTAATTGCCGCTGATCTTCGACCAGTTGATGCCGGCCTGGAAGCGGTCATTCAGTTCCACCTCGATGATCTTCGCCTCCAGCACCACCTGGCGATTGACGCTGGCGTGGGTAGCGCCGAGATACTCCTCGACCACCCGCAGTTCTTCCGGCATGGCGCGTACCACGACCACGCCGCTCTGCTGATTGACAATGACCTTGCGCCCGCCCTCCTTGCCGACAATTTCCTTGAGCGTCAGTTCGAGGCTCTTCCAGAAGTCGACATCGGACTGGGTCTGCAACTCAATACTGGAGAAACCGCTGGTGGCTCCGCCCGCCGTCGGCGCAGCCGCGCCCGCTCCACCGGAGCTGGAGCGCTGGCCGATGCCGCCGCCGCTCACGCGCGTGTCCGACTTGCCGCGCCGGGTCAGGTTCAGGTAGTTCACCATGAACAAGCGCGTCTGCATCTCGCGCCCAAGCACGTAGAAGCGGTTGCCCTCCAGCCGGTACTCGTAGCCGTACACGTGACGGATGGCGTTCATCGCATCCGGCACCGTCACGTTCTTGAGGTTGAGCGTGACCGCCCCGCCGACGCCGGGATGCAGCACCATGCTGTAGGGCGTGCCCTCGACGATGCCGAGAAACACCTGCCGCACCGGCGCGTTGTTGACCGCCAGATCGAAGCGCGGCTCGAGCGGCGTGGTGCGCCCCTGCGGCAGATTGATCTCGATCGGCGGCAACAGCGCCTTGCGCACGTCGGTCGGCACGCTCTGGTTCGAGGAGCGCGCCTGGTCGAGAGTCTTGTCGATGTCCTCGCGCGCGGCGTTTCGCCAGCCGGGCGAAGGCGTCGTACAGCCGGCCACGGCCAGCGTCGCCGCCAGCAGCAG
>CAKKRZ010000123.1 GCA_919902925.1 Acidiferrobacterales bacterium | reverse complement strand
GGCCGTTGCCCGGGTTGAACGGCCCCTTGCAGCATATCGAGCGTCGCCACCGCCTTGCCGCGGTGCAGCAAGTGCACCACCGTCCACTCATCCTTCGACGGCGATGGCATCAGCACAATATTCACCGCCACACGCTGCTTGGCGCCGCTTCCGTCGTCGACCCACAGTGGAAAGCTCGCCGGTGACGCTCCGCCGCGGGCCAGCCGTGCCACGGCGCAATCCGGCTGGCAAACCGCTTCGCCCGCGGCGTTGCAGCCCTGCAGCACCTCGCAGCAGCGCCGACCGAGCGCCAGGCGCGCCGGTCGCTTCAGCAGCTGCTCGCACGCCGGGTTCCAGAAAACGATGCGTTGTGTCGCGTCGACGGCAAAGGCGCCGTCGACCGTGCGAAACAGGAAATCAACGAGCATCGGCATCAATCCACCCTCCGTGAGGGCTGAGAGTTTGGGATACGACCAGAAATGCGGCTTTGATGCAGATCAATCAGTAAATGATTAAGTACTAAAGGTACGCCTCCAGACCCTGACCGGAAGCACGGGGCTGCGGCATGTAAATTTAAACAGGTGCTCCGGGCAGCAACAGACGGCACGGAAAACGGAGTTGCGCCAGACCGTCCTCCCACAAAACAACGATCGCGCCCATGCCGGGCGCACAAAAGAAAGGGCGGCACAGCCACCCTTTCTTTCCGTCAAATGAACTACGGGTTGGAACGGAAACTGCCGATCACGGCGCTGCCTTGTCGTCGGCCTTGGCGGCCTTTTTAACTTCGCCCTTGGCCTTACCCTGCTGGGTCTTGGTCGTGGCCTTCTG
This sequence comes from Acidiferrobacterales bacterium, assembly GCA_919902925.1. Lineage (GTDB taxonomy): Bacteria > Pseudomonadota > Gammaproteobacteria > Acidiferrobacterales > Sulfurifustaceae > CAKKRZ01. The sequence goes on along the minus strand of CAKKRZ010000123.1, from coordinate 7,856 downwards.
GTGAGCGGCGCCCTGCTCACTCATGCGCTGTTGCGCGCGATCGAGACCACGGGTGGAATCGGCATTGGACTGGGAGTTGTTGTTGGCCTGGCCCTGGGAACTCATGTGGTTGCCCGACATGCCGCCCGGCGTCCCACCACCCATGCCGCCACCGTGACCACCGGCGGCCGCGGCGAGTTGCGACAGACCGAAAAATACGGCGGCCGTGGCACTGACAAAAAGATTTTTACGCATACAATTTTCCCTCCTGGATTGAATAAGTCAGCACCTAACAATACCGTTGCTGACGTGCGTCAATTTATCAGCAAGCCGCCGATGCACACCACCAATCGGGTGCGCGACTATCCGATTCCGCTATCCGCCCATCAGAGCGGACGGACACGCTCAGCCGCTTGTCGCCTGAAGCCTGGAACCTATCTCAAAAATGCATCGCTACTAACCGCAGATAAACGCAGAAAGGGACGGATGAACGCAGATACTCCAAAATCCGCGTTCATCTGCGCATTCCATTTGCGTTCATCCGCGTTTCAGGTTCTTACCAGTGATTTTGAGATAGCTTCTAACGTACGTGGCACTGGCTGCAAAGTTTTACCGGCCCGGTCTTTTTTCCTGCTTTCTTCTGCTGGGCATGGCAGCCGATGCAAGAGTCGTGGAAGGCCTGCTGGCTGTTGCGTGGACGGCGCGACGTTTTCGTATGACACTCCCGGCAACCCACCTCCACCCGCGCGCCGGTGGACGTATGATGGCATTGCTGACAGGGAACGCCGGCGTGCCGGGTGTGCGAGAACGTCACCGCGCCCGGTCGTGACGGAATCACGACGCTATCCGGTATGGCCGCCGCCGCGTGCAAAGAAAGCGCGCCGCTCAGGCAGACGAGAAACAAATAGTATCGGAGCATGCAACGATTCGCGCGATATCGGTTGTGCCGCGTGGCCCGCATCAGGGATTCTGGATCATGGCGAACAGCGCCGACAGGACCACCAGCAGGGCCCCGATCGCCATCGCACAAACCCGTGCAAGCCACAGACGCATGGTTCGGCTACACCAGTTCGAAAAGTTCGGTGTGAACGTGGGTCATCGGTACCCCCAGGCTGGATAAATATTTCTCCGCCACGGCCGTCATCGCCGTCGGGCCGCAGAGGAAATAATCAAAGCCGGCGCGCGCCGTCGGAAGATGACGCCCCAGAATCTCCTGCGTCACGCAACCCGACTCACCCGGCCACTGGCTCGGCGGCTCGGACAGAATGTATACCACGTGCAGTTGCAGCCGCGACTTCAGCGCCTCCAATTCTTCATGGGCAGTCAGGCGCTCCAGATTACGGTAGGCATAGAACAACCACAGCGGACGGTGATCGTTGCGGTCGGCCAGGGTGCGCAACATGCCGAGGATCGGCGCAATCCCGATTCCGCCGGCGATGAACACATATCCCGGCGCCTCGTGGCGGTCGATGGAAAAGGCCCCGAACGGACCGTCGAGGTAAATTTTCTGGCCGGGAACCACGTTCTGGATGGTGGCCGTGAAATCACCCAGGCGCTTGATCGTGAAACCCAGTTGTCCGGGCCGCTCGGCGCTCGACGATATCGAGAACGGATGTTCGCGCAGTGCAAACGGCGAGTGGCCGAGCGTGAGCCAGGCGAATTGCCCCGGCAGGAAGCGCAGGCCTTCGTGGCCGTCGGCTTGCACGGTCAACGTCCAGGCATCGCCGCGCTCCGCGGTTACGTCCGTCACCCGGTATGGGCGGCGCAGCAACCACGCCGGCCTGACAATCCGCACATAAAGCCACAAGAGCAGCCAGGACGCCGCCAGGATCATCCACAACGTGCGTTTGCCGGGGTCGCCTACGTAATAATTCACGCCGAGCACGTGGACGATGGCCAGGCCAACCGCCAGTACGGCCAGCCCCGTGTGCAGGCGTCGCCAGCCGTCGTAGTGCAAACGAAGCTGCTTGCGTCCAATCGAGAGCACGACCAGCAGGATCAACGCCAGCCAGGCGACGACACCGGCCGACATGGTCCACGGCGCCCCCGGCTTGAGGTATTCGAGCATCAGGGGTTCCACGGCGATCAGGATCAGCGGGTGGGCCAGCACGAACCCGAAAACAATCAGCGCCATCCAGCGATGAAAGTAGTAGACGATATCGATGCCGAAGGCCGCCGCCGTCGACCGGAAGCGGGCCGTGAGCAGGAACATCGAACCCATCACCGACAGTGCGCAGAAACCCAGGGCGATGGAAAAATCCCACCACCGGGATGTTCCCGGTGGCACGTCACCGTACAGCAGCACAAATAACAGAGGGGTCACGACCAGGAACAGGTAACCACCGATCCACAAACTGCCGTGAAGGACGCTGTGTTGACGTCTTCCCCGTGCAGAAGGGGCTGAAACCATATCGTTGGCCGTCATGGAAAATGAGTGGATGAAGACAGGCAGCGTATCCCTTCGATAGCGGGTAGAGCAACCAGGGAAGCTCTGAACAAGCACGCCTTCCTTCCATTCGTCATGCCGGGTCAGCCATGCGGCGCGTGCAAATGAGCGGCGTCGGAGGCTGACGACAAATGCCATTCCGCGAGGCGCTTCCCGCGTGCTCCTTTGGCGCGGTCCTTGCCAAAATGAAACCTCGGGTGGATGGACTAGAATTACTTCATCAATCCCGCCACAAGCGGCCCCGGCCCAGGAGGCGTCATGCCTGCCCCGAACACCGTTTCATCTCCGTCCCGATTCGATGAAGACGGACTACTCATCAACCCCGAAGACTGGAACGAGGATCTCGCGCGCGAGACGGCGCGGAACAACGGCATCGCCGAACTCACGGATGATCATTGGCAGGTCATCCGCGCCCTGCGCGCGCATTTCGCCAAGCACGGCGTGGCCCCGGCGATGATGCAAATCTGCCGTCGCCTTAACAAAAATCGGCATTGGGTGCACGATCTCTTCCACTCCTGCCTGAACGCCTGGCGGGTGTCGGGGTTGCCCAACCCCGGCGAGGAAGCGAAGACCTACCTGAGCGATTCGTGAACGACCCTCAGCGAAAGCTTTTTTCTGACTCGGCTATGGCGCTGGCCGGGTTCGATTCGGGCGAGAACCGCGCCGTGGTAATCCGCAACACCACCAGCGTCACGATCACACCCAGACCGAGCAGGACTTTTTCCGGCGCGTATTCGCGGAACCACAGCCCCATCAGCTCGCCGATCAGGACCACCAGGGCGGTATCGAGAATAAAGGTGACCCGTACCCGCCCCAGCACCAGGTAAGACTGCAAGGTCCGGATCACCTCCAGCATCGCGAGCATGATCAGGCTGTTGATGATCGCCTGCTCGGCCAGCTTGGCCCAGCCGGTATCCAGCACCTTGCGCAGTTCGAATACGAACTGGACGATGCCGGCCGCCATCCACAACGTCAGCGCCACCATCAACAAGGCGACCAGCAGCCGCAGCAGGCTCGGAAAGAACCGCTCCGCGAAAATCGTCCACAGCTCCGATGACCGGTCGTTGAGTGATGCCGTATCTGCCATGTCCATGCTGACCTCCAGTGAGTTGATCGCGATCGAGCGATCACAATGGCGCGGAATGGTAGGGAGCCAGGATGAACGCTGGATAACCCCCACATGAACACCCGGTGAAGTGCGCCGTGCGGCCGCTGGCAGCCGACCGCCGGGTATATGACAAGGTGCGGGGCGACAGGACGAACCGTGTCGCCATCTGGCGCGTGCGGCCAGCGCAGGACGGAGAATATTTCAGCAGCGACACCAGCCCTGCAAGGAATTGACCGCCCCTTTCCCGGCGCTTGTCGTACCGGCAACCCTTCGTTACCATGACTTGGTCCACCGGTCATGCCCGGCGGACAATCCAGAAATAAGAATAACTGCCCGCGCCGGTGTTCTTCCCTGCCGCTCCGTCGGGTTTTCAGCCACTGACTGCATACTGGAGGAACCCATGAAACATGTCATCCCGTTGTACGTCGCTGCATTGTCTGTGTTGCTCAGTCTTCCCCTGGCACCGGTTGCCGATGCGGGCGGGCGGCTCGGCGCCGCTTCCGAAGACAAGGAAAACGACGCCGGCGAGCAGGACTCGCGACCTTCCCCACTGACCTTGCGGGCGACCGCCGGCGGCGGAACCACACGCCTGGCCAGCCACCCCAAACGCGACGAGATCGTGAAGAAGATCACGAATGCGCTCAACAACAAGGAGATCGACGTAAAGCTTCTCGGCGGTCACAAGTACATGATCAACAATTGCCTCGGGATCAAGGCCAGTGCCGGCTCGTTCAAACTGAAACTGTCGAACCCGGTCGTGAAGGTGGACGGTTCCGGCGTGGTGGTCACAGTGGGCATTGACCGGATATCCCTGAGCGCCATCAAGCTGCGCATGCGGCCGAACGCCGGCAATCCTCTCAAGACTTGTCACTTCAGCAAGCGCTTCGAAGTCGGCGGCGCGGCGCGCGACGTGCGCATTGAAGTGCGCATTGACCCGTTGCTGAACCTCCAGCAATGCAAGCTCGGCACGCCCGGCGCTGCGCACACCAAGATCCGCATCGGCAATCTGAATCTGAAACCGCTCCAGAATAATCTGGACAACATGGCCAAGAACATGCTTGAAGACTCACTCACGTTTTTCGTCGAGTTCAACATCGTCAACCAGATCATCCGCACCATCGATGACGTGCTCGAAGTCGACTGCCCGGGGAAGAAAATCAGGAAGCGCTGATTTGGTTCGCCCCCCATGGGGCGTCACCACAATAATGGTGGGGGGTTGTCTATTCCGCCACACCGGACAGCCTCGCGCGGTAGCCGAGGCCGTCCGGTGTGATTCCCCTTCCAGCCCCGCCGCGCTTTCAGTATGGTATCGGCCCCATGGCCAACACACCCCATGTCTTCGACGCGACCGCGGAGCTTTTTCCGCGTCTGGTGCTGGAAAATTCCGAAAAGGGTCCGGTGCTGGTGAATTACTGGTCGCCGCGCGCCGGTCCCTGCATGATGCTCATGCCGCGGCTCGTGCGTCTGGCCGGCGAATTCGGCGGGCGTTTCCTGCTCGTGATGCTCAACACGGATGAATTCGGCCCGCTCGCGCGCTCGCACGGTGTGGTCAGCCTGCCAACCGTAAAGGTCTACCGTCACGGTAAAGTCGTGGACACCCTGCACGGCGCGGAATCCGAAGACACGGTGCGCGAATTCATCCGCAAACATCTCACCGATCCTTCCACCACCCTGCTACAGAGGGCGCTCGCGACCCACGCGAGCGGCGATACCGCCAGCGCCGTGCGCATTGCCGCGGAGGCCGCGCTCGCCAACCCACAGGACGTGCGTATCCCGCTCGATCTCGCCAAGATGCTGGTGCTGCAAGGCCGTTATGCGCAGGCCGATGATCTCTTGCAGGCGCTGCCATCCGAGGCCCGCGAAGATCCGGAACTGCGCCGGTTCGCTGCCCATGTATCCGTTCTGCGCACCGCGAAAGGGGCGCCACCGAAGGACCAACTGCATCAAACCATCGCCGCCGATCCCGCCAACTTGGAAGCGCGTTACCAGCTCAGCGCCGTGCATCTGGTGACGAACGACTACGACGCCGCCATGGAGCAACTGCTGGAAATTGCCAAGCGCGACAACTCGTTCCACCACGATGCCGGTCGTACCGGGCTACTGGCCCTGTTTGAATTACTGGGGGATGAGGACGAACGGGTTCAGCGTTACCGCGAATTGTTGCAGGCGAGCATGCACTGATGCTCGATGACTATATCGAAGTGCTGACTCGAAGCTGGCAAACGGAATAATAGCGAAAACTGTGATCTGACCCGGGTATTTCCCCTATTACCCTTGTTGAGATCTCGTTATTTGCCGCCGCGGATACCGAACAACAGCCAACCGGGCCAGCCCCCGGGGAGCCGCCGGACGATCTTGACCAGCCCCCACGCGCCAAACACGGCAATCAACCACAACACCGGTGGTTCCAGCGAAAACGGAATTTGAACACCGGCCCGGTCATATAGGCCGAGAACCAGTAACAGGATCGGCACATGGGCAAGATAGATTCCGTACGCTTCCTTGCCGAACGCCGCCAGTAACCGGCCGTGCGTGGATGTGTCCGGTGATTCCGAACGTCGCGCCAATACGCTCAACAACAGCAGAATGGCGCAGGTCTTGAAGATCAACCCGCTCATGAGAAATTGTTGCAAGGGGTTATATCCGAACCGGGCATCCTCCGCGCGCAGCTCCGCCACGAACAGGAGATAACCCGCGACCGTAAGGACAGCGAGCACCGTGCGCCGGCGCGCGATGGCCCGTAACCATTTCGGGTCTTGGCGCAGGAGCATCCCGCCGCAGTAAAAAAGCGCCCAGGGGAAAATAGTCCGGTTCAGAACAGATTCGAAGAATTCCGCCGACGCCCCTTGGGTCCAGAGCATCAGCTCGGCAATGGCGAAGAAGACCAGGGCCATGACCGCCGTGGCCAGGAATAGATGACGAGGTTCGGGCACCCACCCGAAGCGGGCCAGGAAGTGTTGCAAGGCGTAAAGCTGGATCAGGACAAACAGGAAATACAGGTACCAGTAGCCCGTCAACAGAAACAGTATCCATTCGCCGGACCCGACGCGGACACCACTGTACAGGAACACGATACCGGTATTCCACACCAGCAGCGGAGGCACCAACCGCCGCAGCCGGTGCCAGAGAGTGTGTTTCGGTTCGGCGCCATACCGGGTCGCGTAGCCCGCCAGCAGGAAAAATAGCGGCACGGGAATAGCGAATAGGGGTGCAAACCAGTATCCGCCGGGCCACCACTGATCGAGGTCCGGACGATGCACGAGGTTTACGTGCACGAGCACGATCAGTACCGCCGCGATCCCCCGGACAAAGATGGTGTTGCCGATCACGTCAGGAGAATGCTACGGGAATCCGCGAGCGTCGATCACCCGATACCGGCCGTGCGTTGAACCGCCAACCGCTATTTTTGCATCGGGGCGGTTTGCATCTTCAGCGGGGCGCCTTTCTGGTGCGCCGGTGATCCGGCTGGAGCTTGAGTGCCAATTCTCTGCCGCATATGCCGAACCGATCCATCGCCAAGAAGCATCATCGGTACGGACTGGCTGCCCAGGCGAACCGTGAAAGCATCCCCCTGCCCCTTGACCAAGGTAACCCGGTCGCCCTGCTTGACCTGACCAAGTCCGAGACCTTTCAGCTTGTCCGGACTCGTCACCACCGCCTGCACCTGGCTCCCGGGACGCATATTCGCCGTTACCGGAGACTGAAAGCGCACACCCAATTTGTTATCCAGCCCTTGCGCCAGGGTTATCCTACCCGCCATCACTTCCGTGACGGCCAGACTGCAAACGAGAAAAACGAAGATGTAACCGGGAATAGATTTGCCAATACCTGTCATGTTAGGCCTCCGTCACTGGACTGGTTGGGGATTGCCTGGCGCGATCAAAGCCGATAGCAACCCGGAAGATTCAATGCTGCCGGGAACAGTATGCCATGGGTTGCACAAGTACACGTACCAGCCCGACTTCTTGAATATTAGGAAATATTCCTCTCTGACCCTGAGGTATCTGGATGGCCTGCGCGGCGCGCCGATGATTTCCGCTGTAGAGCAGCGAATACCGGCCGTTCAGCGGACCACGCGCAGGTCGGTGAACACAAACCCGTCGCGTTCGACGGTTTCGCCGGTCTCCACCGCGATCGGTGCGCGGAACATCGGCCCGGCGCAGGCAAAGCTGTGGAATTCGCCGTTTTCGCCGCAAGGATCGACGCCGGCCGGCAAGGCATCGAGCAAGGCCTCGTCAAACCGCCGCCCGCAGAATTCCGCCGCCAGTTGCTTCGGGTCCACGCAGGTCAGCACCGCGCGCAACCCGCCGGCAATCATCTCGC
>CAKKRZ010000122.1 GCA_919902925.1 Acidiferrobacterales bacterium | reverse complement strand
CGGGAGAAGGGCGGTAAGAGCGGTGTTTTACCGGTGATCCTCCTCTCCACCCCCCGCCCTCACCCTCATTCCCTCTCCCAGGGGGAGAGGGAGGCGAGCCGATGCGCGCCAGGCGCGCACCCATACACTCTGGTCGCTGGCCAAATCCCCGATCCGTCAGTAAGATAGCTCCATTCCGGCGGCAACAGGCTTGGGAATACGGCTCCCCAGCCCGTTCCGCGCCTTCCCCGCCTTTCCCGAATCAACGCTATATATTTCTTGTGAGGTTGTGGCATGGCCCGTGTAACTGTTGAAGACTGTCTGGACAATGTTGAAAACCGCTTTCAGCTGGTGCTGGTCGCCGCCAAGCGTGCCCGCCAGTTGTCACTGGGCGCCGAGCCCTGCGTGGAGCGCGGCCACGACAAGAACACCGTACTGGCGCTGCGCGAGATCTCCGGCGGTTTCGTCACCAGCGCGATCCTCGACGAGGAGCCGGCCTTGGCCGGGGTAGACACTGATGAAGACACGTCCCAGCAAATCGACGCGGCAGGGCTCTTCATCACCCCCCCCGCCCCCGTCGCCGGTGGCGAGGCCACCGGAAGCGAAGGCTGAACCGGCCGCCGGCGATCGTTTCAACATCGCCGACCTGTGTGTGCAGCTCGAGAGCTATCTCGAGCCGCGCGATGTCGCCGAGGTTTATCGCGCCTACCTGTTCGGTGCCGAGGCCCATGAGGGCCAGCACCGGCGCAGCGGCGAACCCTACATCTTCCATCCCGTCGAGGTCGCGCATCTGCTCGCGGGCATGCGCCTCGACGCGCGCAGCCTGGTGGCGGCGCTCCTGCATGACGTCATCGAAGACACCCCGACCGCCAAGGAACGGCTGAAAGAGGAGTTCGGCGCCGAAGTCGCCGAACTGGTCGACGGCGTTTCCAAGATCGACCGCATCGAGTTCAAGACCCAGGAAGAGGCGCAGGCGGAAAACTTCCGCAAGATGCTGCTGGCGATGGCCAGCGACATCCGCGTCATCCTCATCAAACTGGCCGACCGGTTGCACAACATGCGCACGCTGGCGGCCCTCGGCGCGGATCGTCGCCGCGCCATCGCCCGCGAGACGCTCGACATCTACGCGCCCATCGCCAACCGTCTGGGCGTGCGCCAGTGGGCGAACGAACTCGAAGACCTCGGCTTTCAGGCGCTCTACCCGCTGCGTCACCGCATCCTGGCGGAATCGGTGCGCAAGCGCCACGGCAACCGCAAGGCGATCGTCGACAAGATCCGCTCGGCCATGATCGGCCAGCTCGAACAGGAGGACATCCACGCCGAGATCGAGGGACGGGAAAAGAACCTCTACAGCATCTACCGCAAGATGCTGCAAAAACACCTGACCTTCGACCAGGTGCACGACATCTACGGTTTCCGCGTGGTGGTCGATACCGTCGACGCCTGTTACCGCGCGCTCGGTGTCGTGCACAACCTGTACAAACCCATCCCCGGCCGCTTCAAGGATTACATCGCTATTCCCAAGGCCAACGGTTATCAGTCGCTGCACACGGTCGTATTCGGTCCGTTCGGCGTATCCATCGAGGTGCAGATGCGCACGCAGGAAATGCATCGCGTGTCCGAGGCCGGCGTCGCCTCGCACTGGATGTACAAGAGCGGCGACGCCGCCGGCGACCACGTGCAGAAGCAGGCGCTCACCTGGCTCAAGGACCTGCTGGAGACCCAGCAGAAGGCCGGCAATCCGCGTGAGTTTCTCGAACACCTCAAGATCGACTTGTTCCCCGACGAGGTGTACGTGTTCACGCCCAACGGCGAGATCAAGAAGTTGCCGCGCGGCGCGACCGTGGTGGATTTCGCCTACGACGTGCACACCGATGTCGGCAATCGCTGCATCGGCGCCAAGGTCAATCACCAACTGGCGCCGCTGCGCACCGAACTGCACAACGGCGATCACGTCGAGGTCCTGACCTCCGAATGGGGCCGGCCGACGCCGTCGTGGCTCGATTACGTCATCACCAGCCGCGCGCGCGCCAACATCCGCTCCTATCTCAAGAACCAGAAGCGCGACGAGGCGGTCAGCTTCGGTGCCCGCCTGCTCGATAAATCGCTGGACGACATCGGGGTCGAACTGGAAGACGTCAGCGACGGTGAACGACAGACGCTGTTGCAGTCAATGAAGCTGAGCAACTGGGATGCCTTGTTGGCCGACATCGGGTTGGGCAACCGCCAGGCGCCGCTGGTGGCGCGCCAGTTGCATCCGGCGACGCCGGAGGCCGAGGAACAAAGCCGTTTCCTGCGCCTGTTCCGGCGCAAGGGCGCGAAGACCGACAAGTCGCCGTCCATCGCCATCCGCGGCACCGAAGGCGTGGTGGTGCAATACGCGCGCTGTTGCCGCCCGATCCCGGGCGATCCGATTCTCGGTTTCCTCACCGCCGGACGCGGCATTGTCATCCATACCGAGGATTGCCAGAACGTCGCCAAGTACCGCAAACACCCGGAACAGTGGATCGACGTGCACTGGGAAGAGGGCATCGAGGGCGTGTTCCCGGTCGCGATCCGCATTGAAAGCCGCAACCGCCGCGGTGTGCTGGCATCGGTGGCGGCCGCCATCGCCGACCAGGGCGCCAACATCGACAACGTCCAGTTCGACGACCGCGACGGCCGCACCACCACCATGAGCTTCACCCTCGAAGTCCGCGACCGCGTCCACCTCGCCAGCATCATGCGCCGCGTCCGGGCGTTGGAAAATATAGTGCGGATTAATCGGAAGAAAGGATAGAGGCGATGAATCCTGGCGGTAGTTATTGAACGACCGCTCGCGGCTTCGCCGATCGGAGACGTCATAGGCGGGACGCCAGGGACACGTGTCCGAGGGCCGCGCGCCGAAACGGGAGACCTACTCCCTTCGGTCGTTCGTCCTGTCAAAATACTAACCGCGGTTGCAGCTTCGCCGATGGGAACGAGGCGAGGGCTGCGGGCCATGGAAGGCCCGTTTGCAGCTTGACAGAGTATCGACAGGGGAGAAAGATGAACTCCGATAACAACTCGCAGGGAGGCGCGATGATCAGAAAGTGCTTATACAGGGCGATCCCCCACCGGGCAGGGAAGACCCACCCACCCACTCCGTATTCCGAAAGTCTCTTTCCCGCCGATTCCTCGGCGCACCGTGCGGTGGCGTCGGTGTGCGCGGGGACCGGTGGTTTCATCGACCAGGTCGAGGCGATGCTGGGTAAACGGGTTGAAAACCGATCCCGCGGCCG
>CAKKRZ010000121.1 GCA_919902925.1 Acidiferrobacterales bacterium | reverse complement strand
CCCGGTGAAATCTTCGTGCAACCCGTGGTCGGATTCCAGGTCTGCTCGGTCCATTCAATGCGAGACACTGTACTCATACGCGCCTCCTGAGACGTTCAGCCTTATCGAAATGTACCGGATGCTTGCTGCGCTTCTTTCTGGCATCCACGTTCTCTACCTTACTCTCCGACTGCAAGGCCATAAAGGCTTCCTCAAAATCACTGACTAGCCAGTCAGTATCTTCGAGCATATCGGCCAGATCATCCTCGGTGTAAACGCTCTCGGTAGTCCTTAGCCTACTCATCCAATAGCGTTTCACATCCTCGATGTCGGCAGCCTCCATCTCTCGGATTACCGTTTCGTCGATTCCGAACATGTCCGATTGTCCTGACTTGGCCTGTTTCGCGTCGAACCGAACCTTGCGCTGAATAATTTCAACGTGCTCGGACAGTCTTGCGAACTCTACGATACCTTTCGAATGACCGGTCAGATAAACGAGATGATACTTCGTTCTGTCTTTATCTTTGTCCAGCACGGTGGTGTGATAGGAGCGTGACCGTCTCCTGGGGTCTCGCGACATTTCTGTCTTCAAGGCCTCGCGATATTTGCGAACTACCGCCTGCTCTCGTTTCTTGGCGTCAGGTGAGCAAAGCTCATTTAGCTCCGCGTCGGTAAGTGGGCCGAGCAGTGAGCACACCTGTTCACGCATCGTCTCTTGTCCAAGCGCACGGTTAAAAAAGTCATACATAAAAGTGACCACGAACTCAGAGTTATCACGCTTTAGAAGCGGCGACAGCTTAGGTATGGCAACAGGTGTCCATTTTTTCGGATCGATAAAGAAAAACGTAAAACTGGTCCCGCAGAGTTCCAATAGCTCATTCACCTTTTCCGCGTAATCCCCATGGATTGGAAAGGCCTGAATGCTATTCGGGCAATTGGTATCGAGATATGCCTTTAGCCGCTCGAAACTTCGTTTTGTTTTTTCAACGTAAATCGCCCGCATCGTAACGTACTTGTGCTGAGCCGCTAGTGCTTCGCGGACCTTTTTTAGAATATTGAGCGAGATGGCTATTGATGTTGCTCTAAGATCCTCACTCTCATCACCCCAAGGACCAGCAAAGCAGTCCACGTATGTCAGTTCACGGGTGCCGGTCACTCCCTTGATGAGTAGCAGCTTTTCCAAATAACTTTCTAACAGCCTATGTTTAATGAATGAGTGTTCCCGTCCCTCATACGCCGTGTCGATTTCCATATCGCCCCTTGCTGTTTTTTCTCAATCCAATGGAATGATCTTGAGCGATTCGATACCCCGATCATCCACAATCTTCACCGCCACCTTCTTGTTCTCGCCGGCCTCGAAGGGTAGCGACACTGTGCCGTGGAATTTTTCGAGCAGGCCCTCGTTCAACTCGGCGCGGATGTTCTTCTTGAGTTTCTCCCAGCCCTCGCTCTTGCCGGCCATGGGGAAGAACACCTGGCGCGGGAACAGCGAGCGTTCGTCGTAGTCGGTATCCAGCAGCCACATGGCGATCTTGCCCTTGCCGCCGGAGACCAGCTCGCCCTTGGCGGTGTCGAAGTAGTCGAAGCCGTGCACTTCCACCACATAGCGGCCGTCCTTCTGCGGGTGCACCTCCACGTCCGGCTGGCCCATGAGCCAGAAGCTCTGGTTGCTGGCGCGGCCCTTCTTGAGGTCGTCGGTCAGCAGGTCGGCGTTCATCTTGGCCTTGAGCAGGGTCACGCCCGGCCATTTGGTTTCGTCGATGTCCTTGGCCGCCTCCGGGTCGAACTCGAAGCTCGCGAAGATGATGAACTTCGGCGCCGGCCGCAGCTTCTCGGCCTCGTTCAGCGCCAGCGCCACCTGCCGCTGTTCCAGCGCCGCGTGCTCGGGGCCGAAGCTCACGACCACGCGCTCGCCGCTGTCGAGATGCCCGCTCACATGCAGGTGCGGCGCATCGGGCAGGGTTTCGAGATCGGCGAACTTCAGCATCTGCCCGCCCTTGCCGCGGATGCCGGTTTTCAGCAACTCATCGCGCCACGAATGCTGGCGCGCCGATTCGCCCGAGCGGGCGATGGC
>CAKKRZ010000120.1 GCA_919902925.1 Acidiferrobacterales bacterium | reverse complement strand
AACGGCCCCATCTCATCCGGCTTCGCCGGATAATGAAACGCCGGCGTCTGATCTTCCTGCACCACCGCCACCAATCCCTTCTTGTACTTCAGTCGCTCGGGACTGAACCCCTCATCCACGCGCGGGCGGAAGGCCTCCTTCAGCACCGAGACGGCGGTGATCTTTTTCAGGCGAAACGGGCGCCAGAACGGCGGCGGCCGGCCGGACGAGGAATGACCGCGGGTTTGGTAGGCATCGAGCAGCAGGTCGCCGCGATCGCTCATGTAGATGGCGTGCGGCTCGATCACGCGCACCTGGCGCTGATCGTGATAACGGATGGCGACGCAGCGGCGATCGCTGATCGCCTGGCTCATCACCTGCATGATATTTGGAAGCATGTCGCGTTCGGGCAACGTTAGTCCTCCCCTCCAAATATACGGCAGGCCGCCAACCAGCGCCTGAAAAGCGGACAAATGGCCGGTTTTCCGCCCCCGACCGGCCGATCCCGGAGCTTGATCCGGGAAGCCGGGACACCCGAGCGATCACAGCAGGAACAGTGTGGCCAGGCCGAGGAAGGCGAAGAAACCGACCACGTCGGTGACGGTGGTGAGGATCACGCCGCTGGCCACCGCCGGATCGACGCCGAAACGGCGCACCAGCACCGGGATAATCACGCCCGACAACGCCGCGAACACCAGATTGATGACCATCGCCAGCGCCAGCGCGAGTGCCACCAGGTAATTCTGGAACCACAGGATAATCACCACTGCCACCGTCATCGCCCAAAGCAAGCCGTTCAGGGCGCCGACCAGCAGTTCCTTGATGAGCACGGCGCGCGCGTTGGCCTCGGAGATTATGCCCAGCGCGAGACCGCGCACGACGACGGTCAGGGTCTGCGTGCCGGCATTGCCGCCCATGCCGGCCACGATCGGCAGCATCACCGCCAGCACCGCCGCCTTCTCGATCGACTTCTCGAAGATGCCAACGACGGCGGCGGCGATGAAGGCCGTCACCAGATTGATGCCGAGCCACACCGCGCGTTTGCGGGTGGTGCGCACCACCGGCGCGAACAGGTCTTCCTCTTCCGACAGACCGGCCGGGGCCAGCACCTGGCGGTCGGCCTGCTGGCGGATAACGTCGACCACGTCGTCGATGGTGATGCGCCCGAGCAGACGGTTTTGCTCGTCCACCACCGGCGCGGAAATCAGGTTGTAGCGTTCGAACGCCGCCGCCACGTCGAGATTGGAGGTCAAGGCCGTGAACCGCATCGGTTCGCGGTCCATGACTTGCGAGACGCGCGCCGACGGGTCGGTGGTCAGCAGCTTCGAGACCATCAGGTGGCCGATCAGGTGGTCATGCCGGTCGACGACCATGAGCTTGTTGGTGGCGTCGGGGAGTTCGCCGCGCCGGCGCAGGTAACGCAGCACCACTTCCAGCGTGATGTGCTCGCGTACGGTGACGGCGTCGATGTCCATGAGACCGCCGGCGGTGTCCTGCGCATAGGACAGCACCGCATCGAGGCGCTGGCGATCCTGCTTGTCGAGCGCGTGCAGCACCTCGGCCATGGCCTCGTCCGACAGATCGGGGATGAGGTCGGCGATGTCGTCGATGTCGAGCGAGCGGACGGCCGCCACCAGCGCCTCGCCGCTGGTATGACGCAGCAGGTCGAGGCGAACCTCCTCCGGCAGCTCGAGCAGGGTCTCGCCGATGCGGTCGGTATTGACCTGCCCCCAGGCCAGCAGGCGGGGTTCGGGCGCCAGACCTTCAAGCACATCGGCAATATCAGCTGGGTGCAGGTCCGTGAGGATGTCGCGGACGCGCGTCAGATCCTCGGCCTTGACGGCGGCGAGGACCCGTTTCAGGTGGTTCGGTTTTTTTGGTTTGCGTGTTGGGGCCATGACACGATCTTCGCGTTCATGGCTGAGTGTAGAGGGGCGACCGCGCCCCGGGAAGGGGCGACCGCCAAAAAACAACGTGCCTGGGGGCCTACATTAGCTGCCGTTCGCCCCGAGCCGGTAGAAAGGGAGCGGCGCCGTCAGCGGCTTCCGCCGGCTTGCGTTGGCGGTTAGGCGGTTCCATGCTGAGCGCGGGAGCCTTCAATCAGGCTCCCTAGTGACTGGTGCCAGTCGAGCGGGTGATCTTGTTGTACACGTTGTATTTGCCCGAGGGTTTTTTCATGGGGATACGCTTGACCTCCACCAGGGAGGCGGCGTCGTAGATCACCAGCGCACCGTCCTGCTCCCACACACTCACCAGGGCATATTTCCCGTCGCGCGTGAACTCGACATGCGCCGCCGTCTTGCCGGGAGCGGGCCTCAACGTCTTCACAATCTCAAGACGCTGCTTGTCGATGATCTGGATCTCGTCCTTGCGCGGGCCCATCATCGCGTCCACCCAGGCGTATCGTGTGTTCTCGTGCGAACGCATGAAAAAACCGGGGCCGGCAGTATCGATGCGCTTGATGGTCTTCCAGGACTGCATGTCGATGAT
>CAKKRZ010000119.1:2220-16744 GCA_919902925.1 Acidiferrobacterales bacterium | reverse complement strand
ACCGCGCCGTACGGAAGCTGGCGCTCGCCGCTCTCGGCCCGCCAGCTCGCCGGCGAAACCATTTCGTTCGGTCATGTCGCCTTCGATGGCGACATGTTGTACTGGAGCGAATCGCGCCCGCGTGAGGGCGGGCGCCAGACGCTGATGCGCTGGCGAGAGGACCGGGCGGAGGAAATCCTGCCGGCGCCGTGGAGCGCGCGCACGCGAGCCCATGAATACGGCGGCGGCGCTTTCACCGTGGCCGAGGGCGTTGTTTATTTCTGCCACAACGCCGACCAGCGCATCCATGCGTTTCGTCCGGGCGAGGCGCCGCGCGCGCTCACGCCGGAATCCACCACCCGTTATGCCGATCTGCTGGTCGATGCCCGTCGCCAGCGGCTGATCGCGGTGTCCGAAACCGCCGCCGGTGGTCATGAATCCAGGGCGTCCATTGTTGCTGTGCCGCTGGCCGGGGGCGCGCCGGTGGCGTTGGTCGAGGGCGAGGACTTCTACAGTTCACCGGTGGTGAGCGCGGACGGCCGATCGCTGGCGTGGTTGTCGTGGAATCATCCGGCCATGCCGTGGGACGGCACGCGTTTGTGGCTCGCTCGTCTCGATGAAGCCGGCCGGCCGCAGGACGTGCGCGGCATCGCGGGCAGTGAGCGCGAAGGTGCAAACGGGCCGTCCTTGGCCCGCACCCCTCGGCTCGATCCCATCCCCGAATCGGTGTTCCAGCCGCAGTTCGGACCGGATGGGACATTGTATTTCGCCAGCGACCGTTCCGGCTGGTGGAACCTTTATTGTTATCGAAGCGGCCGGGTCGAGGCGCTGCATCCGCGCGCGGCCGAGTTCGGTTTACCGCAGTGGCAGTTCGGTATGTCGACCTGCGCCGTAGCCGGACCGGAGTTGGTTTGCGCCTTCAGCGAGCACGGGCAATGGTCGCTGGCCGGCGTGAACACGGTGACCGGGCGATTCGAGAGCTGCCCGCTGCCCTATACCGAGATCAGCGCGGTACGGGCCAGTGGGCGACAGGCCGTCTTCATTGTCGCCTCGCCGCAACAGATGCCGGCGCTGGTGTCTTTCGATCTGGATACCGGTCGGCACACCGTCCTGCGTGAATCAGCGAGCACATCACTGGCCGATGACGATATATCGGTGGCCGAACCGGTGAGCTATCCCACGCCGGGAGGCATGGAGGCGCACGGATTTTTCTATCCCCCGCGCAACCATCGCTACCGCGCTCCGGCCGGCGAGCGGCCGCCGCTGCTGGTGTTGTCGCACGGCGGGCCGACGGCCGCCACCGGCAGCGGTCTCAACCCGCGTATCCAGTACTTCACCACCCGCGGCTTCGCGGTGCTCGACGTGAACTACCGTGGTTCGACCGGTTACGGCCGGGCCTATCGCGAACAGCTCGACGGGCAGTGGGGCGTGGTTGACGTCGAGGACTGTACGACCGGCGCGCGTTGGCTGGCGGCGCAGGGGCGGGTGGATGGCCGGCGCATGGTCATCCGCGGTTCGAGCGCTGGCGGTTACACGACGCTGTGCGCGCTGACCTTTCACGGTTGTTTCGCCGCCGGCGCGAGCTATTACGGCATCAGCGATCTGGAAGCACTGGCCAGGGACACGCACAAGTTCGAAAAACACTATCTCGACCGTCTGGTCGGCCCCCGGCCGGCGCAGGCGGCTCGCTACCGCGAACGCTCGCCTATTCACCATGCAGAGCGCCTGCGTACGCCAGTGATTTTTTTCCAGGGGCGGGAGGATAAGGTGGTGCCACCGGACCAGACCGAACGGCTGGCCTCGGTTTTGCGCCGTCGCGGTATTCCGGTCGCCACGGTCATGTTCGACAACGAAGCCCACGGCTTCCGCCGTGCCGAAAACATTGAACGCGCGCTGGAGGCGGAATATTTCTTCTACGCCCGCGTGCTGGGTTTTACCCCGGCCGACGACCTGCCGGCGGTGACGATCGACAATCTTTCTGATTAAGTCTCTATACGGGGGACAAGGTTGCCATGGCCCAAAGGGGAGCTGCTTGGCCGTTGACGGTGGCGGAGGCGCGCGAAGTACAGGAAAAACTGCGCGCCAGGGTCATCACCCGCGACCGGATTGGGCGCGTGCGGACGGTGGCCGGGATCGACATCGGTTACGAGGGCGACAACCGGTTGGCCCGGGCCGCGGCGGTGGTGCTGGCCTTTCCCTCGCTCGAACTGGTCGAGGAGGCCGTCGTTCGCGTGCCGGTAAAGTTTCCCTACGTGCCGGGCTATCTCTCCTTTCGCGAAGTGCCGGCGGCGCTGGCCGTGTTGGCGAAGCTGGAACATCAACCCGATCTTATATTGTGTGACGGACAGGGGCGGGCGCATCCACGCCGCTTCGGACTCGCTTGTCACCTCGGCGTGCTGCTCGACATTCCGGCCATCGGCGTCGCCAAGTCGCGCCTGATTGGCGAACCGAGAGGGAGGCTCGGCCGTGCAAAAGGGGCATGGGTGCCGTTGATCGACCATGACGAAGTCATCGGTGCAGTGCTGCGTACACGCACCGGGGTGAAACCGCTGTACGTCTCCGTCGGCCATCGCGTGAGCCTCGACACCGCCATCGACTACGTGCGGCGCTGCACCCCGCGCTACCGCCTGCCGGAAACCACCCGCCGTGCCCACCGGTTGGCCTCGGGCTGAGCATGCGCGGTTTTCAGCGGCGCCTCATCGCGCTAGGATGAAACCGTCAGCCCAGCCATCGAGGGTACGGTAATGACCGCCATCCTGGCCGATCTCCACAGCAGCATCGCGGCGCGCGACGTCTGCCTCGTCCGCGACCGATGGGCTCAGGCTGGCTAAGCCATGACCAAAAAGCCCGTCATACGACCGCTGCGCCCGGGCGAGCGCGTCGGCGGTTTCCGGGTCGAGCAGCTGCTGGCCGAGGGCGGCATGGCGCGCCTCTATCGGGTGCGTCACCCGCGTCACCGCCGGCCGCTGGTCATGAAGGTGCCGCGCCTGGAGGCGGGCGCGCCGGTGTCTACGCTGGTGGCGCACGAGAACGAGTGGCGCATCCTTGAACGTCTGCACGCCGACCACGCCCCGCGGTTGATCGCCCATGGCGATCCCGGAACGCAGCCCTATCTCGTGATGGAGTACCTCGAGCACGCACCGCTGGAAGACGCGCTGCGCGCCGGGAAGTTGCCGATCAAGCGCATCGTCGAGTTGATGATCCCGGTCTGCCGGGCGGTGCATGAACTGCACTGCCAGAACGTCATCCACCTCGACCTCAATCCTGCCAACATCCGCGCCCGTGGCGATGGCGAGATCGTCCTGATCGACTTCGGTATCGCCCACCACGCGGCGCTGCCGGACCTGATCGAGACGGCGTTCGGCGAGGCGGAGGGCACGACCCCGTACATCGCCCCCGAGCAGGTCAAACACGTGCGCCACGATTCGCGTTCCGATATCTATGCGCTCGGCGCGATTCTGTACCGGCTGGCGACCGGCGAGTATCCGTTCGGCCGGCCGAACCTGCTGTCGGTGTCGAAGCGGCTGGTCGAGCCGCCGCTGCCGCCGCGCCTCCATCGTCCCGACCTGCCGCCGTGGTTGCAGGAGGTGATCCTGCGTTGTCTGCGCATCCGCCCGGACCGGCGCTACGCCACCGCTCGCCAGTTGGCCTATGCACTGGCTCATCCGGACAGCGTGACCGTGACGCAGCGCGGCCGTCAGACCCGGCGCACCGGATGGTGGACGCGACTCCGGCTGTGGTGGCGTTCGCTGTATCTTGTCTTCGACGAGGGCGCGCCGGTTGTTCCTTACGAGCGCTTGTCCGCGGCCCCGCATGTCCTGGTGGCGCTCGATTTGGGCCATTCCTCCGCGGCCCTGCAACAGGTCTTGCTCGCCACCGTGCGGCGCCTGGCCCAGGCCGATGCCCACAGCCACTTCACCTGCCTGATGGTGGTGCCGCCCGGGCGCAACGGTGCCGCGGAGATCATGGCCATGCGCCACTGGGTGCAGCCGTTGCGCCTGTCGCGCGGCCGGATGGTGTTTCATGCCCTGCCGGGCCGCGATCCGGCGACGGTGATCGTGCAGTATGCCCGCACCCATCTCGTCGACCAGATCGTGCTCGGCGCCCGGGGCAGTTCCGCCTGGCGACGTTTCCTGGGCAGTGTTTCGGCGCGGGTGGTGGCGCAAGCCGCTTGCACGGTCAGCGTGGTGCGGTCGCGTCGCGATCGGCCGCCGGCGCCAGCCCGCCAGGCCCGCCGCCGGCGCTGACCACCGGTCGCCCGGGATCGTGCAGGCATCGATACCCCACTTGGCGGCGACGCCCAGTGCGGCGAGAATAGCGCCGCCCGCGCCCGACGGCGTGGCCGAATATCCCTGACCGCAATGAAAAACCACAACCACTTTCTCTACAGGATCGGAAAAATTATGGATCGACATCAGATCAATCGTTGGACAATCGTCACCGGTTTCGCCCTGACGCTGGCTTCGTTCGGCGCGACGGCGCAGGACGGCCGCATGAGCATTTCGGTCGGCGGTGAATACAGCACCGGTGACTATGGCACGGCGCAGAAGACCCGCATCTGGACCTTCCCGGTCGCGTTCAAGTACGAAAGCGAACAGTTTTCGGTCGGTGTCTCGGTGCCATTCGTGAACGTCGACGGCCCGGGCACGGTCGTGCCGTCGGGCATGGGGCAGGCGGGCGGCATGCGCACCTCGGCGTTCAGCCCCGGTGACCGCTCGGAATTCGGCATCGGCGACGTGCTGCTGACCGGTTCGTACCGCCTCAGCCAGGAAAGCCCGCGCGGACCGCGCATCGATCTGGTCGGCAAGGTCAAGCTGGGCACCGGCGACCGCGAGGACCATCTCGGCACCGGCGAGGACGAACTCGCCATCCAGGTCGATCTGGAAAAGACCTTCGGCGGCACGACGCTGTTCGGCTCGCTCGGTTACCGCATGCCGGATGATCCGCCGGGCGTGAATTTCCACAACGTGTTTTACGGTTCGGTCGGCCTCGGTTTCAACGTCAGCGACCAGACCACCCTCGGCTTCGCCCTGAACATGCAGGACAACCTGCTGCCCGGCACCGAATCGCCGCGCGACCTGACCTTCTTCATCCGCAACAAGCTCAACAACGCCCAGCGCATGACCGTGTACGTCTCGCGCGGCCTGAGCGACGGCAGTCCCGACTGGGTCGTCGGGGTGATGATGAAGTTCTATCCCTGAGCGGGGTTACGGGCGGCGGCGCTGTTCGCGCGTGAGTTCACGCGAGATCAGGCGGGTCAGGTCGTTCAGCGTCTCGGACAGCAGGTCGAGCAGGTCGTCGACCGTGAGGATGCCGACCAGCGTCCCCTCGCCGTCCACGACCGGCAGGCGCCGCACACCCGCGGCGCGCATCCGCTTGACGACGTCGGGCAGCGATTCATCCTCGGTCGCGGTGATCAGCTCACCGCCCATCACGTCCCGCACGGCCACGCTGGCCGCATCGACGTCTCTGGCCAGGACACCGACCACAATGTCGCGGTCGGTCAGGATACCGACCGGCCGGCGCCGGCCGTCCTGCGTCTCCACCACCACCAGGTCGCCGACGTGAAAGTCGCGCATCAGCCGGGCCGCCTGGGAAACCGAGGCACTGCGCTCGACCACCACCACTTCACGGTTGCAGGCGGTTCCCACCAGCATCGGCCGCACCTCCTGATCCTGGGGCCTGAGTTCAGGGTAGCGGGCCCGGATGCCATGCGCTTGATCCAGATCAAGGCCAACCGGTCGCCGGCGTGTCAGCGTGACACCGCCACGAAGTCCGTTTGTTCAGTGGCAAACCGCCGTTCTTTCCTCCGCGCAGCCGCCTGCTCTCCCTGGCGGCATTTTTGGGACGGCGGTATTTTTTTGCCCGGAGAAGCTCGCCACGCGACTAAACAAGGTCTAAGCTGCACGCGACCGCCATGACCGAACTGTTGCTGGATTCCTTCATTCTGCTGTTCGTCGTCATCGACCCGATCGGGTTGGCGCCGATCTACGCCGGCATTACCCACGGCGATTCAGCCGCGCAGCGACGCCGCATGGCCGTGCGCGGCGTGCTGATCGCCGCGGCGATCCTGATTTCCTTCGGTCTGCTCGGTGACGCACTCCTGCGCTCGCTCGGGGTCGGGTTGCCGGCCTTCCAGATCGCCGGCGGTCTGCTGCTGTTCCTGCTGGCGGTCGAGATGGTTTTTGCGCGCCAGTCCGGTATCCGCACGGCCACCCCGCGCGAGCAGGACGAGGCGGTGCATCGCCGCGACGTGTCGGTGTTTCCGCTGGCGATTCCGCTGATCGCCGGCCCCGGTGCCCTGACCACCGTGCTTCTACGCGTGGGCGAGTCGGGTGACGATTTGGTCGCCATCGGCCTGGTGCTGGCGGTGATCGCGGCGGTGCTGATGTTGGCACTGCTGTCGCTGCTGATGGCCACGCGCATCCTGAAGCTGATGGGCGAGACCGGCGCCAATGTCGTCAGCCGCGTGCTCGGCGTGGTGCTGGCCGCGCTGGCCGTGCAATATGTGCTGAACGGCCTGCAGGCCCAGGCCGTCTTCTGATTTCCGTCCCACCACCACCAAGGAGAAACCCCATGAGCGAGCATGTCTACAAGATTGTCGAACTGGTCGGTTCGTCGACCAAGGGCAGCGACGAGGCCGTGCGCAACGCCATCGCCCGCGCCGGCAAGACGCTGCGCAACCTGGACTGGTTCGAGGTCAAGGAGATGCGCGGCCATCTTGCCGACGGCAAGATCTCCCACTGGCAGGTGAAACTGGCGGTCGGTTTCCGGCTGACCGACTGACGCGCGTCAGGAGACCGCCGGCACCGGCAGGAAGTAGGCCGGGTTGATGCCGCAGTCGGCCGGTTCCAGGACGCGTTCGATCTCGCAGGGCTTGCCCTCGCGCGTGGTGCGCGTGGCCAGATTGACCGCCGGCATGGCCGGGTAGGGCGTGTTGTCGGCGCGGCGCGCCAGCACTAGGTGGGGTTTCAGCCGGCGATCGCGGTTGAGTCCGGCCACCACACCGACCTCGCGCGTGTTCAGCTGCACGATGCTGCCGACCGGGTAGATGCCGAGGCACTGGATAAACTGTTCGGCGAGTTGCGGGTGAAAGGCGGCCGCGCGCAGTTCGTACATGCGCTTCAAGGCGGCGTGCGGCGACGACCCGCTGCGGTAGACGCGATCCGAGGTGAGCGCATCGTAGGTGTCGGCGATCGCACCGATCATGCCGAACTGACCGATGTCGGCCCCGGTCAGTTTGGCCATGTAGCCGTGACCGTCGTAGCGTTCGTGATGGTTACCCACCACCTCCAGCGCCGAGCGCGGGATGCCGCTGGTGCCGTCGAGAAGTTCGAGCCCCCACGGCACGTGTTGTTTCATGATCTCGATCTCGCGGGCATCCAGCGCCTTGGGCTTGTTGAGGATGTCGAGCGGCACCAGCGCCTTGCCGATATCGTGCAGCAGCGCGCCCAGCCCCAGCACGTGCAGCATGTCGCGCTCGAAGCCGAGGTGGCGGCCGAAGACCAGCGCCAGCACCGCGACCCGCAGGCTGTGTTCGGCGGTGTAGGAGTCTTTCTTTTTCAGCAGCGTGAAGCAGGTCAGGGCATCGGGGTTGCGCAGCACGCTGTCGACCATCTCGCCGACCAGTTGCTTGGCCTGCGGGACGTTAAGCCCGCGGCCGAGGCGGGCGTCTTCGAACATCTGCTGACAGTAGATGTGCGCGGCCCGGGTCGTGTCGGTGACGCGGCCGATCTCTTCTTCCACCGTGGTGCGGTCGGGGTAGATGGGCCGGGCGGAGGGATGGTTGGTGAGCCGCAACAGGTCGGAGTCGGTGGCCGCCGGCGTGTCGCGATCCGCGTCGACGGCCTGTGGTGCCGGAGCGGGTCGGTTGGGTACGCGCGCACCCGGTTTCCCGAGGCTGTCCCGGTCGAGCACATAGACGTGACGGCAATAACGCCGCAGGGTTTCGAGATCCTCGTCGTTGCGGATCTCGAATCCCTGGAACAGGAACGGCGTTTCCAGCCACGGACGGTCCAGGTCCGAGATGTACATGCCAATGCGCAGATCCTGCACGTCGACCTGACGCTTCATGGTGATTTCCCGCCCCCGACGTTATTGTGAAGTCCCAAGTATTTAAAATAGGACGAAATCCAAGTCCGTCCAGTCGGGCGGCACGGCTGTGGTCGATCTAGGGCGACTGACGGCCGAATCAACGGGTTACGGCGGAAGGACACATGAAAAGAGTTCATACAGCTCAGGATCTGCCAGAGGCCCGTCTGCTGGCCGACACCCTGACCCGGGCCGGCATTCCGGCGCGGGTTTTCAACGAGTTTGCCCAGGGAGCGATGGGGGATATCCCGTTCCAGGACTCCCGCCCCGAGGTCTGGGTGCTGGAGGACCGGGACCAGGCCCGTGCCGAGCAGTTGCTGACGGATCTCCGCGCCCGGGTCGCCGCCATGCCGGAGCGCGCCTGCCCGGCCTGCGGCGAGGTCAATCCCGGTACATTTGAATTGTGTTGGCGTTGCGCCACCCCGCTGCCGGGCACCGCCGGCCGTTGACCGGAGTTACTCAAGCCGGGTACTGACGTCGGCGTCGGCCTGGATTTTGGCGCGCAGCAGGTCTTCACGGATGTCCGCCCAGGGCGCACGCGTATCTTCCAGCTGCGCCGACAGGGCGCGCGAGAAACGCGGGTAACCGTCGTGCTCCTCGTCGCGCGCCAGTTCCGAACCGCGTTCCAGGAACGGGATCAGGCGTTCAATGCGGAACAGCTTCTGGCGCTTGGCGAGGATGTCGGTGTCCTCGGCCTTGGCATCGAAATAGGAATCCGGATTGCCGAGCATGGTATCGACGGCGCGGTTGAGGCTGTCGAAGTCGTGCCGGAACATGCCGTGCGCGCTCTGGTAGAGGCGGAACAGGTCGAGGATGGCGTCCTTGAGCGCCCGCAGGCGCGAGTGGCGATGCATGGCATTGACGAAGCGCGTGTAGACATCTTCGTAGCGCGGGGTCGCGCCGGGCGCGGACGGCGGGGCGGGGTCGCGCGCTGTCGGGTTCATGGCCATCTGGCACATGAGGTGGATCTCCTCCAGCTCCTGGCGCACGTCCTCGGCCGCGTTGCGTGAATCGCGCCGGGCGAATTTGTAGTTCGACTCGGCGTCGGTGTAGTCGAAGGCCGCCACCATTTCTTTCTTGATGCGTCCTTCCACCTCGCTGCGCGCCTCGGCGGCGATGCCGGTGGACAGGCGTTCGCGCAGCCGCGAGCGCGCGTCTTTGGCGATGCGGTAGATGTTGGCGTGTTTGGCCTCGGTCTCGCGCGCCTCCAGGTATTGGCGCATGAAACGGGCCAGGGACTCGATGCGGCGCTGGAACTGCTGCGAGAAGACCAGGAACGGCCCGCCGAAGTCGGCGTTCTCCTCGGCGCTCAGGCCGATGCGGTCGAAATAGTTGCGCAGCGAGCCGAGCCGCGCCTCTAGCGCCGAGGCGCTTTTCTGTACCCCCTCCAGCGTCTGGGCAATGCGGGTGAAGGTGCCCTGCACCTGGCGCGTGGTCTTGAGGATCTCGATCAACTTGCGCAGCATCGTCTCCTCGCCGCTGGTGCGCAGGAACAGCGCCTGCAAGCTGGCCTTGGCATCGCCCAGCCACTCGCGCGACAACAGGCCGTTCTCCTCGATGTAGAGAAGCCCGACCAGGGTTACCAGCGCCTCTTTCTTGGCGGTGGCGAGCTGTTGGTGGCTGAGATCCATGAGTGAGAGGATAGAGGATCAACTATAGCATCGGCCTTGCGGCGGGCAGGGTAAACTTGACGACGATGGCCGGGCTATGGCCTAAATAGGCGCCAGCCAAGGGCATTGAACCCGGCTGGTGGACCCCCATCTACAGGGCCGGCGGTCCAACCCTATTCATTCAACCCGGACGTAAAGCGGAGAGTCGTATACCCATGATGAAGCGCGTATTCCTGTTCATTGCAACCAACCTGGCCGTGCTCGTGGTGCTCAGCATCACCCTGCGGCTGCTCGGCGTGGACAGCCTGCTCGACCAGAGCGGTACCGGTCTGAACATCACGGCGCTGCTGATTTTTGCCTCGGTGCTCGGTTTCGGCGGCGCCTTCATCTCGCTGGCCATTTCCAAGTGGATGGCCAAACGTTCCACCGGCGCGGTGGTGATCGAGAAGCCCTCGAACGAGACCGAGCGCTGGTTGTTCGACACCGTGCGCCGTCAAGCCCGCCAGGCCGGCATCGGCATGCCGGAGGTGGCCATCTACGAGTCCGAGGACATCAATGCCTTTGCCACTGGCATGAATCGCAACAAGGCGCTGGTCGCGGTCAGCACCGGGCTGCTGTCGAAAATGGATCGCAGCGCGGTCGAGGCCGTGTTGGGTCACGAGGTCACGCACGTCGCCAACGGCGACATGATCACCCTCACCCTGATCCAAGGCGTGGTCAATACCTTCGTGATCGTGTTGGCGCGCGTGATCGGTCACCTCGTTGACAAGGTCGTGTTCAAGACCGAACGCGGTTTCGGCCCGGCCTACTTCATCACCTCGATCGTCGCCGAGATCGTGCTGGCGATCCTGGCCAGCACCATCGTGATGTGGTTCTCCCGGCAACGCGAATACCGCGCCGACGCCGGCGGTGCCAAGCTGTCCTCGCGCGACAACATGATCGGCGCGCTGGAAGCGCTGAAGCGCGCACACGAACCCTCACAGTTGCCGCAACAGATGGCCGCCTTCGGTATCAACGGCGGACTCGCCAGCGGGTTCAAGAAGCTGTTCATGTCGCATCCGCCGCTGGATGCGCGTATCGCCGCGCTCAAGAGCGGACACTAAGCGGTCCCGGCATTCCCAACAAGCCCGCCCTTTGGCGGGCTTGTTGTTTCTGACGTTATCGGCAATTCGCGAGTGCGAGTGTTTGCCATACCTCGCCGTTGGCGCGGTCCTGTACGAACACCGCGACGCCGAGATCCGCCGGCTTCCAGCCGGCGCCGATCGGGAAGCGGTGCGCGACGGTCAGGCGACCATCGGGTTTCAGGGCCAGCGGGCCTTGCAGATGGCGCACCACGTGATCGTGTTGCAGGTGCTCGCCGCGGTTTTCACCGGCGCTGACGCGGGTGGCCAATCGATTTTCATAAAGCACGAGGTAGGCCTCCATCCGGTCGTGCGCGCCTTTTTCACGCAGGACGACGTCGGTCTTGATGTCGATTGACCGATGGTCCGGTTTCGCGATGTGCACACGGATGCTGGCGCGTTCCGCTTGCCGGTTGACGGTTTCCAGCGTGCGCGCCAGGTCCTCGCGCCGGTACCAGCCCAGGTATTCGCGACCGTTGAAGAACATCTGCGGGGTGTAAACGCTGCGCGCATCGGCGCGCGTCTTGTAGGCCACCTGGCGTGCGGTGAAACGCTGCTGCGAAAAGGGATCGCGCCAGCCGAGATGGTTCCAGTAATCGACGTGCAGGGCCAGCGGCACCACCCGGCCCGGGGCCAGTCCGCCCGGGGCCAGCGAGTTCAGCCAGCGTTCGGCGGGTGGGCAGCTGCTGCAACCCTCCGAGGTATAGAGTTCGAGCAGGGCGACGGTCCCGGGTCCGCTGCGGGCCGTGCAGGGCCGGGCCTCGGCCGCGGCGGCCGGCTCGGTCAGCAGAATCAGGGCGGGGAGGCACAGGAGTATGGTGGTTTTTTTCATTGTGGGGGTTTTCTCGGTGGCCGGGTCAGAAGCTTGGTGCCCGCCAACGCCCCCGGGTTCCGCAACTAAATCCGGCCACGCCGGTCCACAGCGAAACACCAGAAAAACAGGGTGAGGCATGTTGATCCGCATTCAAGACCGCAATGAACCGGTACCGAGCGAAATTACCGATCGGGCTGTCTATGACGATCGCCGCCGCTTCCTGAAAGGGATGGGGGCCCTGGCGCTGGCCGGGACGGCGGGTTGGTGGCTGCCCTCGGCCGCCGCCGGCCGGAAGCTGGAGGGGGTGCGACGCACCGCCTACCGGATCGACGAGAAACCGACCGAACACCGGCACGTCACCGGCTACAACAATTTCTACGAATTTGGAACGGACAAGGAAGACCCCGCGCGCGAAGCCCACACACTCAAGACCACCCCCTGGTCGGTGCAGGTCGATGGCGAGGTCAACAAACCCGGCCGCTATCCGCTGGAAACCCTGATCAAGGGTCTCGCGCTGGAGGAGCGCATCTACCGCATGCGCTGTGTCGAGGCCTGGTCGATGGTCATTCCCTGGGTGGGCGTGCCGCTGGCATCGGTGATCCAGCGCCTGCAACCGAACTCCCATGCCCGCTTCGTCGAATTCACGACCTTGCACGACCCGAAGCAGATGCCCGGCCAGCGTTCCGGATTGTTCGGCACGGGTCTGCGTTGGCCCTACGTCGAAGGACTGCGTCTCGACGAGGCGATGAACCCGCTCGCGCTGCTGGCCGTTGGCCTGTACGGGGAAGCACTGCCGAACCAGAATGGCGCGCCGCTGCGGCTGGTGGTGCCCTGGAAGTACGGCTTCAAGGGCATCAAGTCGATCGTGCGCATCCGGTTTACCCGCACCCAGCCGGTGTCCAGCTGGATGCATTCCGCGGCAAACGAATACGGCTTTTACGCCAACGTCAATCCGGAGGTCGATCATCCGCGCTGGAGCCAGGGGCATGAGCGCCGCATCGGCGAAGGCTCGGTCTTCTCGCCCAAGCGCCGCACCCTGATGTTCAACGGCTACGCCGAGCAGGTGGCGCATCTCTATCGGGGCATGGACCTGCGCCGTTTCTACTGAGCGCGTGGCCGTGACCATCAGCGCGCGCGCGGCTTGGGGATGGGCGAAGGCCGTCGTCTTCGCAATCTCGTTGCTGCCTTTCCTCTGGATCGCGTGGCGAACGGCGACCAACGATCTGGGCGCCAATCCGGTCGAGACCCTTAACCGCTTCACCGGCGACTGGACGTTGCGATTCCTGATGATCGTCCTGACCGTGACGCCATTACGGCTGATCACCGGCCGGCCCGAGTGGTTGCGCCTGCGGCGCATGCTCGGGCTGTTCGCCTTCTTCTACGCCAGCGCACACTTCCTGACCTGGTCGCTGGTCGACCAGCAGTTCGTGTGGTCGTCGATCCTGGCCGACATCGCCAAGCGGCCGTTCATCACGCTGGGATTTTCCTGTCTGGTGTTGCTGGTGCCGCTGGCGGTGACCTCCAACGCCTGGTCAATCCGGCGTTTAGGGGGAAAGCGCTGGCGCCTGCTGCACCGTCTGGTGTACGCCATCGCCATCGGCGGGGTGGTGCACTACTTCTGGCTGGTCAAATCCGACATCCGCGAACCGCTGCTGTACGCCACGATCCTCGGCCTGCTCTATGCCGTGCGGCTGTGGGCCTGGTGGCAACGCCGGCGAGTGCTGTTAATGGCGGTCGCGCAGGCTTAGCGACTGGCGAGGTGTTTCTCCAGTACCAGCGCATCGCGGCCATCTTCGTAGAAGCCGGCGCGCCGGCCGGCCGCGTAATAGCCGAGCGCGCGATACAAACCGATGGCGGCGCGGTTCCCTGGGCGGGCTTCCAGACAAATCCGGTTGCAGCGACGGTGGCGCGCGGCACGTTCGGCGGCGGCGATCAGCCGTGTGGCGATGCCTTGTCCGCGGTGCGCGGGATTGGTGACCAGCGAATAGAGACGGGCCGTGTGTGTGCCGCGCCGATAGAGGATGACGGCATCGCCGACCACGCGGGCGTCTTGCTCGAAGACAAGTAAATCGGCATGGCCGCGTGTGAGCAGGTGCCGGAAATTCGCGCGGCTCAGCCGGTCGGTGGGGAAGTGCGACTCCAGGGCCAGGAGCCCGGCGATGTCGCCGCGCCGCGCGCGGCGAACGCGTCCTTCAGGCACCCGCGAGGCCGCGTTTGAGCGTGACCTTTTCACCGAACAGCGCCGGGCGGTAACTCATTTTCACGCGGCGCAGATTTTCCAGGCCGAGATCGTCACCGACGTTGATGTAGGTGCAGTCGGCGAAGGTCTTGGCGAATTCGCGGAACAGGTACTGGGCGGAGCCGGGGATGGCGAAGTTGGTTTTTTCCACCAGCACGTTGCCGACCTCGGGCGTGATCCGGTCGCCGAAGGTGAAGCCTTCCAGTTTGCCGTCGATGATCAGACACAACCCATGGAGCCCGAGCGTATCGTAGTGCTCGATCGCGCGCTCGATCGCCAGGCGTTCCTGCTCGACGGTGTAGAAAAAATCAGCGATCGCTTCACCGGTCAGGTATTGCAGACGGTTGCGCAGCCAGGTGTTGATCAATTCGCGGATGCCATCCCAGTGTTGCGGCCCCAGCTCCTCCATGCGGTGGTTCGGGTGCGCGCGGCGGAACTGGTTGATCTCGCTGCGCTTGGTCTTGTAGGCGTTGCCCTGGAGGTTGATGAGGTCTTCGGTCTTGTAGATGTAATCCGGCAGGCTGCGTTCGACGAGGTAACGCTCATCCGATTCGGCGAGGCCGGCGAAAGCGCAATCGGTGCTTCCCTGCACCGCGCCCCTCGCCTCCATCCAGTCGGCGAAAGCGCAATCGGTGCTTCCCTGCACCGCGCCCCTCGCCTCCATCCCATC
>CAKKRZ010000119.1:0-2120 GCA_919902925.1 Acidiferrobacterales bacterium | reverse complement strand
CTGGTTTGCGGAGGTTCTTCGGTCTGGGCGGTGGTCAGCATTTGTGTTTTCCGTGGCAGCGCCGCTGCGCGCATTCCTGCACGCTGGCGGCAGATGCTCCATTTCTGGAGTTCAAATAGAAACAGGCACCGGGCGAGGCCCGGTGCCTGTGAGATTCATGCCTTGTTGGACTGATGGAGGCGGCTCGATGATGGACAGGCGCGCAGCATAGCCCAGCCGCATGAAAGGCGGTAGAGGCCGTCAGCCCGAAACGACGCGGGGCGGACGGCCGGCCATCCGTCGCAACGCCAGCCATTGCTGGGCCCAGAACCCCCGGCCATAGTCCACCCCCTGCAGCTGGTCGCGGATGCCGGTCGCCGGGTAGACCCGCTGGAAATTGGCGGTGCCAAACAGGATGTCCCAGACCGGAAAGAGGGTGGCGAAGTTGCACCCCCGGGCGCGGCCCTCGTGGCCGACGCCGATGCCGTGATGGATGCGGTGAAAACGGGGGCTGACCAGCAGCCGGTCGCCGACCGCGCCGAACCCGAAGCGGACATTGGCGTGCGCCAGGTTCTCGACCGCCTTCATGGTGAAGATAATGAGCGCGAACTGCGCCCCCGGCACGCCGATCAGCCAGGCGAGCAGGGCCAGCCACAGGGCTTCCAGCAGGCCGTCGAGCAGGTGGTTGCGGTCGTCGGTCCACAGCGACATCTGCCGCTGGCTGTGGTGGACGGCGTGCAGGGCCCACCACCAGTTGAAGCGGTGCTGCAGGCGATGCCGCCAGTACTCGAAGAAGTCGATGATCAGCGCATAGGCCAGGAAGGCGAGGATCGGGTACAGGCCGAGCCAGGGCAGCAGCTCTTCCAGGTTGGGCGGCAGGTAGCCCAGGTCGCGCAGGCCGATCTCGACCGGGTTGAGCAGTGGTTCCAGGGCCAGGAAAAATACCAGCGGCAGCGCGCCGCTGCGGTACAGCAGGGTGTAGATCACGTCAGTCCAGACCGCGTGCCGGTCGGCCCAGCGCTCGGCCGGGATGATGGCTTCCAGTGGGCGCAACAGGGCGTAGACCAGCACGATCTCGGCCGACCCCAGCACGAAGTAACCGGTGGCGTCATAGGCGGAATCCGCCCAGCTCATGAAGCCGAGCCGGTACAGCGCCGGCAGCACCAGCCCTTCGAACAGCCACGATTGCAGCGGCTGGATGAGGTTGAACAGAAATTCCATGTCAGCGCCTGGGGGCGTCGAGGGTGGCGAAACAGAAACCACGTTCGCGCAGGCTGCGGATCAGCGGCGCCAGCAGCGGCTGGGCCGGGTCGGCGCGCGACTGGATGCCCAGGTGGAACAGGATGACGTCGCCGCCGCGGATGTTTTTCAGTGCGCGTTCCAGCAGCATGGGGTTCGGGTGCCGGTCGCTCGGCAGTTCGTCGCCGACGAATCCGGCGTCGCTCCAGCCGACGTGCAGTGGATAACCGCAGCTCGCCGCCCAGCGCAGGGTGCGGTCGGTGGTGCGCCCGCCCGGGGCGCGCCACATGCCGGAGAGGCGTTGGCCGGTGTCGCGGTGGAAGGCCTCATCGACGCGCTTCAGCTCGCGACAGAAGCCGGCCTGGTCGAACACGATCTGACGCGATCCGCGGTTGAGATCGGTGACCTCGACGCGCCCGTCGGCGCGCTCGCGGGGACGGTACAAGTGCGACCAGGTGTGGTTGCCGAAGGCATGACCGGTGCGCACCAGGCGTTTCCAGTACGGCGCCCAGGAAGGGTCGAGCGAGTAATCGCCGCGAAAAGTCGGCTCATTGGCTAGGAAGAAGGTCGCCCTGACCTTCTCGCGGTCGAGGGTATCGGCGATCCACTCGGCGTAAC
The DNA here is from genome assembly GCA_919902925.1 of Acidiferrobacterales bacterium. Taxonomy (GTDB): domain Bacteria; phylum Pseudomonadota; class Gammaproteobacteria; order Acidiferrobacterales; family Sulfurifustaceae; genus CAKKRZ01. Next base: position 284 of record CAKKRZ010000119.1, on the reverse strand, counting down.
GCATGGTGCCGGTGTCGAAGGTGAGGTAGACGGTGCCCGAAGGGCAGGTTGGCGCAGCGGCGCCGGGCAGCGGGAATAATAGAGCGGTGATAGCCAGGAAGAACCCCGCGCGTGCCCACCGTCGCATAACGGTGGTCATTCCCGCGAAAGCGGGAATCCAGAAGGTGCGCCCTTCGGGCGCGTGGTGTGAATCTGGGGTGCTCCGCCCCCGACCCAGGGTTACTTTCTTTGACCGCGCAAAGAAAGTAACCAAAGGCCTGCCCCAAACGCGCCTCCTGCGCGGG
>CAKKRZ010000118.1 GCA_919902925.1 Acidiferrobacterales bacterium | reverse complement strand
AGCAGGGTGCCGAGCGCCACCGCGCTGCCTTCCATGTCCTCGTGCATGCCGTGCATGTGGCGCGCCGTTTTGAGGTTGGTGCCGCCGGTGTCGAAGCAGATGCCCTTGCCGACCAAGGCCAGTGCTACCCGCTTAGTTTTCTTCTTTGGTTCATAGCGCAGATGCAGGATGCCGGCATCCGGATCGGGGCTGCCCTGGGCGACGGCGAGAAACGCGCCGGCCTTGAGGCGGGCCAGCTTCTTCACGTCGTAGAACGTCGCTTTCCAGCGGTGCCGGCGCGCGAGCGCCTCTACGCGTTTCCGGTAAATCCCCGGTGTCAGCATGTTGGGCGGCAGCACGGTGAGTGCACGCGCCAGGTAATTGCCGCCGGCCTCGGCCAGCGTGCGCGCGTAGCCATCCGCGCACCGGTGACCATATATATGGAGTGCGGCGATGGCGGTTTTGGTGCCGGGCTTGCTCTTCAGGCTCGGCAACGGTTGCCGAGCCGCGGCGGCGGCCACCAGTGCCTCGAGGACCCGGGTGGTCAGCGCCGGCGAAAGCCCGACGACGGCGATGGCCAGCTTCATATCTTTCCCGGCGTGCGGTGCGATCAGCCGGCGGGCGCGGGTGAGCAGATCGAAACTGCCGATGTCCTCGGCCACGCCGGCCAGCGTGATCTCGGTGCCGGTGCGATTGGGGAGAACGGTTTTCAGGGGTTCGGCCGCGTCCAGTTTGTGGTCCGATCGTTTCAGCCGCGCGGCGAGCACATCGCCATGGGGAAGCGATTTGAGCCCGTCGCCCTTGGCCGGCACGACCAGGACGGCATTGGCGTAAATATCGAGTGCTTTTGCCGTTAAACGGTCGGCATGTTGCACGATGGGGAGTGATTTGAACTGTATTTCAGTTATTCTGGTCATGGATCAGAGATTGACGGCCTTTGGCAAGTGGCGAAATTGTTGTTTTCTTGACCTGTTTCGACAAAAAAACGATCATACCGCGCGCATGAACCCACTGATACCGGCCCCTGGGCGCCTGGCGCCACCGATCCAAGAAGGCCAACAGGGCCGCCGCCCGGAGTGTCGCCCGGAGAGTCGATAGGGCGGCGAGCGTACACCGTCGCCCCGCTAGCCGAATCTTTTTCGTTTTCCCGGATACTGAATTCCAGACCGCCCTGACCGGCGGCAAGATGTGAGGATAAAGCCATGGCCGCTGTCACCCCCATTCCCCCACGGATCGACGTGGATGCCGCCGAAACCCAGGAGTGGCTGGATGCCCTGAGCGCGGTGATCCAGCAGGAAGGCCCGGAGCGCGCGCATTACCTGATCGAGAAGCAGATCGAGCTGGCGCGCGCCGCCGGCATCAACGTGCCGTACTCGGGCAACACGGGCTACGTGAATACCATCCCGCCGGACAAGGAGGTGCGCTCGCCGGGCGATCACCGGCTGGAGGATCGCATCCGCTCGTACGTGCGCTGGAACGCACTGGCCATGGTGTTGCGCGCCAACCGGGATGATTCCAACCTGGGCGGGCACATCGCCAGCTTCGCCTCGGCGGCCACGCTCTACGACGTCGGCTACAACCATTTCTGGCGTGCGGCTTCCCCCACCTTTGGCGGCGATCTGGTGCTGGCGCAGGGGCATTCGTCGCCCGGCATCTATGCGCGCGCCTTCATGCTCGGTCGCCTGACGGCCGAACAGATGGATCATTTCCGTCGTGAAGTCGATGGCAAGGGGCTGTCCTCCTATCCGCACCCGTGGCTGATGCCGGACTTCTGGCAGTTCCCGACCGTGTCGATGGGCCTCGGGCCGATCCAGGCGATCTACCAGGCGCGTTTCATGAAGTATCTCAACGACCGCGGCCTCGTGAACACCGAAGGCCGCAAGGTCTGGTGTTTCCTCGGCGACGGCGAAATGGACGAGCCCGAGTCGCTCGGCGCCATCGGCATGGCCGGTCGCGAGAACCTCGATAACCTGATCTTCGTGGTGAACTGCAACCTGCAGCGCCTCGACGGGCCGGTGCGCGGCAACAGCAAGATCATCCAGGAACTGGAGGCCGAGTTCCGCGGCTCGAACTGGAACGTGATCAAGGTGATCTGGGGTAGCTACTGGGACCCGCTGCTGGCGCGCGACCGCCTCGGCCTGCTGCGCAAGCGCATGGACGAATGCGTGGACGGCGATTTCCAGACCTTCAAATCGAAGGACGGCGCCTACGTGCGCGAGCACTTCTTCGGCAAGTATCCGGAGCTGAAGGAGATGGTCGCGAGCTGGTCGGACGACGACATCTGGCGCCTCAATCGCGGCGGCCACGACCCACACAAGGTCTATGCCGCCTACCACGAGGCGGTCAATCACCAAGGCCAGCCGACCGTGATCCTGGCCAAGACCGTCAAGGGTTACGGCATGGGCGAGGCCGGCGAGGCGCAGAACATCACCCACCAGCAGAAAAAGATGGGCACCACCTCGCTGCAGGCGTTCCGCAGCCGCTTCAAGCTGCCGCTCAGCGAGGAGCAGGTCGAGAAGCTTGAATACATCCAGTTGCCGGAGGATTCGCCGGAGATGAAGTACATGCACGCACGGCGCCAGGCACTGGGCGGATTCCTGCCGTCACGCCGCCGTCAGGCCCAGCCGCTGGCGGTGCCGCCGCTGTCCACCTTCGATTCCCTGTTGCAGGCCTCGGGCAAGGATCGCGAGTTCTCGACGACGATGGCGTTCGTGCGCGCGCTCGGCATGCTGCTCAAGGACAAGGCCATCGGCAAGCATATTGTTCCGATTGTCGCGGACGAATCGCGCACCTTCGGCATGGAAGGGTTGTTCCGCCAGATCGGCATCTGGTCGCAACAGGGCCAGCTGTACACGCCACAGGACAAGGACCAGTTGATGTTCTACAAGGAGAGCAAGACTGGGCAAATCCTGCAGGAAGGCATCAACGAGGCCGGCGCCATGTGCTCGTGGCTGGCGGCGGCGACCTCGTATTCCACGCACGGCGTGCCGATGATTCCGTTCTTCATCTTCTATTCGATGTTCGGCGTGCAGCGCACCGGCGACCTGTGGTGGGCGGCGGGCG
>CAKKRZ010000117.1 GCA_919902925.1 Acidiferrobacterales bacterium | reverse complement strand
GCGACATCGAGATTGTAGTACTCGACGCTGCGGGATACCTGGCGGTTTCCTTCCTACCGAACTGTCAAGGATTCCTTGACAGTTCCCGCCCGCTCCAGCTCACCGCTGGTGTAGATGTTTTTTGGGTGTTTGGAGATCGCCGCCTTCTGCTAGGCTTGCCCGCACTCCGTGCGCAGGCAAGCCTAGCCGAACCCACTTTCCCCGTGCTCACAGGTCATTTCTTCTTCTCCGATTTTTTCGACGCGCCAAGCTTTTTGCGGGGCGACTTCGATGGCAGTTTCTTCACTGCTTCTTCAAACGCGCGCTCGTCTGTTTGCGCCTCGGCGGTTAAACGTCGAGCGACGAATTTTTCGTAGTGTTCCAGCGCGAGGCGATCGGCAACTTCCTTCGCGACCTTGCCGGCGTTGGTGAGGATGTCGCGTTCGTTGAATTGCAGGAAGGCGTCGAGCTTTTCGCGCCAGTCGCGCATGTAGAGCACGTTGCGGCGGCGGGCCTGGTCTTCGGCGTAGTCGAGGTACATGGTGACGATGCGGTTGAGTTCCTGGATTTCGCCTTCGCGCAGGTAGTTCTTGGCGATGGCGACGTCGGTCTTGCGCACCTTGGCGCCCTTCCACGAGGTAAGGCCCATGTTGGGCTGCGTGTGGTCGGCGCGCTCGGCGATGAGTTCGGCGGCGGTCTTGCCGGTCGCCGCCCAGTGCAGTTTGTTCTGGACGATCTGGAAGAACTTCAAGGTCTCGGCATCGTCGGGCCGATAGTCGGCGGCCAGCGCAAAGATATCGCGTACCTTGAGATACATCCGCTTCTCGCTGGCGCGGATGTCGCGGATGCGTTCGAGCAGCTCGTCGAAATAATCCGGCACACCGGGGCCGGGCGGGTTCTTCAGGCGCTCGTCATCCAGGACGAAGCCCTTTTGCAGGTACTCCTTGAGGCGAGCCGTGGCCCATTGGCGGAAGGCCGTGCCGCGCTGGGAGCGGACACGAAAACCGACGGCGATAATCATATCCAGGCTGTAGTACATGACCGGGCGGCGTACCT
>CAKKRZ010000116.1 GCA_919902925.1 Acidiferrobacterales bacterium | reverse complement strand
TGATCGATTTCCACGTGAACGACGCCACGCTCGATGTGTTCGACGTGCCCGGTGAGCGTGCACCCGGACGACCGCGGTCGCTGTATGCCGTGGCGGCACGCAGCAGCGCCATCCAGAAGCGGGTCGATCTGATGGATCTGTCCGGCATCCGTCTCGACGTGATCGACATCCCGGAGATGGCGCAACGCAATCTGGCCGCACTGCTGCCGCAGGACGCCAAGGGGGTGGCGTTCCTGACCTTCGACGCCGGACGCGGCCTGCTGACCATCAGCCGGCAGGGCGAGCTTTATTTCAGCCGCGTCATCGAGATCGGCATCGACCGTCTGACTGGCGACGGCGACCGCACCGGTTGGTACGACCGCATCGTGCTCGAGGTGCAGCGTTCGCTGGATTATTACGAGAGCCATTTCCGCCAGGCGCCGGCGGTGGCGCTGGCGCTCGGCCCGTTCCCACAAGCCATGCCGGAATTCGTCGATTACATACGCGCCAACCTGAACGTGGCTGTGGAGCTGGTTGACCTGAGCGAACACCTGGATGGCGAGGTCCCGATCGAGCTGCAGGCGCGCTGCCTCACTACCATCGGGGCGGCCCTGCGCCAGGAAACCGCCGTCCTGTGAACGCCCGACCGGACTTGTCATGAGCCAGCAGATCAACCTCTACCAGCCGATCTTCCGCAAGCAGAAGAAGAAATTTTCGGCGGCGGCGATGTTGCAGGGCATGGCCATGGTGGCCGCCGGCGCGATGGTGCTGGTGGGGTATGCCTACTGGCAGACCAGCCAGCTCCGCGCCCAGCTGAGCCAGTCGGAACGCCAGCTTGCCAGTGTCTCCAAGCGCTTCGAGGAAGTAGCCCGGAAATTTTCCGGACAGTCGCGCGCCACCACGCCCGAACAGAAGCTGGCGGAACTGGAGCGCGCCGTGGCACTGCGCGAACGCGTGCGCGGACTGCTGAACCGCGGCATCTTCGCCAACACCCAGGGGTTTTCCGGTTACTTTACCGCCTTCGGCCGTCAGCACGTGCCCGGTGTCTGGCTCACGTCCATGCAGATTACCGGTGCCGCCGACGAGCTGATGCTGTCCGGGCGCAGCCAGGTGCCTGAGCTGGTGCCACGCTACCTGCAACGGTTGTCGCAGGAAAAGCAACTCGCCGGCATCGAATTCCAGTCGTTCCAGATGAACCGGCCCAAGGACCACGCCCGCTACGTCGAGTTCACCGTGCGTACCGGCACCAGCGCCGCGGGGAAGACACCATGATGGAGACACTGCGCCTGCGTCTGCGCGCCATCGGCGAGCGCATCGATGCCATGACG
>CAKKRZ010000115.1 GCA_919902925.1 Acidiferrobacterales bacterium | reverse complement strand
CTGGCCGGCTGCCAGACGGCAAAGCGCGGCGGGTATTACCAGGACGACGGTCCGGACGCACAGCCACCGCCGGTCGAGGCGGCCCGGATGGTGGACGCGGTGCCGAAACCCGAACCACGCTCGCGCGGCGGCAACCGCCCGTACACCGTCCTCGGCCGCCACTACACCCCGCTGGCGGACGCGCGTGACTATCGCGAGCGCGGCGTCGCTTCCTGGTATGGCAAAAAATTTCACGGCCGGCGCACGGCCAACGGCGAAACCTACGACATGCACGCCATGACCGCCGCGCATAAAACCCTGCCGCTGCCGAGCTATGTGCGCGTGCGCAATCTCGACAACGGACGCACCGCGGTCGTGCGCGTCAACGACCGCGGACCGTTTCTGCACAACCGGCTGATCGACCTCTCCTACGCGGCCGCCAGCAAACTCGGCATCGCCGGCACCGGCACCGGCCTGGTGGAAGTCGAGGCGGTCATGCCGGGCGAGCCAGCCTTGTCGGCAGCACCCTCACCGGCGACGCGCCCGGTCATTGAGGCGCTGCCGCCGGTCGAAACAAAACCAGAGCCAGGTCCTGGGCAGGCCCAGCCGGTCGCGCCGGTTCCGACCGCCGCAGCCGTAGCGCCGGCCGCGGCCGGCATGCCTCGCCTGCTCGTGCAGGTCGGTGCGTTTTCGCAGTGGGACAACGCCGAGGCCCTGCGTACGCGCCTGGAGCGCGCCGGCCTGCGCCCGATCTACACCCAGTCGGTGCTGGTCAGCCTGCAACCGGGGTCGCCTGCACAGCGTGTCTATCGCGTGCGCATCGGCCCGGTCGCCAACGTCGAGGCGGCCGACCGGCTCACCCAATCTCTGACCGGCCACGGCGTCGCCGAGGCCACGATCGTCGTCGAGTAGCGCCCATGTCCGGTTTACGCTGGCTGTTCCTGGCCACCATGCTGTTCGCGCCGGCGACGCCGGCGAATACGCCGCCCGAGGCACCGCGCCCGACGGCCCGCGCCTGGCTGCTGGTCGATCACGACAGCGGCCGGGTGCTGACCGAACACGGCGCCGACCAGCCGGTGGCGCCGGCCTCGCTCACCAAGCTGATGACCAGCTACCTGGTGTTCGAGGCCCTGCAACAGGGAAAACTCAAACTGGATGACCGCGTAACCGTCAGCCGCCACGCGGCCGCCCACAGCGGCGCGAGCCTGTTTCTGCGGCCCGGGGAGGTCTTGTCGGTCGAGGACCTGATCCGCGGCATGATCGTGAGTTCCGCCAACGACGCCACCGTGGCGCTGGCCGAACGCATCGCCGGCAGCGACAGCGCGTTCATCGACCGCATGAATGCCCGGGCGCGCGAGCTCGGTCTGGAACAGACCCGGTTTGCGAACGTAACCGGACTGGATCAGGACGGACAGCGTTCCACCGCCCGCGAACTCACGCGCCTGGCCGGCTACCTGATCCGCGACTTTCCCCAGCAATACCAGACCTACTTTCGCCTGCGCGAGTTCACGCACAACCGCATTCGTCAGTACAACCGCAACGCGCTGTTGTGGCGCGACGCGACCGTGGACGGCGTCAAGACCGGGCGCACCCGCGCCGCCGGCCACAACCTGATCGCCTCCGCCCGCCGCGGCAGCATGCGCCTGCTGGCCACCGTGCTCGGTGCACCGAACGAGGGCGCGCGTGTCGACGGTGCGCAGCGCCTGCTGGAACACGGTTTCCGGCATTTCGAGACCCGGCTGTTGTACGCGGCCGATACCCCGGCGGCGCGACTGCGGGTGTGGATGGGCAACCAATCCGAGCTGCCGATCGGCGTTGGCCGCCCGCTCTATCTAACCCTGGCGCGCGGCCAGCACGAAAAACTAAACGCCCGTCTGACTACCTTCAAGACCATGCAGACGGCGCCGGTCCTACGCGGCGAACGACTCGGGACGCTGGCGCTGGAGGTCGAGGGCAAACCTTATGCCGAGTACCCGCTGGTGGCCCTGCAGGAGGTGACACCCGGCAACGTCGTGCAACGCTTCATCGACCGCATCCAGCTCTGGCTGCGCTGAGCCGGACGGTTTATTCTTGCGCCGTCACCCATTGCCATGAATCCGCTACCCGATCTGCCGCTCGTTTACCTGAACGGCGCCTTTCTGCCACCGGCGGAGGCGAAGGTTTCCGTCTTCGACCGCGGTTTCATTTTTGGCGATGGCGTCTATGAGGTCATCCCGGTCTTCAGCGGCCGATTATTCCGCCTCGCCCACCACCTGGCGCGGCTGGAGCAGAGCCTGCACGAAATCCGCCTCGTCAATCCCCGCACGATCGGGGAGTGGGAGGACGTGTTTCGGCGGCTGATCGCGGTAAACGGACCGGTCGATCAATCGATCTATCTGCAAGTCACGCGTGGCGTGGCGCCGCGCGACCATGCGTTCCCGAAAGAGGTGACGCCCACGGTCTTCGCCTACGCCCAGCCACTGAATTATCCGCCGGCCGAACAACTGGCCAGCGGCATTGCGGCGATCACCGCGCCCGATATCCGCTGGAGTCGCTGCGACATCAAGGCCATCGCGCTGCTGGCCAACGCCCTGCTGCGCCAGCAGGCCGTCGAGGCCGGCACCGCCGAGGCCATCCTGATTCGCGACGGCTTCATGACCGAGGGCTCCGCCAGCAACATCTTCGTCGTCAAAGACGGCGAGCTGATCACTCCGCCCAAGGGCCCCTTCATCCTGCCCGGCATCACCCGTGATCTGGTGCTGGAGCTGGCCCATGCCCACGGCCTGCCAGGCCGCGAGCGAGCCGTGCGCGAAGAGGAACTCTATAGCGCCGATGAGTTGTGGCTCACAAGTTCTACCAAGGAAATTCTTCCCATCACCCGCCTGAACGACAAACCGGTCGGTCACGGCCGGCCCGGCCCGCTGCACGCGCGCCTGTTGGCGCTCTACCGGGAGTACAAGCAGGCCTTCGCCGATGGCCGGGTCGATTGA
>CAKKRZ010000114.1 GCA_919902925.1 Acidiferrobacterales bacterium | reverse complement strand
CGCGCCTGGAACGTGCTGTTCCGCAGCCCGCTTTTCCGGCACGTGGCCCAGACGATTTTCTTCCACCATCGCGGCCTGCTGTCGTTCGATGCCTGGCGCGACCTGCTGCGCCTGACGCGAGGCACCTGACACCCGCTCAGCCGAACAGCCGAAACAGCTCCCAGATCGCGTAGGCGAAAGCGAACAAGCTGACGAGGTCCATCAGCACGTCGATCCAGAAATTTTCATTAAGCCAATCCAATGACCGATACCGGACACTCTTCTGGTACTCGGCATTCAATTCGCCGTAGTAGCTGCTCCAGCTCGCCGTCTTGTTGATAAGTGCGATAAGGACTTGCGCGGCGGCGCCAAGTAGAAAAGCGATGACGACACACCTAAGCGTGCCCGCCTTCGCCAACTGCGTGGCGAGGTCGCGATGGGCGATGAGCGTGGCCGGTCCGCCAACGCCGAAGATCACCAGCCATGCCCGCAGCGTGCGGTTGTATTCGGCGTAGTTCTGGTAGTAGCTGTGCGCGTCCAGCTCGCGGCGAGTACGTCGGGTCGTCGTCATCGTGTCATCCCTGGTTCAGTTGGATTTCACTACCGCTACGGCCAGCGTCGCCCAGGCGGCGATGAATGCCACGCCACCGATCGGCGTAATCATGCCGAGCCAGCGCTGGCCAGTGAGCGCCAATAGATAGAGGCTGCCGGAAAAAATCACGATGCCCGCCAGCATCAGCCAGCCGGCGGCGCGCGTCCAGCCGGCGGTGGGAAGCGAAGCGGCAAGGATGCCGACCAGGATCAGGCCGAGGGCGTGGTAGAAATGATATTGCACACCGGTCTGGAACACCGCGAGCAGGTCGGCACCAACGCGCGCCTTGAGCGCGTGCGCGCCGAAAGCGCCGAAGACAACTGCGAGCAGCGCGGCGATACTGCCGATCAGAATAAACGGTTTGTAGAGAATCATTGGTTCCTCGTCAGGATGTTGTAGCCCCTTCTCCTCCGATGGACAGGATGTCCAAGTGCCGCGGGCGCATGGATGCGCAGGAGCGGCCGGGAGAAGGTTGGGATGAGGGGATACAAAATTTATCTGCTTCATCCGCCCCTCACCCTACCCTCTCCCGGGGGGAGAGGGGGTTAATTTTCGCAGTCGTATCATTCCTAACCTGAGGGCAAGCAACAGCATACTCAGTGCAATGACCGGCAGCCAGACCCAGCGCAGTTCTGACTGAATCACCGCCCAGCCGCGCGCGGACAGGAACCGCGAGGACGTCAGCGGCGAGGCTTCGATCACCTGCCACGGCAGGAAATAGCGCGTGTTGTCGAAGGGCGCGAAGAAGGCGATGCCGAGCCCGCCATTGGTGAGCGCATCGAGCAAGCCGTGTGAAACGGTGGAGACGAAAAGAAAGAACGATGCCACCGCGCGCGTCGTGCCGAAGGCGCGGGCCGCGGCAAATCCCGCCAACCCGACCAGAAAGGCGAAGAAGATCGAGTGGCTGAATCCGCGATGCCCGAACGGGTGGTCGTAGGGGATGCGAAAATAAAAAGCGAGCACGTCGGCATCCGGCAGGATCGAGGCGACCATGCCCGCCGCCAGCAGGCGCTTCGTGACCTGCACGCGCCCGAGGCCGGCCGCCATGGCCAGCGGAATCAGCGGGTGGGTCAGGAAGGTCGCCATGGTTCAGAAATAGTATCCGAGTCTGGCGTAGAGCGAACGTCCGGAGGCCAGAAATCCCTGCGGCGTTGCCGGTCCGCCGTACTCCGTGCCGCGCGCGCCATCCGGCAGGTTCACGCCGGCCATCAGTTGCAGGTTCTGCCGCCAGTCGTAGACCGCGCGCAGCTGCCAGAAGGCGCTGTGGTCATCCAGGTTACGAATCAGATTGAGATTCCAGTTCAGCAGCGGCGTCTGCTCGAAGCGGATGCCGACTGCCGCGTAATCCCGCCCGAGTGTAAACAGTTCGCCGCGTGCGAGTCGAGCGCTCAGCGCGGCACCGGGCGCGAGGTAGGTGCTGCGATCCGTGGCGCCAACCCCGCTGCGAAAATATTCGGTGTAACCGTAGAAATTTTTCCCGCCCCAAGCCCAGGAGTAATCGAGGTTGGTGACCAGCGAATATTCCCCATCGCGACCGGCCAGGTTCATGTGCAGCACGTCGAAGCGCCACACCGCCCCGCCGAGGTTATGCACCAGGCCGGCACCGATCAGGTTTTCGTCGTAGTGACGCGCCGCCAGCACATCGACATCCCCGCCCAGCGCCTTCAGGCGCCACTTGACGGCCAGCGAAGATTCGCGGCTTTCCATCTCATGCGTGACGGTATCGCGCCGCGGCACGATCATGAACTGTAAATCCCCCTGCCCCGCCAGCCACTGGCCGTAGAGCATGTCTTCGCCGGTCTTGTACTCCTTGTCGATGGCAATCGGCGAGAACGGGTTGACGAAGTCCAGCACCTGAAACACCAGCCCGTTGCCCCAACTCACCGCCTGCCGGCCGAAGCGTAAACTGCGGCCTTCGGACTGATGCGCGACTGACAGTCGATCGAGCCGGTGGACAGCCGCGCGCCGTTCCTGATCGCTGAGTGTGTGAGTGAGATCGAACAACCGCCGGCGGTCGTCCGGCAGGCCGTTGGCCGAGCCGGTACTCAACAGACCGAGCGCTGACAACCGCCGGCGCAAGGCGAGGCTGTCACCGGCGGTAGCGAGCAGTTCGTAGTCGGCCTGAAACGTCCAGACCCCCGAACGCCTTGAGGTCTTGAGACGAAGGTCGAGTTGCCGGTCGCCGGCCGGGTCGTAGCCGAGTACCGACGCCAGATCGTCACTGCGGTAGTGCGTGACACCGGCCTGGGCCTTGAGATGCCCACCGAAGGCCGGTTCCTGCGCCCAGGCCGGTAGACAGCCGAGCGCGGCCAGCAGCCCGACCGCCAGCGCGCGTACGCGCATACTTCTAACGCTGCATGCGCTCCATCATGTCTTTCATGTTGATATTGACCGGGCCACGCCCGCCCATGCCGGGCATGCTGACGTCTCCGGGCTTCTGGCCGGGCTTGCAGGGGCCGGTCCAGCGCGCCGCAATGGCCTGCTTGGCCTCGCGCATGCCCATCATCGGCGGATCGTAGCGGGTATGAATGTCGCCGCGGTAATTCGAGCCGAAGTCGCCCGAAAACACCGAACGGGTGGTCGTGGTGGTGCCGCCGAACTTGCACACCGATTCGGCGACGATCTTCCCGCCCTCGCGGCTCATGGTGTTCTTGCTGCAATGCTTCTGCGACATTTTCTGCCCGGCCTGGTAGGCGACACCGTCGGTGCCCGCACCGACACAGTGCTGCATGGTCATCTTGCGGCCGTCGTGATGCTCCATGGTGATGTCCCACAGGCCGTGCTTGCGCTGCGGCATGTCTTTCGGCAGATCGGCCAGCGCCGGCAGTGCCAGCACCGAGAGCATGAACAGAATCAGTGTACGCATGACGTTCTCCTTAGTGGTTGGTTTGTTGAGTATTCCGGGGAACCGGCCGGTACGAACACTTTACGTGCGTCGCGTGTCGTCGACAATACGGCCGTCGTGCAATTTGATCAGACGCCGGGAAAAGTCCATGACCAGCTTGTCGTGGGTAGAGAATATGAAGGTCACGCCATGTTCTTTATTCATGTGCACCAGCAACTGCATGAGGTTCTCGGCGGTCTGGGAATCGAGGTTGGCGGTCGGCTCGTCGGCCAG
>CAKKRZ010000113.1:1302-2807 GCA_919902925.1 Acidiferrobacterales bacterium | reverse complement strand
GCCCTCGGACACGTGTCCCTGGCGTCCCGCCTATTACGTCTCCCATCGGCGAAGCGAATTCTCCGGCCGACCGGCGGTGACCGGCCCGTACTGGACGGGGCCGGTCGCCGGTGCTAAGGTTTCTCTGCAGCCCAAGAAACATCGAGTTCGCCCGCTGCCATCCATTTCCCTGTTTTTCCTGAGCCGGTCAATTATTTCCGTGGGCCATTCCGGCAGCCCCGCGACCCCTCCCCCTTTCACGATCACCGCCTGACCCCGAGACTCATGAACCTGTCCGAACTCAAACGTAAACCCGCCACTGAACTCGCCGAAATGGCGGCCGCCCTCGAAGTGGAAGGCGGCGCCCGCCTGCGCAAGCAGGATCTGATCTTCGCCATCCTCAAGGCCCAGGCCAAGAAGGGTGAAGACATCATGGGCGAAGGCGTGGTGGAGATCCTGCAGGACGGCTTCGGCTTTCTGCGCTCCGCCGATGCCTCTTACCTCGCCGGCCCGGACGACATCTACATCAGCCCCTCGCAGATCCGCCGTTTCAACCTGCGCACCGGCGACACCGTGCGCGGCTCGATCCGCCCGCCGAAGGAAAGCGAACGCTACTTCGCCCTGCTCAAGGTCGACGAAATCAATTTCCAGAACCCGGAAGAGGCCAAGAACAAGGTCCTGTTCGAGAACCTCACCCCGCTCCATCCGCAACAGTGCTTCCGCCTCGAACGCGACAATGCCTCCAGCGAAAACCTGACCTCGCGCGTGATTGACCTGATCGCGCCGGTCGGCAAGGGACAGCGCGGCCTGATCGTCTCGCCGCCCAAGGCCGGCAAGACCGTGATGCTGCAAAACATCGCTCACGCGCTTACCGCCAATCACCCCGATGTCTACCTGATCGTGCTGCTTATCGACGAGCGTCCGGAAGAAGTCACCGAGATGCAGCGCTCGGTGCGCGGCGAGGTCATCAGCTCCACCTTCGACGAACCGGCCAGCCGGCACGTGCAGGTCGCGGAGATGGTGATCGAGAAGGCCAAGCGCCTGGTTGAGCACAAGAAGGATGTCGTCATCCTGCTCGACTCCATCACCCGTCTGGCGCGCGCCTACAACACCGTGGTGCCGGCCTCCGGCAAGGTGCTGACCGGCGGCGTGGACGCCAATGCCCTGCAACGGCCCAAGCGCTTCTTCGGCGCGGCGCGCAACATCGAGGAGGGCGGCTCGCTGACCATCCTCGCCACCGCCCTGATCGACACCGGCTCGAAGATGGATGACGTGATTTACGAAGAGTTCAAGGGCACCGGCAACATGGAGGTCCACCTCGACCGCCGGCTGGCCGAAAAGCGCACCTACCCCTCGATCAACATCAACCGTTCCGGCACCCGCCGCGAGGAGCTGCTGCTGGTCCCGGAAGAGATGCAGAAAATCTGGATCCTGCGCAAGCTCCTGCACCAGATGGACGAGCTGGAAGCCTCGGAATTCCTGCTGGAAAAGATGCGCGCCACCAAAAACAACGGCGAATTCTTCGA
>CAKKRZ010000113.1:0-1202 GCA_919902925.1 Acidiferrobacterales bacterium | reverse complement strand
CCCGGGGCCCGGGACGCCCCCGGCCGGCTTGCCCGCCGGGGGGATTCTCCTTAGAATCCCCGCCCTTTCGCACTTCGCCCGTCGGAAATGGGCGGAAATTCCTATTTGAGGTCAATGATATGAAAGAAGGCATCCACCCCGAGTACAAGGAAATCACGGTTCGCTGCGCCTGCGGCAACACCTTCCAGACCCGCTCGACGCTCGGTCACGATCTGAACGCCGACGTCTGCGCCAGCTGCCATCCGTTCTACACCGGCAAGCAGAAGATTCTCGACACCGAAGGGCGCGTCGAAAAGTTCCGCCAGAAGTACGCCAAGAAAAAGTAATCACCTGGCTATTACCCCCTTCCCGAACACCCTCTCTCCGATTGGAATGGAGATTCTCTCCGACTTCCCCTCTCCATCCGGGAGAGGGTAAAGGGTGAGGGTGACTGGCCCTCATCCCCATCCCTTCTCCCGCAGGGAGAAGGGGGCGAGCCGTGCGCGCTACGCGCGATTTCATTTACTCTGGGCGCCCCGTGTGGGCGCCTTGCTGTTTCTGCTGGCGGTCGCGCTACCGGCGACGGCCGCCACGGTGGTCGTGGAGCGCGCGCTCGACGGCGACAGCGTACGCCTGACCGATGGTCGCCAGCTGCGACTGATCGGCATCAACACACCGGAATTCGGCAAGGATGGCGCACCACCCGAGCCGCTGGCGCGCGAGGCGCGCGCGGCACTGGCGGAGATGGTCAATGGCCGCACGCTGCGCATCGAACCGGGACGCGAGGCGCACGACCGTTACGGTCGCCTGCTCGCTCATCTCCACACCGACAACGGCCACCTTGTTGAGATCGAATTGCTGCGCCGTGGGTTCGGCTGGATGGTCGCCGTTCCACCCAACGTCGATCACGTGAACGCTTTGGCCGCCGCCGAGGCCGAGGCGCGTACGGCCAGGCGCGGCGTGTGGGCCGAGCCGGCCTACGATGCACGTCCGGCCGAAACACTTGTCCCGTCGGACGCCGGGTTTCGTTTCGTGACCGCCACCGTGCGATCCGTCGACGACCGGCGGCATGCCTACTATGTAGAACTTGCGCCACGCGTCGTGATGGTCATCCCGAGCCGGGCATGGCGTGAGTACTTTGCCGGGCAGACCGGTTACGGACGGCATCCGCGTACCTTGGTGGGACGACGGGTGATCGTGCGCGGCTGGTTCACCGCCCGCGA
>CAKKRZ010000112.1 GCA_919902925.1 Acidiferrobacterales bacterium | reverse complement strand
TCAGAAGAGATGCAGGGACTTGGCGATCAGGGTCAGCCCCATCAGCGCCGTCATGACCTCGAAACCGCGCTTGATGAACCGGTTTCCCTTCACGATTGACCAGTGGGCGCCGAGGTAGCCGCCGAGCAGCGAACCGATCAGCAGCACCGGCATCCAGGTCCACTTCACTTCGCCCAGCAGCGCCAGGGTGACGGCGCCGGAACCGTTCCAGAACAGGCCGACCAGCACCAGCGTGTAAGCGACGGCGCTTTTGTAGTCGAGGCCGAACCAGCGCACCAGCCACATCGTGCAGAACAACCCGGTGCCGGAGGTCAGCGAACCGTTGAGCACGCCGATCAGGAACAATCCCGCGCCGCCCATCGCCATCCCGCGGGCGTGGCGGTTGCGCGGCCGGTGTTCCAGCCCGAGCTGGCGATTGAAAAACGAATAAGCGCCCAACCCGACGGTCAGCAGGCCGAGCGTAATCTGCGCCAGATCGTCCGGCACGCGGAGAATATAGAAGGCGCCGAGCACCACCCCGGGGACACCGCTGACCAGGATAAACAGCGCCAGCCGCCCTTCGAGCGAACGCTCGCGCAGGTGCCGCAGGGTGGCGCCGACGCCAAGCGCCACGCTGGCCACCTTGTGGGTGGCGAGCGCCACCCCGAACGGCAAGCCAAGCAGGATGAGGGCCGGAAACTGCAACAGGCCGGCACCGCCGCCGGCCACGGCCGAAAACAGATTGGCGATCAGCGAAACGATGAACAGCAGCAGTTGCTCGGTCCAGGACATGACGAGTCATTTCTGGATATCGTGACGAACGATTATGGCACAGCGTCCCGGTTATCGGCCGGGAACGGGAAACCGGTTGACGCCCCGGGTTGCGCGGCCTATCTTGATTGGACACCCCCTTTCCGGACTCGACCCATGCGCCTGCGCCCCTTGCCCACCCTGGTCCTGCTGATGTTGTCCCTCCCGGCGCTGGCAGCCGAAAAGGAACCCAAGATATTCAAATGCCAGGATGCCCAGGGCCGTACGCACTACGGCTCCACCGCGGCGTCCGAGTGCGCGCGTTCCAAGGTGATCGAGATGTCCGACCAGGGCACAGCCCGCCGCGAGATCGCCGCCCCGCCCACCGAGGCCGAACTCAAGGATCGCGAGGCGCGGCGCGGCGATGAAGAGCGCCAGAAGCAGGACTCCGACGATCGCGCCCGCAAGGACAAGATCCTGCTCGCCACCTATCCCAATGTCGAGGAACTCGAACAGTTCCGCACCCGCAAGCTCACGGAAATGGAAAATGCCATCCAGGCGAGCGAGACCACTCTGCAATCGCTGCGCCGCAGCCTGGAACGGCTGGAGGGAGAAGTGGCCGAAGAGAAGAAGGCCGGGAAACCGAACGCCAAGACCAGCAAGGCGCTGGAGCAGGCACGTAAACAGGTCGAGCGGCACGACGAGCAAATCGCCAAGCGCCGCCAGGATATGGAAAACATGCGCAAGCAATACGACGCCGACGTTGCGCGTTACCGTGAACTGAGAAAAGTCGCGCCGCCCAGGGCATCCGGTCGCTGACCGGGCCCGTACCGACTTACTTTTTTCCCGGCTCCAGCCAGCGCTCGCCGCCGGAGGTGCGCTCTTTTTTCCAGAACGGCGCCCGCGTCTTGAGTTCGTCGATCAGGTGCCGGCAAGCCGCGAAGGCGGCATCGCGGTGCGCCGACCACACCGCCACCAGCACGATCGGGTCATCCGGTTGCAATGGCCCGACGCGGTGCACCACCAGCGCGTCGAATAAATCCCAGCGCCTCATCGCCTCATCGCAGATGCGTTCCAGCTCGCGCCCCGTCATCGCCGGATAGTGTTCGAGCGTCATGGCCTCCACCGCCACGCCCTCGTTGAGATTGCGCATGGTGCCCACGAACACCGCGGTGGCCCCGTACCGGCCGGCCAGCTCGGGATGGGCGTCCTGATGGACGACGATCTCGCGCCAGGGATCCAGTGGCTGTTCAGACACACGAATCATGGGTTCTACCGCCGCCTCCGAAAAATCAAGCAAGAACGCTGCCCCGTACTGTCGGCGGCCGCGGCAATTCGGCCGCTCCCGTGCATCCCTGCACTCGCGGCACTTGTGCCTCCTGCACATCGCCTTTCGCATCCCCCTGCTCTTCGGCTCATGCCGCTACCCGCCAGTCACGGGAGGGAAAAACGCCACTTCGTCGCCATCGTGTACCGTCGCGTCGAGGCCGGCATGCTGCTGGTTGATGGCCGCCAGCAGGCGCGGTGGCAGCGGCGTGGCCGCGGCGCGGCGCCAGACATCGGCCACCGTAGCAACGCCCGCGGCCGCGATGCGATCCTCGCCCCGGCCGAGCGACTCGCGCACACTGGCAAAATACCGAACGGTGATACTCATTTTTCCGGCCTCTATCCCTAAAACCTACCACTTTGGTGCAGAATCCGGACCCCCGAGTGGCCAGACCCGCTGAATGGGGTAAACAGCAGCCCGTCCCAATTCAACCAGATATCAGCCACTTAGTGACAGGTTATCTCCTGTACCCTGCATAAGCCTGCCTTATAGAGCGCCTCAATAACACTAATTAGTGTTCGTGCCGGTGCAGGTTTAGAGTCTGCCGCTCAAATTTCCGTCCCAACCACGGCTATCCATCTCATTTTTCAGGCTAAAGGGGAAACGCATCCGATGTCAAAACTTGTCAATCCACACGGCGGCGGTGAGCTGAAACCGCTTCTGCTCACCGGCTCCGCGCTCAGCGACGAAAAGAAGCGCGCCGGCACACTCCCGAAGATCAAGATGTCGTCGCGCGAAACCGGCGACGTGGTCATGCTGGGCATCGGCGGCTTCACCCCGCTCACCGGCTTCATGACCAAGGCCGACTGGCAGGGCGTGTGCGACGGAATGAAGACGGCCAACGGTCTCTTCTGGCCCATCCCCATCACCCTGTCCACGGACGACGAATCCATCAAGGAAGGTACCGACATCGCCCCGGTTGATGGCGAGACCGGCGCGATCATGGGCACCATGAAGGTGACCGACAAGTACACCATCGACAAGGCCCATGAGTGCATGATGGTCTACAAGACCACCGACATGGAGCATCCGGGCGTGAAGATGGTCATGGCCCAGGGCAAGTACAACCTGGCCGGATCGGTCAAGGTCCTGTCCACCGGCACGTTCAAGGAAGAGTACGGCGAGCAGTTCATGACCCCGGCCGAGACCCGCGCCAAGTTCGAAAAACTGGGCTGGTCCAAGGTCGCCGCCTTCCAGACCCGCAACCCGATGCACCGCTCGCACGAATACCTGGCCAAGATCGCCATCGAGACCATGGACGGCG
>CAKKRZ010000111.1:13582-21990 GCA_919902925.1 Acidiferrobacterales bacterium | reverse complement strand
TCAGGCGGCCGGCGGCGGGGCGGGCGCGGCGTAGTCCGGCAGTTCGCCATCGTAGGGCTCGGCGAACCCGCATTCCTTTACCGGGCAGACCTTCTCAACGCCGCGGCGCTTGGTGGTCTTGATGGACAGGATCGGCCAGCCGCACTTCGGGCACGGCTCCTTGATCGGTGGGTTCCAGCAGGCGTACTTGCAGTCCGGATAGCGGGCGCAGGAATAAAAAATCTTGCCATAACGCGACTTGCGCTTGAGCAGCGTGCTCTGCTTGCACTCCGGGCATTCGACGCCGGTGTCGGCCGGTTTTTCCAGCGGCTCCATGTGCTTGCAGTTGGGATAACTGGAACAGCCGATGAACTTGCCGTAACGCCCGCGCTTGACGACCAGATTGGAATTGCATTTCGGGCACAGCCGGCCCTCGACGATCTGCGGCTCGTTGATACTGCCGGCGGCTTCGTCGACGTTGCGGGTGTAGTCGCATTCCGGGTAACCGGTGCAACCGATGAAGTAACCGTTGCGGCCAAGACGCTTGGCCAGTTGCTTGCCGCATTTCGGGCAGTTTTCCTCCATCATTTCCACCCCCGGCCGATCGACCGTTTCCTTATCCTTTACCTGCGCCTTGAACTCAACCCAAAAATCCTTGAGCACCGGCTGCCAGACCTTTTCGCCGCGCGAGATGGCATCGAGGTCATCCTCCAGGCGGGCGGTGAATTCGTAATCGACGTACTGGTGA
This sequence comes from Acidiferrobacterales bacterium, assembly GCA_919902925.1. Lineage (GTDB taxonomy): Bacteria > Pseudomonadota > Gammaproteobacteria > Acidiferrobacterales > Sulfurifustaceae > CAKKRZ01. The sequence continues at coordinate 21,263 of CAKKRZ010000111.1, read as the reverse complement.
AAATGTTCCGACAGGAACTTGTTCACCACCCGGCCGACATCGGTCGGGAAGAAGCGGCGCTTGTCGATGATGACGTACTCGCGGCTCTCGAGCGTGGCGATGATGCTGGCGTAGGTCGACGGCCGGCCGATGCCGAAGGCCTCCAGCGTCTTGACCAGGCTGGCCTCGGAGAAACGCGGCGGCGGCTCGGTGAAGTGCTGTTCCGGGCGCAGCGCCGACATCTCGACCACCTCGCCCACCTCGAGCGGTGGCAGGATGGTCTGGCCCTCGTCCTCTTCTTCGGATTTTTCGTCCGCGCCTTCCTGATACACCGCCATGAAGCCGGGTTTGACGATGGTCGAACCGGTCGCGCGCAGCACCGCCATCGGTTCGGCCGCGGTTGCGCCCGGATGCAGGTCGACCGCCACGGTGTCGAGCAGGGCCGGCACCATCTGGCAGGCGATGGTGCGTTTCCAGATCAGTTCGTAGAGCTTGTGCTGCTCGGGCTTGAGATGATCCTTGATCGAATCCGGCGTGCGCGCCGCCGAGGTTGGACGGATCGCCTCGTGCGCCTCCTGGGCGTTCTTCGAACGGTTCTTGTAGACGATCGGTTCCGGCGGCAGGTTGTCGGCGCCGTAGCGCTCCTGGATGGTCGCGCGGATCTCGGCCACCGCTTCGTTGGCCAGGTTGACCGCGTCGGTGCGCATGTAGCTGATGAGACCAACCACCTCACCGCCGATGTCGAAGCCTTCGTACAGCTGCTGGGCGGTGCGCATGGTGCGCTGGGCGGTGAAGCCGAGTTTGCGCGACGCCTCCTGCTGCAGCGTGGAGGTGGTGAACGGCGGTGCCGGGTTGCGGCGGCGCTGTTTCTTGTCGACCGTGACCACCTGCAGACGACCGCCGGCGGCTTCTTCAAGCGCGCGCGTGACTTCCGTCGCGCGGGTCTCGTTCTCGATCGAGAATTGCTCCTGCTTCTCGCCGCGGAAATAGGTGAGCCGGGCGACGAAGGTCTTATTCTTGCTGACGGCGTCGGCCTGGATGGTCCAGTACTCGCGCGCCTGGAAGCGTTCGATTTCCTCTTCGCGCTCGACGATCAGGCGCAGGGCCGGGCTCTGCACGCGCCCGGCCGACAGGCCGCGGCGCACTTTTTTCCACAACAACGGCGACAGGTTGAAACCAACCAGGTAGTCGAGCGCCCGACGCGCCTGCTGGGCGTTGACCAGGTTGACGGAAATCGCGCGCGGGTTCTGGATCGCCTGCTGGATGGCGGTCTTGGTGATTTCGTGGAACTCGACGCGGTGCACGGGCTTGTCGTCCAGCACCTCGCGCTCCCGCAGGATCTCGAGCAGGTGCCATGAAATGGCCTCACCCTCGCGATCCGGGTCGGTGGCCAGATACAGGGAATCGGCCTTCTTCATCGCCTTGACGATGGCCTCGACGTGTTTTTCGTTTTTCTCGATCAGCCGGTACTTCATGGCGAAGTCGTTGTCGGCATCGACCGCGCCCTGCTTGGGGAGCAGATCGCGGACGTGGCCATAGGAGGCCAGGCAGGTGAAGTCCTTGCCGAGATACTTCGACATGGTCTTGGCCTTGGCCGGGGATTCGACAACGATCAGATGCATGGCATGTCAGTCAGTGAGCAACCCGGCGTCCGCCGGCGAGTGACGAACGCCAGACAGGATCGGTGGGGGTGCAGTTATGTCGGGGAAGGACGTGGCTTGTCAAGTCACGACCCGCGACGGGCATCGGCACGGGGCGGCGCCGGGGACGGTGGCGCCGGGCAACATCAGTGCAGATGACCTTCCAGTTCGTCGTAAACAATATTCTCCAGCAGGTCGTAGGCAGTCTCCTGACCCGGCTGGTTGAACAACACCATCAACATCACCCATTTGAGCTGCTCGAGCGAGATGTCCTCGGCCTCCAGCGCCATCACCCGGTCCAGCACCAGTTCGCGGGTGACCGGGGTGAGTACGCCGAAGGCCTCCATCTGCAGCAAAAATCCGCGGCACGCGGTACTCAGCCGGCGAAGCTCCTGCCCCGAAAAGTGGCGGATGGCATTGCCGCCCACCATCGTCTGGGGTTCCGGCCGGTCGCGTAACTCCGACAATCCCTCAAGCCAGGAAAAGGCCTTGCCGATCTCACCGCGGGCGAAACCGGCCTCGGCCAGCTCGGCGGTCAGGCGTTCCTGGTCGGGATTGAACTCGGGGCCTTCGTCCATGTAATTCTCGAACAGATACATCAGTACATCGAAGACGTTTTCTTTCATTCCCCTGGCCCTTGGCTGCGGGTGATGGGCTGGTAGCGGCCGCCGCCGCAGGGAGCGACAAGCGCGGCAAGCTCCAGTCGCAACAGAATGGAGGAAACGACATCGGCAGTCAATCCGCTGCGCATCACCAGCTGATCGACGTCCGCGGCGTCGTGGCCGAAGGCCGCCAGTACTTTCTGCGCTTCAATATCCGCTGGGCCGGGACGCGGCGTCTCGCTGGCGGCGGCACCCGCCGCGGCGATGGCCGAAAAACTCGCCAGCGCCGCGAGTTCTTCGAGAATATCCTGAGCGGTTTCAACCAGTTTCGCGCCCTGACGGATCAGGCGGTGACAGCCGCGCGCCTGCGGCGAGTGGATCGAACCGGGGATGGCGAATACCTCGCGCCCCTGCTCGCCGGCCAGCCGGGCGGTGATCAGCGATCCGCTGCGCTCGGCCGCCTCAACCGTCAGCGTGCCGAACGAAAGCCCGCTGATGATGCGGTTGCGCACCGGGAAATGCTCGGCCTTCGGCGGACTGCCCAGGGCAAACTCCGACACCAGCGCGCCACGCCCGGCAATGTCGTGGGCCAGATCGCGGTGCGCGGCCGGATAGACTCGATCGAGCCCGGTGCCGGTCACCGCAATCGTGCAACCGCCGGCGTCGAGCGCGCCGCGATGCGCCTCGCCGTCGATGCCCAGCGCCAGTCCGCTGGTGATGGCCAGCCCGGCACCAGCCAGCGCGCGCGCAAAGGCGCGGGCATTTTCCCGCCCGCCCGGCGTTGGATTGCGGCTGCCGACCACGGCCAGTTGCGGTAACGACAGGCAGGCGCGATCGCCGATCACGTACAGCGCCAGCGGCGGATCGGGAATCTGCCGCAGCAGCGGCGGGTAGTCGGGATCGAGCAGGGTCAGCAGGTGATGGCCGGGTTCGGCCAGCCACGCGAGTGTCGCCTCGACGGCGGCGCTGTCCGGGCCGTCGGCGATGGCGCGCACGGCCTGGGGCGCATCGACCAGATATTTTCCCAGCAAACCGCGCGAGGCGTCGAAGACCGCCTCGATCGAACCGAACTGCTCAAGGATTTCCTGGCGCCGGCGCAGGCCGACCCCGGGCAGGTGAATGAAAGTGATCCAGCGGGCGAGCGATTCGGTGCGGGCGGACGCTGAGATCGCCTCTCCGCCCATCGCTCAGGGGTTGGTCACCCGGTCCTTGATGTGTACCGGACGGATGGAGTTCATGACCAGCGCGTAGCTGATCTTGTCGAACACGCGAAACACCATGATCAGTCCGGACTCCTCGTCCGGCAACTTGTAACGTCCGCCGGTCACCGGGTCGCGGTGCGAGCCGACGCTGCGCATGACGCGCAGCACGGTGCCCTGCTCCATGCCCTCGCGCTTGCCCAGCGAGATCGCCACCACCGAAAAGGGCCCCACTTCGGAGACCGCATTCAGGGCCGCCACCACGCGCCCGTTGACTTCCTTCTTCGGCGCCTGCGGATAGTAGAAGGGCAGGCTGGCCTTGCGCTCGGAGACGAGCAGACGGTCGGTCGGGACGATTTCCTGCTTGACGCTGGTGACCACGAACTTCGCCGGGTCGCCGGCTTCGAGCCGGCGCGCATCGCCGAGGTAGATGGCCTCATAGGCCAGCAGCTCGCCGCTGTCCGGATGGTAGATGGGCTTGCCCGGCCGGAAGATGTGGTAGTACTCGCGGCTCTCGCCCTTGAAACCGCGCGCGTAGAATTCGCTCTGGTCGCCCAGGGCGATGCGGTTGTCGAGACCGGTGGTGATGTAACCGGCCTGACTGAGTTCATTGCGGCCGACGGCGAGCGGCTGGCTCAGGAACGGCTCGATGGCGTTGGGCGGAATGGTCGGGATGGCGGACGCCAGCGGCTCATCGTGAACGCGCGGCGAGACACGCACGGTGTTCGGATCGGTGGGGCGCTGGTCCGGAACGCCATCGGTCGGGGGCAGCGTGGGGGTGACTTCCGGCACTACCTTGTCGCGCGGCAGCAGCGAAATCTGCGGTTGGCCATCCACCCAGGTCAGCACCAGCACGTCGCCCGGGTAGATCAGGTGGGGGTTTTTGACCTGCTCATTGATCTTCCACACCCGTGGCCAGTGCCAGGGGCTTTTCAGGAAACGCTTGGAGATGTCCCAGAGGGTGTCGCCTTTTACGACCGTGTAACGCTCGGGGTGATCGGGCTTGAGCTGCACGGTGTCGGCCGACAGCATCGGCGACAGGACAAGCAGCGGGATAATAGTAAGAATCTGGCCGAGTCGCCGCAGGGTTTTTGACGACATCTGAGGGGTTTCCATATAATCTTTCGGGCTCAGTGTAGTTCACCGGGTGACAAACGCCAAGTTCAGGAAATGGCTATTTTCGCTTGAGATTCAGCACCCTCGGTCTCGATAATAATCCAGTTTCGCAGGAACTTAAAGTAAACCCCATGGCCATCCGCTCCATTCTCCATTACCCGGACCCCCGCCTGCGCCGCCGGGCAGAGCCGGTGGCGGCGGTCACGGCCGAGGTCCGCCGGCTGGTCGACGACATGGCCGAGACCATGTACGACGCCCCCGGGGTCGGGCTGGCCGCCATCCAGATCAGCGAACCCTGGCGGGTGGTGGTGATCGACATCTCGGAAACCCGGGACCGGCTGCAGGTGTTCATCAATCCCGGAATCCTGTCGGACGAGGGCGAGCAATCCTTCGAGGAAGGCTGCCTGTCGCTGCCGGGCATCTTTGAGGAGGTCACGCGCGCGGCGCGCATCCGGGTGCGGGCGCTCGACCGCGACGGCCAGCCGTTCGAAACCGACGCCGAGGGCCTGCTCGCCACCTGCCTCCAGCACGAGATCGATCACCTCGACGGCAAGGTGTTCGTCGATTACCTGTCGCGCCTGAAGCAATCGCGCATCCGCAAGAAAATCGAAAAACAGCAGCGCCTGGTGATGTAAATCAGCTTGAAGCTTCAAGCTTGAAGCTTCAAGCTCACAAGATGAATCTCGTTTTCGCCGGCACCCCGGCCTTCGCCGTTCCGTCGCTCGACGCGCTGGTCCACGCCGGTCACCGCCTCCTGGCCGTTTACACGCAACCCGACCGTCCCGCCGGGCGCGGACGGAAACTGCTGCCGGGTCCGGTCAAGGAGCGCGCCCAGTCGCTCGGCCTGCCGGCGCGTCAGCCGCTGACCCTGAAGGAGATTGCCGAGCAGGAAGCGCTGGCCGCGCTGGCGCCGGATGCCATGATCGTCGTGGCCTATGGCCTGATCCTGCCGCCCGCCGTGCTCGCGATCCCGCGCCTGGGCTGCATCAACGTGCACGCCTCGCTGCTGCCGCGCTGGCGCGGAGCCGCGCCGATCGAGCGCGCCATCGACGCCGGCGACACCGAGTCTGGCGTCACCATCATGCAGATGGCCGCCGGACTCGACACCGGCCCGATGCTGGCGCGCGCCGCCACGCCCATTACCCGCTCCGACACCGCCGGCGGTTTGCACGATCGCCTGGCCGCGCTGGGCGCGAACCTGCTGGTGGAAACCCTCGCGCGACTCGAGCGCGGAGCGATCCGCGCCGAGCTGCAAGACGAAGCGCTGGCCAGCTATGCCGCCAAACTCAACAAGGAAGAAGCGCGCCTGGACTGGACGAAAAACGCCGAGGTTCTGCACCGCCGCATCCGCGCCTTCAATCCGCGGCCGGTGGCCCATGCCCGTTTTCGCGGCAAGCCCGTGCGGCTGTGGGAGGTAGCGGGTGCCCTGGGCCGGGCACCGACCGGGGCCGGACCGGGCGAAATCGTGCAGGCCGGCGCGGACGGGATTCACGTCGCCTGCGGGGATGGTCGCTCCATCGTGCTGACGCGCCTGCAACTGGAAGGGGGCAAGGCGCTCGATGCCGCGAACTTCGTCAACGGCCAGCGGCCCGCGTCCGGCGAGCGTTTCGACTGACCGGCGTGGGCGCGCGCATTCCCCCCCAGTCGTTGGCGGCACGCATCCTGGCCGCGGTCGTGGTGCATGGCCGCTATCTCGACAGTGCCCTGCACGAAAGTCGAGAACAGGCCGGCGCACTCGCACCGCTGGTCCAGGAAATGACCTACGGCGTGGCGCGCCACTATTTTTCGCTCACCGCCATCGCCGGACAGCTGCTCCGTCAACCGCTCAAGGCGCGCGACGAAGACATCCGCTTGTTGCTGCTGGTGGGCCTCTACCAGTTGCGCGACATGCGCACGCCGCCGGCGCGCGCGGTGAATGAAACGGTCGAGGCCGCCGAGACCCTCGGCAAGCCGTGGGCCAAGGGCCTCATCAATGCCTGCCTGCGCCACTACCAGCGAGATCGTGAGCGTCTTGAAGCCGCTGTCGCGCCCACGCATACAACAGGACGAATGAGCGAAGCGAATAGGGATTCGTTTACGGCGCGCAGCCCTCGACTTCATCCGGAAGTCGAGACCGCGAGCAAGCAACACGATGAAACCCGCACCGATCATCCGCGCTGGCTGCTGGAACAGTTGCAGGCCGCCTGGCCGGACGACTGGCCGGCGATCGTGGACGCCAACAACGCCCGCCCGCCCCTGTGGTTGCGCGTCAACCTTCAGCGCACCAGCCGCGATGATCTGGTGACGCGCCTGCGCGGCGAGGGCATCGAAGTGCAAACCGTCGACGCCCCCGACTCGGCGATCCTGATCGATCCACCGCGGCCGGTGGAAGCGCTGCCCGGCTTCGCCGAGGGATTGTTGTCGGTGCAGGACATCGGCGCGCAATTCGCCGCCGGCCTGCTCGGCGCACTACCCGGCGAGCGCGTGCTCGACGCCTGCGCGGCACCGGGCGGCAAGACCGCGCACCTGCTCGAGCGCACCCCGGGACTCGAGCTGCTGGCCCTCGATGTCGCACCCGAACGGGTCGAGCGCATCCGCTCCAACCTGGAACGCCTCGGCCTGTCCGCCGTGGTACGCTGCGCCGACGCCACCGACCCGGACCGCTGGTGGGACGGCCGGCCCTTCGACCGTCTGCTGCTGGATGTGCCCTGCTCGGCCAGCGGCGTGATTCGCCGCCACCCGGACGTAAAGCTGCGACGCCAGGCCGCCGACCTGCCACGCCTCCGGGCCACCCAGGCGGCCCTGCTGGAATCGCTGTGGCCCTTGCTGAAACCGGGAGGTAAGCTCTTATATGTCACCTGCTCGGTCCTGCCCGATGAAAACGAGCGCCAAATCAGCCATTTTCTGGAAACCCACCCCGAGGCACGCGAGTGGCCCGTGCGACTGCCCGTGGGACGGGCACGTTCGCATGGCTGGCAACTGCTTCCCGGCGAGACCGATGGCTTCTACTACGCCGGCCTCGTCAAATCGTCGCAGCCGTAACCGCGACGTCCCTGGCGCACGGCCCTCGACTTCATCCGGAAGTCGAATCCGTAACCGCGACGTCCCTGTCGCACGGCCCTCGACTTCATCCGGAAGTCGAATCCGTAACCGCGACGTCCCTGTC
>CAKKRZ010000111.1:3348-13482 GCA_919902925.1 Acidiferrobacterales bacterium | reverse complement strand
CCTCGATCCCATCGGCGAAGCCGCAAACACGCCTATACCTATGAGACAGGACGAACGAGCAAAGCGAGCAGGGATACCGGCTTGGCGCGCGGCCCTCGCCTCCATCCCGTCGGCGAAACGCTGGCTCACCGGCGTCATCCCGCTGGCCGCCCTGTCGGTGCTGCTGCTGGCCTCACTGCTCATGATGAGCGAGGCCACGCAGAACTCGGCGGTCTTCGGTCGCCTGTATTCGTGGTTGCTGGTGCTGAACATCATCGGCGTGATCCTGTTGCTGGCGCTGATCGTCTACAACCTGCGACGCATGTTCCGCCAGTACCGCCGCGGGGCCACGGGATCGCGCCTGACCCTGCGGTTGTTGTTGCTGTTCGTGATGCTGGCGGTGGCGCCGGTGACTGTGGTGTTTCTGTTCTCCATCCAGACTTTGCACCGTGGTATCGACAACTGGTTCGACGTGCGCATCGACCGCGCGCTCAACGACGCCCTGCTGCTCGGGCGCACGGCCATCGACGCCGTCAAACAGGACCTGCTCAAGAGCGCCCAGGAAATCGCCGCCGAGATCGAGATCGTTTCGTTCAGCACCAGCACCACGGCCTTTAGAAATCGCAACCTGCTGTCGACGCTCAGCCTGCTGCGCGACCAGCACAACGTCACCGAACTGACGGTGTTCGCGTCCGACGGCCGGATCCTGGCCTCGGCCAGCGACGCCGGCCCGGACAGCGGCTCGCTGGTGCCGGTGTTGCCGCGCGAATCGGCGCTGACCCAGGCGCGGCAGGGAAAATCCTACGCCAACCTCGACGTCGTCGGCCGTGCCGGCCTGCGCATCCGCGTGATCGTGCCCGTGTACTCGCGCGAGGTCGGCCAGCCGGTGCGGCTGCTGCAAGTCCTGCAAACGCTGCCGGCACGCTACACCCGGCTTGGCGAGAACGTGCAGACCGCCTACGCCGAATACGAAAAACTCGATTACCTGCGCGGGCCGCTCAAGTTCGGCTTCACCCTGACGCTCACGCTGGTGGCGTTGCTGACCCTGCTGGTCGCGGTCTGGGCGGCGATCTTCACTGCCCGGCGCGTGGTCGCGCCGATCCGCGACCTGGCCGAGGGCACGCGCGCGGTGGCCGACGGCAACTATCGCCTGCAACTGCCGGTGACCAGCCACGACGAGATCGGTGTGCTGGTCGAATCCTTCAACGACATGACGCGGCGCATCAGCCGCGCGCAGAGCGAATCGCGCCGCGCCCAGCACGACGCCGAACGCAGCCGCGCCTACCTCGAAACCGTGCTCATCCACCTGTCGTCCGGCGTCATCTCGGTCAACGGGCGCGGCCGTTTGCGCACCTACAACGCCGCCGCCTCGGCGATCCTGGCCGCCGACCTGGACACGGTGCGCGGCGCCAACATCCACCGGCTCGCCGAACAGGCACCGGCCCTGGCACCGCTGGTGGCGCTCCTCGAACAGGCGCTGGCCGACGATGTTCCCGAATGGAAGTCCGAGGTCCAGATCGACCTCGACGGTCAGCGGCGGGTGTTGTTGGTGCGCGGCACGCGCTTGCCGGCGGCGCTCGGACGGCGCGCCGGCTACGTGGTGGTGTTCGATGACGTGACCGCGCTCATCCAGGCGCAGCGCCACGCCGCCTGGGGCGACGTGGCGCGACGCATGGCGCACGAGATCAAGAATCCGCTCACCCCCATCCAGTTGTCGGCCGAGCGCATCCGCCACAAATATCTGCGCAGCCTGCCGGAAGCGGAACAGGCCACGCTCGAACGCGCCGTGGGCACGATCATCGACCAGGTCGAGGCCCTCAAGGGCATGGTCAACGCCTTCGCTGATTACGCGCGCCCGGCGCAGATGCAGCCGACGCCGGTCAACCTCAACGACCTGGTGCGCGACGTGATTGAATTGTACGTGGCCGGCAGCGGCCGGCCGGCCGATTTCCGTCGTGCCGAGGTCGTGTCGCTGCGCGCCGCCGACACGCCCGGCGGCCATTCGCGCACGGTCGCCCTGCGCCTGAACCTCGACAAGGCCCTGCCGGCCATCACCGCCGACGCCACCCGTCTGCGCCAGGTGCTGCATAATCTGCTGCTCAATGCGCGCGATGCCCTGGTGAACGTCGAACGACCCAAGATTCGCATGACCACCCACAGCATCGGCGCGGGCCACGAGGCGGGCATCGAGCTGCGCATCGAAGACAATGGCCCGGGCATCCCGCCCGAGCTCATGGACCGGCTGTTCGAACCCTACGTCACCACCAAGGAAAAGGGCACCGGCCTCGGACTGGCCATCGTGCAACGTATCGTCGAGGAACACGGCGGCAGCATCCAGGCCGAGAACCTGCCGGACGGCGGCGCCTGCGTCACCATCCGCCTGCCGCACGGCCAGGCGCAGCAGGCGCCCGACGCCAGCCGGCAGGAAGGCGGGCGCGCCCGGCGTCGGGCGGGCGACGGACACCGGACATGAGCCAGCCCGTCCCCGTCATCACCCGCCCGGCCGCGGCCACCGTGCTGATCGTCGACGACGAACCCGACATCCGCCGGCTGTTGCAGGAAATCCTGGAAGACGAAAACTATGTGGTGCTGACCGCCGACGGCGCCGTCGCCGCCCGTGACCTCTACCACCGCCAGCATCCGGACGCGGTGCTGCTCGACATCTGGATGCCGGGTACTGACGGCATCACCCTGCTCAAGGAATGGGCGCAGGGCGGGCTCGAGGTGCCGGTGATCATGATGTCGGGGCACGGCACGGTCGAAACCGCGGTCGAGGCCACGCGCCTCGGCGCCTACGACTTCATCGAAAAACCGCTGTCGACCGGCAAGCTGCTGCTGACGCTGGCGCGCGCGCTCGAATCCGCCCAGCTCAAGCGCGAGAACACCGCGCTGCGCGCCGCCGCCGAGCCACCGGCCTTCCTGATCGGCCATTCGCGCCTGGTGCAAACCCTGCGCGAGACATTGACGCGGGTCGCCGGCAGCGACGCGGCGGTGCTGGTCAGCGGCGAGGCGGGCGCCGGCAAGCTGGCGGTGGCGCGTCACCTGCACCAGCACAGTCCGCGCCATGATCACGCACTGGTCGAAGTCGGGATGGCCGGCGTACCCAGCGAGGACCTCGCCCGCCAGCTGTACGGCGAGGCCGCGGGCGCGGGCGCCTTCGAACAGGCGCGCGGCGGAACCCTGGTGCTGAACGATGTCGATGAAATCGATGCCGGCCAGCAGACGCGGCTGGCGACGGTGCTGGCCGATGGCCGCTACCGCCGGCTGGGCGGGCGTGAATCGCTCGATCTCGATGCGCGCCTGATCGCGCTCTGTCGCACCGACCTGGCCGAGCGCGTGGCCCACGGCCGGTTCCGTGAAGATCTCTACTACCGGCTCAACGTCGTGCCGGTCACCTTGCCGGCGCTGCGCGACCACCGCGAGGACATCCCCGAGCTCGCCGGCTTCTTCGTCAACTGGATGGTCGACCACGAGCGCCTGCCCTACCGCAAGTTCACCACCGGCGCGCTCAACCTGCTGCGCCATCACGGCTGGCCCGGCAACCTGCGCGAGCTGCGCAACCTGGTGCAGCGCCTGCTGATCCTGAACCCGGCCGGGGTGGTCGAGGAGGCGGAGGTCGCCGCCCAGCTCGGCGAGGCGCCGGCGCACGCGCCCGCCGGCACCGGCCCCTTCGACCTGCCACTCAAGCGCGCGCGCGAGGATTTCGAGCGCGCCTACCTGGAACACCATCTGGCCCGCACCGGCGGCAATGTCGCCGAGGTCGCCAAGCTGGTGGAGATGGAACGCACGCACCTGTACCGCAAGCTCAAGCAGCTCGGCATCAATCCGCGCGACGTGAAAGAATAGCCTGACGCCCGCCCCAGGCTCGTCCAGGCTCCTATCATGAAAATCATCATTCTCGGCGCGGGTCAGGTCGGTTCGACGGTGGCCGAAAACCTGGTGCGCGAAAACTACGCCATCACCGTCGTTGACACCGACGCGCAAAAACTGGCCGACCTGCAGAACCGCCTCGACCTGCGCACCGTGACCGGCGCCGCCGGCCACCCGGACGTGCTGCGCGAGGCCGGCGGCGAGGACGCCGACCTGATCCTGGCCGTCACCAACAGCGACGAAACCAACATCGTCGCCTGTACCATTGCCAACGCGCTGTTCCACACGCCCACCAAGATCGCCCGCATCCGCGCCGCCAACTACCTGGCGCACCCGGAGATATTCCGCCAGGACGTGCTGCCGGTCGATGTCATCATCAGCCCGGAACAGATCGTTACCGATTACATCCTCAAGCTCATCGACTACCCCGCCGCCCTGCAGGTGCTCGATTTCGCCGACGGCCTCGTGCAGCTGGTCGCGGTGCGCGCCTATCACGGCGGCCCGCTGGTCGGCCGGCCGATCAAGGAACTGCGCCAGCATCTGCCGCGCGTCGAGACGCGCGTGGCCGCCATCTACCGGCAGGACCGGCCGATCGCGCCGGAAGGCAACACCGTCATCGAGGCCGGCGACGAGGTGTTCTTCATCGCCGCCACGCGCGATATCCGCGCCGTCCTCTCGGAGCTGCGCCGGCAGGAGAAACCCGTCAAGCGCGTCATGCTCGCCGGTGGCGGCAACATCGGCCGGCGGCTGGCGCACAGCCTGGAAGCACGCGGCATCAACACCAAGCTCATCGACCACAACCCGGCGCGCGCCAAGGAAGTGGCCGAGGAACTGGATCGCACGGTCGTGCTGCTCGGCGACGCGGCCGACGAAGAGCTGCTCAAACGCGAGGGCATTGAGGATGTCGATACCTTTTGCGCGGTCACCTCCGACGACGAGGCCAACATCCTGTCCGCCATGCTCGCCAAACAGCTTGGCGCCCGGCGCGTCATGTCGCTCATCAACCGCGCCGCCTACGTCGACCTCGTGCAGGGCGGCACCATCGACATCGCCATCTCGCCGCAGCAGGCCACCATCGGCAGCCTGCTCGCCCACCTGCGGCGCGGCGATGTGGTGGCCGTGCACCAATTGCGGCGCGGCGCCGCCGAGGCCATCGAGGCGGTGGCGCACGGCGACGCCAAGACCTCGAAGGTGGTCGGCCGGCGCATCCAGGACATCCCGTTGCCGGAGGGCACCAACATCGGCGCCATCGTGCGCGCGGGCAAGGTGCTGATCGCACACCACGACACCGTCATCGAATCCAACGACCACGTGATCCTGTTCGTGGTCGACAAGGCGCGCATCACCGAGGTCGAGCGCCTGTTCCAGGTGGGCTTCGCCTTTCTCTGACCATGCAGTTCACCGCCATCCAACGCGTGATGGGACTGCTGCTGATCCTGTTCAGCACCGTCATGCTGCCGTGCCTGGCGCTGTCGCTGTGGAACCAGGATGGCGCGCACCTCGCCTTCCTGCAGGCCTATGCGATCACCCTCGGCGCCGGCCTGCTCGCCTGGCTGCCGGTGGCGCGCGTGCAGCGCGAACTGCGCATCCGCGACGGCTTCGTGCTGGTGACGCTGTTCTGGGGACTGCTCGCGCTGTTCGGCGGGCTGCCGCTGATGTTCGCCGGCGTCACGCCGTTGCTGGCGGACGCCTACTTCGAGGCCATGTCCGGGCTCACCACCACCGGCTCGTCGGTGATCAGCGGGCTCGACAAGCTCCCGCCTTCGCTCAACCTGTGGCGCGGACTGATGCAGTTCCTGGGCGGCATGGGCATCGTGGTGCTGGCGGTGGCGATCCTGCCGCTGCTCGGCGTCGGCGGCATGCAACTCTACAAGGCCGAGACACCGGGGCCGATGAAGGAGAACAAGCTCACGCCGCGCATCCACGAAACCGCCAAGGCGCTGTGGTACATCTACCTCGGCCTGACCATCGCCTGTTTCCTGGCGCTGTGGGCGGCCGGCATGACGCCGCTCGACGCCGTCATCCACGCCTTCAGCGCGCTTTCCACCGGCGGCTTTTCTTCGCACGACGCCTCGATCGCGCATTTCAACAGCGCCCTGATCGAGATGATTCTGGTGCTGTTCATGTTCCTGGGCGGCGTCAATTTCGCGCTGCATTTCATGGCCTGGCACCGGCGCGACTGGCGCGCCTACTTCCGCGACAGCGAGTTCCGCGTGTACCTCGGCATCCTCGCGCTGGCGACCGCGTTTATCGCCCTTTATCTGGTCGCGGCCGGCACCTACCCGGACCCGTTGCAGGCGCTGCGCTACAGCGTATTCCAGGTCGTCACCATGGCCACCACCACCGGTTACATGAGCGCCGATTTCGCGTTGTGGCCGGGCGTGCTCGGGGCGCTGCTGATGTTCATCAGCTTCTTTTCCGGTTCGGCCGGCTCGACCGCCGGCGGCATCAAGGTGATCCGCGTGCTGATGCTCTACAAACAGGGCGCGGCGGAGATCAAGCGCCTGCTGCACCCGAACGCGATCGTGCCGGTCAAACTCGCCGGGCGCTCGGTCCCCGAGCGCACCATCGCCGCCATCTCGGCGTTCTTCACCCTCTACCTCGTGGTGTTCGCACTCGTCGGGCTCGTGATCGCGTCCCTCGGCGTCGATCTCGTCACCGCCTTCTCGGCCGCCGCCGCGGCGCTCAACAACACCGGCCCGGGCCTGGGCGCGGTCGGGCCGGCGGCCAATTTCGGCGCCCTGCCCGAGGCGGCCAAGTGGGTGCTGTCCTTCGCCATGCTCGCCGGGCGGCTGGAGCTGTTCACCCTGCTCGTGCTCGTCTCGCCCTCCTTCTGGCGCGACTGACATGGCCCTACTCAACAAACTCGAAGCCATGCTCGCCGGCGGCCAGGACAACGCCCTGCTGCGCTTCAGCCTCGGCAGCGAATACCTCAAGGCCCAGCAACCCGCTCAGGCGGTCGAACATTTCCGCAAATGCCTGCAGCACGACCCCAAGTACTCGGCCGCGTGGAAGCTGCTTGGCCAGGCGCTGACCGACGCCGGTCAGCGGGAGGAAGCGGTGAAGGTTTATGAGGAAGGTATCCGCGTGGCGGAGGCGAAGGGCGATAAACAGGCAGTGAAGGAGATGGGGGTCTTTCTGAAGCGGCTACTGAAGTAGGCGCATCCGCGCTGGGTCGTGCGCCCTTCGGGCGCGCTGTTAACGGCTACTCGCGGGGGCTCCGCCCCCAGCACCCTGGGGTCCCTTTCTTTGTTCGCGCAAAGAAAGAGACGAAAGAAAGCGTGGCATCGGGGGTGTCCTTCTCTTTGGTTACTTTCTCTTGGACAAAGCAAGAGAAAGTAACCCTGGGTCGGGGGCGGAGCACCCTAGATTAAAACCACGCGCCCGGAGGGCGCTCCCCTATTTATAAAAATTCCCCTCTCCCTCTGGGCGCGTCTTAAACCGCTTGTGCAACCAGAAATATTGCGCCGGGTTGCGTCGCACCGCTTCCTCGATCACCGCGTTCATGCGCGTCGTATCGGCGAGCTCGTCGCCGACCGGATAATTCTCCAGCGGCGGCTGGAACTGAACCTCGTAGCCAAGCCCCCACGACCGCTGCACGGCGATGCATGGAATCACCGCCGCGCCGGTCATCTTCGCCAGGCGCCCGAGGGTGGTGAAGGTCGCGGCCGGGATGCCGAAGAAGGGCGCGAACACGGCGTGGCGACGGCCGGCGTCCTGGTCCGGCAGGTAATAGAGCGGCGCGCCGGATTTCACGGCGCGCACCAGCGAGGTGAATGGTTTGTTGTGTTCGATGAGCTGCAGGCCGAAGCGCGCGCGGCCACGCTCCACCACCACGCTCAGCAGTTCGTTGTCGGGATGGCGGAAGACCGTCACCATCGGCCGTTCCAGGGAGAGGCGACTGACGGCGACTTCCAGGCCGAGGAAATGCGGCACCAGCAGGATGACGTTCTGCTGCTTCGCCAGCGCAGCATCGTAGTGATGGCGCTCGCGCAGGCGCACCAGCCAGCGCAGGCGCCAGCGCGGCGCCCACCAGGCGATGCCGTTGTCGAGCAGCGTCTGGCCGAAGGCGCGGAAGTGGGCGCGCACGACGCGCTCCAGCCGGGCCGGCGGCCATTCCGGAAAGCAGCGCCCCAGATTGCGGCGCACGATGCGGCGGCGCGAGGTGTAGAGCGCGTACAGCAGCAGGCCCGCGCCCTGCCCGATCAGCCGGATCAGCGGCAGCGGCAGCCACGACACCGTGAACATGATGGCCAGCCCGGCCCAGGTGAGCCAGTGGCGCGGATGCCCGAAGGAGCGAAGCGGACGCTTCACGCGCGTGGCGCCCGTCTTTCGTACAGAGAAGGCTCACCGGCCGGGCGCGTCTTGAAGCGCCGATGAATCCAGAAGTATTGTTCTGGAGTCCGGCGCACTTCATTCTCCAGCCAGCGATTCAGTAGCGCGGCGTCGGCCTGCGGATTCTCGCCCGACACGCCTTCGACCGGTGGATAGAGCCTGGCCGTGTAGCGTCCGAGCCCGGTTTCGCGCGTGATGCACGGGATCACGAGCGCGTTGGCAAGTTTCGCCAGCCGGCTCACCGCCGTGACGGTCGCGGCCGGGATGCCGAAGAAGGGCACGAACGCGTGGCTTCCACTGTGGCCGGGATCGATGTCGGGCAGATAGTAAAACGGCGTGCCTCCGCCGAGCCGGCGGATGACGTGGCGCATATTGGCCTCGCGCTCGATCAACTCCAACCCGAAGTGCGTGCGGTTGCGATGTATGCCCCAATGAAAAAGATGCCGTCTGGGCTCACGATACATGGCCAGCATCGGCCGCTCCGCCGTAATGCGCAGCCCGCCGACCTCCAGCGCCGTGAAGTGCGGCGCATACAGGATCACGCCGCGACCTTTGGCCAGGGCCTCGTCATAGTGCTGGCGTCCTTCAATGGTGACCGTCCGGTACAGGCGCGCGCGGCTGCCGGCACCGACCGCCAGCGCGCACAGCAATGCGCGCCCGAAGACGAGGAAATGCCGGCGCATCAGATCATTTCGCGCGTGTTCGCTGAGTTCGGGAAAACACAGCGCCAGGTTTGTGCGCACGATATGCCGGCGGCGGCGATCAAGTTTCCACGCCAGCCAGCCGAAGACGTAGCCGAGCAGCGCAATGGCCGGCACCGGCACGAGGCCGAGCAGGCGCAGGAAACCGCGGCCGAACAGGCCCGGTTTATACGAAGGCTGGTCAGCGGGCATAGGGCGAAGGCGCGCCGCCGGGCCGCGTCCGGAACAGCTTGAAGGTCCACATGTATTGCTCGGGCATGTCGCGCAGGCCCTGCTCCAGCACCCGGTTCATGGTTTCGGCGTCGCGCTGGTCATCGCCGGTCGGGAAACCCGTAAGCGCCGGCTCGAAGCGCAGTACGTAGCCGCTGCCGGTCAGGCGGGTGAAACAAGGCACCGCCGCCGCGCCGGCCATGTGTGCGAGCCGGCCGAGCGTGTTCAGGGTGGCGGTCGGCACGCCGAAGAACGGGGCGAACAGCGAATGACGCGGGCCGTGGTCCTCGTCGGGCAGATAATAAAAGGTGCTGCGCTCGCGCAGTGCCCGCACCACCTGGCGCAGGCCGAAATTCTTGAGATAGAGCACGCAACCGAAACGCATGCGTCCGCGCTGCAACAGCCAGTCCATGACGGGATCGGCCACCGGCTTGATGAGGCCGAACATCGGGTGTTCGGCGGCGAGCAAGGCGCCGGTGAAATTCATGCCCATGGTGTGCGGTACCAGCAGGATCACCGGCCGGCCGGAGCGCAGCGGTTCGAGGTAGTGCTCGATCCCCTCGATGCGCACGGCCGCGCGCACCCGCCAGGCCGGCGCAAAGGCCAGCAGGCCGAGGTCGAGATAGGCCTGCCCGCTCACGCGGAAATGCCGGCGCAGCATTCGCTCGCGCTCGGGTTCCGGCAGGTCCGGAAAGCACAGGCCCAGATTTACGCGCGCGATCTCGCGGCGCTTGCGGTTGCCGGCGCGCATGACCGCGCCGAGCGCCGCACCGACCCCCCGCGTCAGCGCAAACGGCAGAAAGGCGCACAGCCACAACAACCCGAGCAGCAGCCAGCTGCCCAGGTGGCGTGGGGCCAGGTGGCGCCACGCGAGTCGTGGCCGGTAGGGTCCGCTGGAAGTCGTCACGTCGGGGGCAGGGTGGAGGTCGCCGATCATTATATATCCGCCCACCCCGGCGGACGGCGATCGCTTGGAGAGCGCCAGCCGGTCGGCTAGGCTTAGGGCGCATGATCAAGCTGACCAACACCCGCGTCGCCT